>NZ_OZ034983.1:922234-1229646 GCF_964030845.1 Candidatus Fukatsuia endosymbiont of Tuberolachnus salignus
CATCTTTTGCGCGTCGTTTTAAAGAAACATTTGGCTATTCACCGCGTCACGCAAGGAAGAAATTAAATATCGTTAGCGAGTTGGAAAATGTTTCACTGGATGAGCCTGATATCGTTGAATTAACAGATTTGCCAATTCAATCTGTCACGGAAAAGGGGCTTTATTTTGAAGCTGCGCCAAAGACATTTAATGTTCTTAAAAGTAAGCTAACAACAAATGAGCTCAGTGACGATTCTTTAAGTATGTTTATTGGCATAGGCCATGATAATCCTCATGAAGAAAATGTAAAAGAAGATGAAGTTCGTTTTACTGCAGGAGTTGCGCTGATTAAGAGAGACCTTGAAATTGAGCGTGTTATCCTATCAGGAGGCCGCTATGCCCGATTTCACTATTTTGGAAAACCCAATAATCTGGGTCTTGACTATCATTATATCTATGGAAAATGGTCGAAAGCATCACCAGTTCAAATAGTTAAAACAAAATCTGCCTTTATGGAATTTGATCATTTTCCCGAGCCTTTAAAAGAACAAAATATTCTTATTCACGTTCCGTTAGTTCCATCATTATTATGAAGCCAGCCACTATTAAAATCACTGTTTTACTAAAAAACTCCCTATGGGTAGCGTTATTCGAACGCATAGATGAAAAGGGATATACAGTTGCTCGCACTGTATTTGGTGATGAGCCTACAGCTCCAGAAATATATGAGTTTATTGCGACCCATTTTTACCAGCTCAAATTTACTGAACCCCGCGCTTTCAAGACAATGACTAAACGTCAAAACCCTAAACGGGTACAGCGTGAAGTAAGAAAAAAAATGGAGATGGCAAAATTAAAGTTAGTACAAAAAACTCAAGCTCAAGAGGTGCTAAGGCTTGAACTTGAGAAAAATAAACAGTTAAAAAAATCTCTATCAAAATTTGAAAAAGAAGAACTACTTCAAAAATTTTTTTTACTGCGACAAGCTAAGAGAAAGAAGAAAAAACGTGGGCACTAAGTAAAAAAATATTGTACTTGTGACTTGTTAAGACAAGCTATATAAAATAACGCTATTTTAAAAGATAGTTTGTATCCCTAAATTTTTCTAAAATTGTGGATATTAAAAATAGGGTTACACTTGCTGGTTGAATCGGCACTATTGCAACCAGTATCAACTATCCAAGACATTGGCACCCGAGAAATCCATATGATTAAACAGCCTATCGTGACAACAGCGCACCTTTTGCTTCGTCCATTTGCCATGAGTGATGTGCCAGTTGTCTAGCTGCTTGCGGGCTGAGCTGGGATATTGGTTAGGATCACCGTTTTGGAGACAAGGCTACGCAACCGAAGCAACTCTTGCTGTTCTTCACTTTGGATTCACGCAGCTGAGCCTTAACTGGATATATGCCTCTCACTTAATCCATAATCCTGCAAATTTTGCATTACCTGGTGCCTACATCATTCAGGGGGTTGCCACCAAACGTCAGCGGTTGCCTGCTTGGTGCAGGTAACGCACTGGGCCCCACCGATTGCTGTCCTGACTCATGCAATGAACTCATCGCTTGTGTTAGTGGCGCCAGGGTGTTTCTGCTAGGCAGATTATCACTTTGTTGGAGTAAACCCCTGAGGGTTATTTCTTCTGTCTCATCCGCATTAAAGGCAACATTAGCACCCAACAGTTGACTAATATTATACTCTTTGCCTGCTATCTGTAATTTTTCCAGGCGGTTATCGGCTGAAGAAAAGTGGTTTTCAACCCGAATTTTACCTGCATTTATACCTTCTTTGGCGGTAATTAATAGGTACAGATCGCTGCCTTGTCTTTGTAGCTGAACGTCACCTTCAGTAATGTCGCCAAGAAAAGCCAAGGTGTCATGGCCACCGATTTCATTAATAACATCATTACCATCACCCAGGCGGTACAGATAGGTATCATCCTCTTCCCCCCCTGCCAAACGGTCGTGGCCTTGGTTGCCTCTCAGCGTATCGTTACCGACGCCTCCATCAAGGCAATCATCACCCGCGCCACCGGTAAGAAAATCATTGCCAGCCTCGCCATAGAAGGTTTTGTTTCCTTTTCTTTCCTTAGCCGTTTTATCTGTACCCACGAGCACGTTATCATCACCTTCGCCGGCATGAACAATGACATCAAGGTCACTTTGGTCAATGACGGTATCCTTATATCTTGATTATTAACTTTCAAAGGTTGATGATCCCCAACTGATCATTGGGATGTCACCGGAGAGTTTGTTTGCGCCCTTAGGCTTAAAGCTTGTGCAGTCAGATAAAACCCCGGTGACATATTTATCGTCGCCTGTAAGACCGAACGGTATCTTGTGCTAAGAGCACGTATTTATAAGGAAGGTCGGGGCGATCATTTAATTATCTGTTTTTCATGGGAGAATCAGCCATGGACAAGACCGCAGTGGGTATTGATGTTGCCAAATTAAAATTCGATGTTGCAGTGTGGGTAGAGAGAAAAAAGTATAAAACAAAAGCATTCCCGAATACCCCCTCTGGATTTAGCCAACTACTGAAATGGCTTATCCCTTACGGGGATTGTCATATTTGTCTCGAAGCCACAGGGAGTTACAGTGTTCCACTGGCTATGTTCTTAGTTGATAATGGCATTGACGTCAGCCTAGAAAACCCATCACGTATTCATGCCTTTGGTGAGAGTGAACTGAGTCGGAACAAGACGGATCAGGGGGATGCAAAAATGATAGTGCGCTACTGCGCACTGCATACACCTGTCCTCTGGACTCCTCCTCCCTTGAGCGAACGTCAATTAACCGCGCTAGTACGCCATCTAAAGAGTTTAGAGGAAATGAGGCAAATGCAAGAAAATCGGCAATCAGTGGCTGACGATGTCGTTCAATCCTCACTGCTTGAAATCATTTCTGCACTTAAACAACAAATCCAGGCCACCAAAGAAAAAATAAAAAACCATATCGATAACGATCCTGACTTAAAGAAAAATAAAGCGTTGCTGGAGAGTATTCCTGGTATCGGTGAAATACTAAGTGCCAGTTTGCTGGCGTATGTGGGTAATGTGTCAAAATTCACTAACAGTAAGGCAGTGGTGGCCTATGCCGGGCTTAACCCAAAACTTTGTGAATCAGGTTTATTTAAAGGACGGAGCCGCCTATCAAAACGGGGTCATACCGAGCTCAGGAAAGCGTTGTATATGCCCGCTCTGGCTGCCCTTTCTTGTAATCCGATAGTGAAAGCACAGTGGCAACGACTCGTATCACGCCATAAAGGGGGTAAAATGGGCGTCTGTGCAGCAATGCGCAAATTACTCCAACTGGCGTATGGTGTGCTGAAATCAGGCATCCCATTCGATACAAAAATAGCACTTGCATCATGATGGGCAAGACGGTATCTGACCTGGAAAATATCAAGAAACGCCTTTCTGCCTTGGAAGCCAAAGTAGCTCAGGAGGGGTACTTACTGACGGAAGCCCAACTGCAAGCATTAGAAAAAGTGCAGGATAAACGAGAAGCTCATGGACAAATTGAAACGCAACATCCGGGCTATCTCGGCTCTCAGGATACTTACTACGTGGGGCACATTAAAGGCGTGGGTAAAATTTATCAGCAGACCTTTGTTGATACCTATTCCAGAGTCGCTTTTGCCAAGGTCTATACCCGTGATCAATGAAGATGCTTGATTTTGAAGTCGATAAGGATCATGCTCATAGCCATGAAAATAGAGCTGACTGCTGACCAGAAAATTACCCTCGAAGCCCAACATCGTCAAAGCCATGACCGCCGTGTCTGTGACAGGATCCGGTGTGTTTTGTTGTCCGCAGACGGCTGGACTCCCCCTATGATTGCTCACTCACAGCTCATTAATGAAACCACGGTGCGGCGCCACCTTACAGACTATCATAAACTCAACAAGCTCAAGCCTGAAAATGGCGGCTCCGATGGCTATCTCAATGCGGAACAGACCACGTCGCTGGTTGAACATCTCACCCAGCCGCTCTACCACCACAATCACCAAATTGTGGCGTATATCGCTGGACGCTGGAACATCACCTTTACCGTATCAGGTCTGTATAAAGGGTTGAAGCAGCATGGCTTTAGCTATAAAAAGCCGAAAGGTGTTCCGCATAAATTTGCCGTTGAGAAACAGCAGCAATTTATAAAGACCTACAGCGAATTGAAAGACGCCGCGGGTAATGACCCCATACTGTTTATTGATGCCGTTCATCCGACACAAGCCACCAAAATAAGCTACGGCTGGATACGAAAAGGCCAGGATAAAACGACAGAGACCACCGGGAGCAGAACGCGGTTGAATATCATGGGAGCCTTGAACATCCAGAATGTGGCTAACCCCATAATCCGTGATGATGAGACGATTAACAGTGAAAATGTGGTTCACTTCCTGTCTGCCATTCGCGTGCATTATCCCATCACGACAACGGCACATGTGATCCTCGAGGGTGCAGGCTATCACCGTTCACAGCTTGTGCAAGACGCCGCGCTTACGTTGAATATCCAGCTTCATTACCTTCCGCCGTATAGCCCGAATCTAAACCCGATAGAGCGATTGTGGAAGGTGATGAATGAGCAAACACGAAACAATAGATATTACCCATCTAAACAGAGTTTTAAGAACGATATCTTAAACTTCTTTGAAGTGAAGCTACCACAAATGGCAAGTTCTCTGGTATCTCGCTTAAACGATAATTTCCAGGCGCTAAATCCTGCATCTTGATTTCACTTGGGTATATACAGAGAAAAATGCCTTGGTTGCCGCAGATATGTTAAACGATCAGGTGCTGCCATTATATGATGAGCAAGCGGTTCCCTTATTGCGTATCCTGACCGACAGAGGGTCAGGAATACTCGGGGAAAAAGGAAACCCATGCGTATCAGCTTTACCTGGAGCTAGAAGATATCGAGCATACGCGGACCAAGGCATACAGCCCGCAGACTAATGGTATCTGTGAGAGGTTTCATAAGACGATGAAAAATGAAGGCTATGACGTGATGTTTCGGCGTAAAATTTATTCATCATTGGAAGACATTCAGCAAGACATCGATAAATGGCTCGCATTCTACAACAGAGAGCGACCTCATTCAGGCTGGTATTGTTATGGCAAAACCCCCTGGGAAACTTGGATTGCATCAAAAGAGTTAGTAAAAGAAAAACAACTCGATAATTTATTTGAACCATCGCACAGTCAGACTACTCTGACAAATTCGATGGCTTAGCTTGTGTCTGTCAGGTTAAGTTTGAGCTACTACAAGCTTTTCAAGCACGGGTTCTGCCAACACATTAAATTCTTTACGTTTATCTCCGAGCGTATTTATTCCCGAGAACCAGGCCAAGGAAAAAGGTAAACAAACTGATAACAGGAGAGTAATCTTGCAAGAACTTTATGATGTCATCCATCACTATGCTTTCATCCTTACACCATTATTGATTTTTTTCGGTGGACTGATTTTCGGTGGTGCGTTTGGCTGGCCGCCTTTCACCGGGAAGTAAATGAAACACCATCAATATAAAGGGGGGGGGGTAACAATACGTTACCACTTCTTTCGTTGTTGGGGAATAGCAGGAAGCACGCGCCGGGCGAGAGTGATACTCGGCAATTATTAAGGGCTACGCATCGCTCAGCTATATTACATTGGCACCAATTCTAGGCTTACTACAACCATTCAGGTTTAGAGGATCCTCTAGGTACCAAGGGAATTTGATACATGCCCGGTGTTTTAGACATATATACCTGATCGGTTACACCCTGATAGAGACCACAAGGTGTTTCCTCACAGAAGGTTTCCGGTACTAGATAAGCATGATCTTTTCCGATTCCTGCAACTTGTCGGACATAATTCTTATCGAAGATACCCATTTCTAGTAACCATAAAGACAACCTTGTAAGGGAGAGACGGATACGGTAACTTCCTCCCTCGATAGCCCTTCTTTTAAGTGCAACCATCGCACCAAGGGCGCCAAGCCAAGACATGGCGTAATCATTAACAACGAATATCTCAGTTAAGCGCGGATCCTCAGCTGTACCTTCCAGCGAAAGTATTCCACTAACTCCCCCAGCATTTTGATCGAAACCAATACGGTTGGCCCAAGGACCTTGATGGCCGTAAAGTGACATATCAACATGGATAATGCCAGGTTTAAGAGAGCTTATTGATTCTGCGGATAAATGTAACTTTTCCAGATAACCTGGCCTACGATTCGAGAAGAAAATATCGGCTCCCTTTAGGAGGGTATGGAATTTTTCCATTCCTTCTGTCTGACCGATCTCAAGTATTTTTGAACGCATACCCACATTTGCCGAGTAGTAAATCATATCAAATTCAAAATCCATGGGGCGCCAGATATTCAGTACATCGGCACCATGATAAGCCAGTGCACGACCGAAACCCGATCCGGCAATAACATGACCAAGCCCCAGTGCACGTATCCCGTCCAGCGGATGCTTAGGGCTATGCGTGAAAGGAACAGGTTTACTATCTCCAATTTTTTCGATTTCGATGAGTGGTAATGCATCGATATAAGGGAATTGTTCACAGGTTAAAAACTCTTCGACAGTACGGATGACGGTTGCCTGAATGCCATGACGATTGGCCGCCTCTTCAAGTTTAAAGGAATTCCATTTCTTAACGATCTCGGCAATAGCACTAGGATCTTCGTGACAACCTAATAATTTCAGTGTCTCAGCTTTGCTCTTAGGATAAGGATTCACCAATTGGATCCGACGATTATCTAGGGTTTCATACATACAACTTGGCATAAATGGTTTTTTTAGATCTTCCGGTGTACCTGGAGGGCATCCGTTGAGCAATTCCCATTTTCTATCGTAGAAGGGGCAGAGGCGGTGCAGTACCTGCCCGAGATTAATAGAAAGATTTTGACTTTGACCCGTTCGCATACGCCATATGTCTGCAACTGCAATGGCTTTCGCCATAAGGCTGACGCCTGCCATAGTCGCGAGCGGCAGTGGGCTGCTGATAATCGGATCTTTTCCGGTAAAACTTACAGAGCCACCACCAGAATTGAGATGTAGCCCGACACTTTCAATAACCTTTGTTAATTCACGTACAGGATCAAGAATATTGTCACTTTGCATGGGATGGGCTAGGGCTTGGAGGATATTTTTTTGTCTCGTATTCATAAGCATAATGTCCTTTTTTATATAAGGTAAATTATGATAGCTTTTATTAATGGGGGTTATTTAATATCAATCGATTAGCATGTGTTTTTAACATCAATTTGCATCGGTCCCGCTATACAGGATCTCTCTGCATTATCAATCAACTCAGCCTAAATTAGGTTAACTGTTTTTCGCAATATGTGTATCAATTCAGTTCTCAATGAACATGGCTCAGCGGGGAGATGACCTATTTGCAAGCAGAGTCACACTATCGAGTGTCATACTGTAATACAATCATATTGATGGCTATTTTTCTCCAACTCCCTCTAACAGTCACACCATTATGGTTTTATCCGTAGCGTATTGGCTGCTGAAAAAACGTAAAGCAAAATCATAACGGACACATACTTTATAATTGTTTATTTGGATAGACCGTTATCACATGCAGAGGGGTACGCTATATGATTTCAAACAGGTTCCTGGCGATTTTTTTATCTGTGTTCTCTACTTGGGCACTTTCAGCTAACACAAACATCTCATTGTTTAAAAAAACATCAAAACAATGGGATTTCGTTTTAAAAGTTGCCAATTGTAATGATGATGAACTTTCTCCAAGCTGTGAGGGAGCAGGTACCCTGGATATTTTTAACAAAGGTCGGGATGATTTGTTTCAACGCATTACTATTAAGAAAATAGGTATCCAACTGGATACTACGAATAAAACAACAGTTAATACGGTAACAATAGACGATAAAGATAATAGTACATTGGTTATTGATGACTTCAATTTCGATAATCACGATGATATTGCTTTGCTCAATGGCTATGATGGGGGTTATGGCTCGCCATCCTATAATATTTATCTCTTTGATGTAGATAAAAAACAATTCCTGTTCAGTAAAACGTTGACTGTACTGGCGAGTGAGGGGATGGGATTATTTGATGTCGATAAAAAAAAGAGAACCTTAACGACTTTTATGAAAAGCGGTGCCTCTTGGTCGCAAGAATCCACTTACAAGGTCGTTCACAATACACCCATGTTAATTAGCGATGTGACAAAAGAATATTTATTTAACGAGAATATGTTAGAGATCACTATTCGTAATCTGGTAGAGGGTCAGTGGGAAATTTCGAAGAAAAAAAGCAAATTTACACAGTAATCTGGAAGATCTTATATAGTGTCGTCATGAAATTTTGAGCCATAGAGCAAGGCACCGTATTTGTAACATCCGAAAGAGGCAGTTTATAGTTTATCCAGAAGAGCAGGTGCCGCTGTACAATCATGAATTTCACCTCCCGTGATTTCAAAGGCAACAGGTAATCCGTAAGCATCCACACCGAGATGAATTTTTGTGGTGTTACCTGCTCTGCTTTTGCCAATCGCCTCCGGTGCCAATGCTTGCAGCACCGGTACTGTGTTGATGCGCTTTTACGTCACTGCCATCAATAAATTGCCATTCCAAATCAGGGTCATCAACTCACGCTTTGAACATAGATAGCCATTTCCCTTTTTTCGACCCATTATTGAATTTTTTTAAAATAGAATTCCAGCGGCCAAATTGTTCAGAGAGGTCACATCATGGGCATCCTGTGCGTAGTCGGAAAAACATGCCTTCTACCATTAAACGTAATTTTGGCTTGTCATAAATAATGTGTTGAAGCATGATACCTTTCAGCTTCGGCCAGAGCTCATCATTGAACATCAATCGGGGCATCGCAAACTCGTCTTATTAGGTGTAGGAACTGTAATAATACGAATTTGCTATTATTTTTCAATTCTTTATTATCAAACGTCAACAGCCCCTAACACAGAATTATGAACACTCTCAAATCAGGAAAGTTTATTTCTATCTCCCGTGGAGCAGTTCTATCTATTAGCTGCTTAAAAAATAGGTACACCGTTTCCAATTCATTTATCTCTATTAATGCAACAAAACCAATTTTGACACCGGGGCGCCAACGCTCAAATTGAGCCTTTAGCTCATCATTCAAAACAACTGTTCGTGTCTGAAGCAAATAATGAGCACCTTCCTGGCTCCATTACATCTGTTGTTTTTTAACCCTCCGCTTTGCAATAACTTCAATTATCCATCACAAGGACCGCGCCTGGAGGGGATTTTGGCAGTAAATCTTGGGTGACCCAGGCATAAAAAATATCGCTGTTGATATGGCAGTCGAAGGTACAAACCGTGGTTAATGTTCCGTTAAGCTGGGCACCAATGACATAAGTACGGGCTTTAGCATGCCAATCGTGCTGGCCGTAACAGCGCTTACCTTTCACTCAATAACCATAAAGACGCGGCATATCATGGGAAAAACCGCTTTCATCCACGTAAATTATCGGGGTATCACAGGTTTCATAGGCCTGTATCTTAGTCTGAAAATCTTTTCGAGCTTGGACGTCGATTTTGGGATGATAAAATGTTTTTTTTATAGCTAAACCCAGCCCGTTTTAACGCATCGCCTATCCCTCGAGCACTGACCCCCATACGTTGAGCGCGTTCGTATTGAGACGCCTCAGGATAGGTTTCCACATCAAGGAGCAACGCGGCGCGATTTATTTTGGTCGCCGGTTTATCACGCGTTAGGCAAGGGTCGATACGTTTAGCCCAGCGCATTAGGCTCGCTATCCCCACACAAAAACGTGTCGCCGTTTCGGCATAAGTGAGCTTTTCTTGCTTTTTAATAGCCAAGACATGTTGGCGGAATTTTATGCCATAACATCATTAAAGAAGCAGAAGAAGCCGGCATGCAAATCGTAAAATTCAACGCGAATACGATAAAGTGCTCTACAAACATCGACATCTCGTGGAGAATGCTTTTCTACTCTACACCTAAAGCGCTGGCGGGGGATTGCTACTCGCTATGTAAAGAATACCTCCTCTTTTCCCGCTGCTGTACAAATACGATGCCTTGCTCTATGGCTCAGTATTTCATGACGACACTATTTAAATCATTCCCTAGAAAACTACAAAGTGACCTAGGTACCTTGTTTTCTGCTCGATTATTTTAAATCAATTTATATGGAGCCATATAGTAACTGAGCAGTATGCTAAACGCCTTGTTATGGCACTGTTGACAAAGTTTGTTTTGAAATAAGCTTGTTTTTTACGTGGTTTAAAAGATAAGAGACCGACATTATCCAATCAAAGCAAGTGTTTTTACAAAAAAAACGAGCACCGTATTCTTAGGCATAAGTGCTACGGTTATAGGCTCTACGGATTTGGTGTGTATCCAACATGTACCAAGGCTGCTTCGATCACATCTGGAGCAAATCCTTTCCTTGCCTCTACCAGAGACAAAGTAGGGTAATGTCCTGGTGTTAACGTTGTCTGCTTTTTCGTTGTAGGGTGGTAGTAACGTAGACGCCATGTTTTAACGCCTGATGATTTAACAAACAGCAGTAATCCACCACCGTATAAAGATAAATCTTTGTTGGGTGCCTTTGCCGCTTCCACTTCGGTATTAGTCAAAGGTTTTGCTTGTATTGCCATATTAATCACCATAGTAGGACTACGGGACTACCTATTTTAAGGACTAGAGAATAGAGTCTCAAATCTAGTCCCTAAAAAACAGAGTATAACCCTGCCACACCGAAAGACAACAGGCAATAAAAAACCCACAAACTTAGTTAGAGTGCGGGTTTTTCTTGTTTTACCGGTACTCGCTGGTGAGTGCCGATAGAGTATTTGGTGGAGCTAGACGGGATCGAACCGTCGACCTCTTGCATGCCATGCAAGCGCTCTCCCAGCTGAGCTATAGCCCCACAAGCCTAAACATATTAAACGCTTCGAACCGCCCGCATCATATGAAACCACTGAAATAGTGTCAATGGTTAAATCAACCTTTTACGTTGAGCGTTGAAAAAGACGCCAAATTCACATCACTCAATAGATTTGCGAATGGATCTAAGAACCTGTTCGAAATCTTTTGTGCTCGCTGATACTTCGTCAAAAACGAGTTCAAAATGCTCACTTACTCTATGTAAACTGCGCTTTTTCGCTCATTTTTTCCTCGTCTGAGCGTCGCTCAAGAAGATTTAGAACAGGCTCTAAGACCTATTCGAAACCGTCATGAACAGCCAGAAAAAGAAAAAATCGAAGAAAAAGCACCGTCACTGTATATAGCACAAGACAATAATGAGCGTTTTACACCTATTTTTCACGAAGTATATCAAAGAGCATAATAATCTCGAACAGGCGTTATACTACCAAGGCATCAATTATTGAGCTTCACGTGCGGTAATAAATTTTAGTGCTCCATCGATACGGGTGAGCGTCCGCTGCTGACCAATAGCGCAAACAGTCACATCTATTGAAGGAGACTGACCACTTCCTGTCACTGCCACACGTAGTGGCATCCCAATTTGCCCCATACCGATACCGAGTGCCACCGCAGTGCTTTGTAGTGCCTGGTGAATGTTTTCCACATTCCATTCAGAAATTGCAGCCAGTTTAGTACGCAGTGCTTCTAATGGTTGACGGTCTAACGGACGCAAATGTTTTTTTGCCATATCTGCATCAAACTCATCAAACTCCTCATAAAAATAGCGGCAAGAGCTGGCCATTTCTTTCAGTGTTTTGCAACGTTCACCAAGTAACTTAATGATTTCAACCAATTGTGGTCCATTACGGGTATCAATACCTTGTTGTTTTATATGCCAAGAGAGATAAACTGCGACACTTTCCGGTGGAAGATGGTTAATGTAATGATGATTTAGCCACAGCAGTTTTTCAGTATTAAATGCGCTTGCAGATTTACTGATAGCATCAAATGTAAACAACGTTTTCATCTGCTCTAGAGAAAAAATTTCCTGATCACCACAAGACCAGCCCAAACGTACTAAGTAGTTTAGCAAAGCTTCTGGCAAATAACCGTCATCACGGTATTGCATCACGCTGACAGCACCATGACGCTTTGACAATTTTTTACCATCATCTCCCAAAATCATCGATACATGAGCATACTCAGGTATCGGTGCCCCTAAAGCATGCAGAATATTGATTTGACGCGGAGTATTATTGATATGATCTTCACCACGGACCACATGGGTAATTTGCATATCCCAGTCATCGATAACGACACAAAAGTTATAAGTGGGAGAACCATCACTACGACGAATAATTAAATCATCCAACTCCGCATTACTAACTTCAATTAATCCGCGAATTTTATCATTAAAAGCGACGGATCCTTCTTGTGGATTACGAAAACGTACTACCGAGCATTGATCCGAATTATACTGGCTATCGCGACAATGACCGTCATAACGGGGTTTCTCTCCTTTGGCCATTTGCGCTGCACGTAACGCCTCAAGACGCTCCCTGGAGCAACAGCACCGATATGCCTTACCATCTTCTAGCATCTGATCGATCACACTGTTGTAGCGATCAAAACGCTGAGTCTGCAAATACGGGCCTTCATCCCAGTCCAAATTCAACCAATTCATGCCGTCCATAATCGTATCAATAGCTTCTTGAGTTGAGCGTTCCCGATCAGTATCCTCAATCCTCAATACAAATTCACCGCCCAAATGACGAGAAAACAACCAGGAATATAGTGCTGTACGGGCACCACCTACATGTAAGTAGCCAGTAGGACTGGGGGCAAAACGGGTTTTGATTTTCATTCGGATGCCTTATTACGCTACGCTATATCAGCAAATGCTGACGATTGCCTTGGATGGGGAAAAATTAGCTAGCATTCTACCACTCCGCTTCGATTCCTCAACGCTGTTACTATCTGCTACACATTCATACGACCCCAATTGATAATGACATCATAATATTCTGACTAAATTTGCTGCTAATGACGGTTTTCGTTTTAAAAAGCGTTGACTCACTTACAACTATCCCTATAATGCGACTCCAATAACGCGACGGGGCGATTAGCTCAGTTGGTAGAGCATCTCCCTTACAAGGAGGGGGTCATCAGTTCGAATCTGGTATCGCCCACCAAACTCGGCGTGTTAAGGTATAAAAGAAATGATGGGCGATTAGCTCAGTTGGTAGAGCATCTCCCTTACAAGGAGGGGGTCATCAGTTCGAATCTGGTATCGCCCACCAGAACGTGTTTTTTTGGGTCGTTAGCTCAGTCGGTAGAGCAGTTGACTTTTAATCAATTGGTCGCAGGTTCGAATCCTGCACGACCCACCAAATTCCTCATCAGCCACTCCCATTTAGTAACAGTGATCCACTCAGCCAACTCACCCCGAGAAAACTAAAATTATCCTGAGTGAGTTAACTTGATCTTTAAGCACAACATTTGGCGACTACGCGCCATCCGTTAAATCATTTCTATCCAACACTTCATATTTAATTTCTCCACGCGACCACCCTGTTGTTCAAGTGATTACTTGACTCAGACCGTACCCCCGACCGTCAAATTATCCAGTTTCAATGTAGGTTGCCCAACACCCACCGGCACACTTTGTCCTTCTTTACCACAGACGCCAACACCTTTATCTAAAGCCAGATCATTGCCAACCATCGAAATCTGTTTCATTGCCTCAATACCAGAACCAATCAAGGTTGCACCTTTCACGGCATCAGTAATGCGGCCTTCCTTAATCAGATACGCTTCTGAGGTCGAAAAGACAAATTTCCCCGAGGTGATATCCACCTGACCACCACTAAAATTCGGTGCATACAAACCGTGTTTTACGCTGGCGATAATTTCCTCTGGTGTCGATGTGCCCGCTAACATATAAGTGTTGGTCATTCGTGGCATCGGCAAGTGAGCGTAGGATTCACGACGACCATTACCCGTCGGTGCCACACCCATTAAACGTGCATTCAGTTTATCCTGCATATAACCCTTTAAAATACCGTTTTCAATGAGAACATTGTACTGACCAAGGACACCTTCATCATCTATAGACAGTGAACCACGGCGATTTGCCAAAGTGCCATTATCAACCACCGTGCAACAAGGAGAAGCGACAAGTTCCCCCATCTGACCACTGAATACCGAGCTACCACGACGATTAAAATCACCTTCCAGACCATGTCCAACCGCTTCATGCAGTAATACACCCGGCCAACCTGCACCCAAGATCACCGGCATCGTTCCCGCTGGGGCAGCAATGGCCGAAAGATTGACCAGGGCTATTCTGACGGCTTCTTTAGCAAAAACATCAGCACGTACTTCACCATCAATTGATGTAAGAAAATAATCATAGCCACAACGACCACCGCCACCACTGGCACCACGTTCCCGTTTGCCATTTTCTTCAATTAATACACTTACCGATAGACGTACTAACGGCCGCACGTCTGCCGCCAATGTGCCATCGGTGGCAGCGACCAAAATTAGCTCATAAACTCCGGTCAGGCTGGCACTGACTTCCTGTACTCGATGATCTTCCTCACGAGCAGTTTTATCCACACGGTGTAGTAACGCAATTTTGTCTTCCCGTGATAAGCTTTCCAGTGGGTTCAATAACGGGTAACGCCGACAATGGACAATTTCTCTCAACTGATGAACTTTACTATTGCCGTTATCGCTAACAACGCTACGTGCCGCTTGTGCACTCTGCTGCAATGCATTGAGGGTTATTTGATCTGCATAGGCGAATCCGGTTTTTTCGCCGCTGACTGCTCGTACCCCAACACCTTGGTCAATATGGTAAGACCCTTCTTTAATGATACTGTCTTCAATCACCCAAGCTTCGTGATAGCACGATTGAAAATAGAGATCAGCATAGTCAAGGTGTCGTTGATTCAATTGTTCAAGTACTGAAAACAGATCTTGATGATTTAATTTGTGAGCAGCGAGTAGCTGCTCACTAACAAAAGTGAGGCTCATATTTTTATCGCTCTTTATTAGACTTCTTGCAAAATCGTCACGAGTGACGACACACAGCAACCGCAGTGTACATACGAGTACATGAGAACTGCGAACACCACGTAACGTAGAATTCGCGCCACGTAGCAGGTTATGCAAGAGGTCTATTAGATTAATTATTATTAAAGGGCACTATCAAACACCAGGCCTCTTCCAAAACGATTTTATACAACACGAATATCTTTAATATCTTTTATAATGCTAAGTTGCAACAGAATATTTGTCACTCATGCAACGCAGGTGAAACTGCTCTTGACGATAAAGTGGTTCAACCTGTATTTTTATCGGCTTACCAGTGACAGTTTCTATTGCCGCCAACACATCAGACTCTTCGTTTTTTAATGCGTTACTCACAGCAGAAGAGGTACAAACCAGAAGATCATTTGCAGGATAATCGTGACGAAAACGCAAAATTTCACGCAAAATTTCGTAGCATACTGTCTCCAGAGATTTTATCGTCCCGCGGCCATGACAGTTCGGGCAATGATGACATAAAACATGTTCAATACTTTCGCGCGTACGCTTACGAGTCATTTCCACCAGCCCTAGCTGCGAAAAATCGCTGAAGGTGGTTTTTACCCGATCTTTACTCAATGCTTGTTCCAAAGCTTGTAATACCTTTTGACGATGCTCCTGGCTATTCATATCGATGAAATCAATAATGATGATGCCACCCAAATTACGTAATCGCAGCTGACGGGCAATAACCTGTGTGGCTTCAATATTGGTATTGAAGATAGTTTCATCAAGATTACGCTGCCCCACAAAGGCACCAGTATTGATATCAATGGTGGTCATGGCTTCAGTTTGATCGAAAACCAAGTAACCACCTGAACGTAAGACCACTTTGCGATCCAATGAATACTGAATTTCCTTCTCAACATTGTGGCGAGCAAAGAGAGGCTGATTACCCGTGTAGTGCTCCAGTTTTGGTACCATTGCAGGAATATACTCAGTAGTAAATTTTACCAAAAGATCATAGGTCAGTTTAGAATCAACCAGAATGCGATCAAGTTCAGCAGCAGCAAAATCACGCAAAATACGCTGCTCGAGTGACAATTCCCGATAAAGTATGTCGGATTTTACTGTGCTGTTTTTTTCCGTTTAGTGATTTTTTCCCATAACCGTTTGAGAAAAATAACATCGGCCAACAATTCTTCCTCACTGATATTTTCGGCAGCAGTACGCACAATAAACCCCTGCACCGGACCACAATGCGACGTAATGATACTTTTTAAACGCTCACGTTCTTTTTCATTTTCAATACGCCGAGAAACACCAACATGTGCCACCTTGGGCATCAGCACCAAATAACGAGAAGGCAAACTGATATCAGTCGTCAAACGGGCACCCTTAGTACCTAGCGGCTCTTTAACCACTTGCACCATTAAACTCTTCCCCGAATCAACCAGTTCGGCAATATCCCGATTCTGAATTTTTTTCGTTTCATCTTTAGCAGTATATGGGGTATCGGATACGATGTCTGACGCATGAAGAAATCCTGCTTTCTCTAAACCAATATCAACAAAAGCCGCCTGCATTCCCGGCAATACTCGACCAACGAAACCTTTATAAATATTGCCTACTATGCCTTTTTTTGCTTCACGCTCAATGTGAATTTCTTGCACAATACCATCATCGATATAAGCTATCCGTGTTTCATATGCAGTAATATTGACCAATAATTCAGTGGTCATGTAATCCTCTCGTACGCAATAGACCTTTTCACGAAAGCTGAAGGCTACTTGAAACGTAGCTCATCCTCATTGCACTCTGAACTGACGGCGAACTTTGCGCATTAATAAAAACAGCCAAGGCCATAGAATACCGTTTATTACGCTGCTATAGAAAATCTCCGGACGAAACGAAACGTTAATCACCAAAAATTCAGCCCAAAACACCACAATATCCCGCATGAGTACCAGTAATACCACAATGAGTGCCTGTTGCCACAACGCCATATTACGGAATAACTGAAATCTAAAAGCGGCAAAATAAGCCACTAGGCTTAATCCCAGTGCGCGGACACCCAAGGTCGATCCCAGAATAAGATCCATAATCAAGCCAAGAACAAAAGCACTACCGACATTAACCCGATGCGGCAATGCTATCACCCAATAGATCAACACCAGAGTCAACCAAGAAGGACGAAACATATACATTTGCTCCGGCCAAGGCATAATCTGTAAGACCATCGCCAACAGAAATGATAGCCAGATTATCCAACGACCATGACTGTACAAGGCACTCATGGTATTACACCATCCCGAACTGACGGTGTATTCGTCATCGGAACCAATGGCCTCACGATATTTGTTGGCTCACGACCATGTGATGTTGTACTTTCAAAACCGACCGTGCCTGGTGAATCAGATGTTGTCTGATATGGGCAATTTTCATCGATTTGAGTACATTCTCTAGGCGTGGGCGCTTTAACTTGATCCCATTCACCACGCGGGTGAAGCAGGTCTGCCATCTGTGTCAGACGTTCTTTGGCCACCTGATGGACAGCATCCGGCGCCAAGGGTGTATCGCCATGACGATCCCCAGCCCACAACAATAGCAGATAGCGTAAGCGTTGTAAGTCCGCCGTGGGGCGTGCCTGAATCATAGTATAAGCACGCTGATTATCTACTTTTACCGAAGAAACAATCGCAACCGGATAACCTTCAGAAAAACGCCCGCCTAGTCCCGATGTCACCAACATATCACCGACACGGATATCGGTATTGCTCGGCAGATGCTCCAATATTAAATCATCAGCACAGCCCCCTCCCGCAGCGATCACCCTAATATCATTACGCAATACCTGAATCGGCAACGCGTGGGAGATATCGCAAATTAATACCACGCGACTCGTGAATTTACTGACCGCCGTTACCTGACCAACAACCCCACGATCGCTGATAACCGGTTGACCTTCATAAACACCGTTATTACTGCCTTTATCAATAACCACTTGATCACTATAGGGATCAGTACCACTGGACATCACTTGCGTTACCATCTTATGCTCATCCTGACGCAAAGGAGAACCCAGTAACTCACGCAAACGAATGTTTTCGTGTTTAAATTGTTTCAATAGTTGTAAATCAGCATTTTTAAATAACAACTCCTGACGTAACACACTATTTTCCAGTTCAATCTGCTGTCTTGTTGCTAGCGTTTCAGAAACACCATCCAATAGAACACGTGGCCCATTAGCGAGAAAATAGAAAGGACTGACCAAGGTATCCATGTAAGTTCGTATTTTAACAAACGAACCGAACCGACTATCAGCAATAATCAGCGCAATGGCTGCAATGGCTGCAATGAACAGTCGCAGCTGCAGAGATGGACCCCGGCTAAACATTGGCTTCATAAATTACGCAAACTCCTCGACGACACCAAGAGGAGACACTAAATCCGCTGAGCGTAGAGTTCGTTCACCTGATTCAGCGTTCCCTTATCCGACTGACATTATTCTCTGTCAGCTATTTTCGCTGACATTCATTATTCTTCGCTAAATAAGTCACCACCATGCATATCTATCATTTCCAGCGCCCTACCACCGCCGCGAGCGACGCAAGTCAATGGATCTTCAGCAACCACGACGGGAATACCCGTTTCTTCCATCAATAAGCGATCCAGATTACGCAATAGCGCACCACCACCGGTCAGCACCATACCACGCTCAGAAATATCAGATGCCAATTCCGGCGGACATTGTTCCAGTGCAACCATCACCGCACTCACAATACCGGTCAGTGGTTCCTGCAAAGCCTCAAGAATTTCATTGGAATTCAAGGTAAAACCACGCGGCACACCCTCAGCGAGATTACGACCACGCACTTCAATTTCTAACACTTCTTCACCGGGATAAGATGAACCAATACCGTGCTTAATACGTTCGGCTGTCGCTTCGCCAATCAAGGAACCATAGTTGCGACGTACATAATTAATAATAGCTTCATCGAAACGATCACCACCAATACGCACTGAAGAAGAATAAACCACACCGTTGAGTGAAATAACGGCCACTTCGGTTGTACCACCACCAATATCCACCACCATCGAACCAGTGGCTTCAGAAACAGGCAGTCCGGCACCAATCGCGGCAGCCATGGGCTCTTCGATCAAAAATACTTCACGGGCACCGGCACCTTGTGCGGATTCCCGGATAGCACGACGTTCAACCTGAGTCGCACCCACAGGTACACACACTAGTACACGGGGACTTGGACGCATAAAACTATTGCTATGAACCTGCTTGATAAAGTGTTGCAACATTTTTTCAGTCACGAAGAAATCAGCAATCACTCCGTCTTTCATTGGACGAATCGCAGCAATGTTACCAGGGGTGCGCCCTAACATCTGTTTGGCGTCATGCCCCACGGCCGCTACGCTCTTAGGTGAACCGGCACGATCTTGGCGAATTGCAACTACGGAAGGTTCATTAAGTACAATACCTTGTCCTTTAACATAAATCAGGGTATTGGCGGTACCCAGGTCGATTGACAAGTCGTTAGAAAACATGCCACGAAATTTCTTAAACATAGTGAAAGGATAATCCTGCAAGCTGAGGGCGGAAAAATCCGCCTACTTTACCAATCACACGTAGCAGCGACAAGGCTCAAAAACATACTGCATTGGTGAGAAAAGTGGTTTAATTATATACATCCGCCATTGCTAAAAACGTATATAGATTAAAAATCCTATCTATTTTGCATGCAACCCGGCGTAGTACAGTACATTTGACATCCTCCCCCCTAAAGGATGGAGTTTTACGGCACGCTGGATATCCAACAATTAGTTTACCAGCGATAGGTCGGTCTTTGCTCGCTGCTGATAGAAACAGCTACAAAGCATTCTACGTCAATTTTTGTGTTACGCTTAGGTTAAATATCAATCTCTGGCACAGGCTCTTGATTAAAATCTCAAATATTCCCTTGCCCCGTCCAAAAACATCTGTGTTGATAACATCACCAGGATCAACCCCATGAGACGCTCCAACGCGCTAACACCTCTTTTCCCCAATAAACGTAAAAACACATTAGACATAAGCAAAATGGCCACCGATAGCCCCCAGGCAATCATCAATGCCAACACCAGTTGTGTAATCTTATTTTTGTATTGATGAGACAACAATATCAAAGTTGCAAGGATAGACGGGCCAGCAACCAGCGGGATAGCTAATGGCACTAAAAAAGGTTCTTCTTGGGCAGGTAAACCCCGGACACTGTCTTCATGACTGGGAAAAATCATTTTAATGGCGATAAGAAATAAAATAATACCGCCGGAAATTGAAACCGTTTCAGTACGCAAATTAAGGAAAGTCAAAATTTTTTCGCCGACAAACAGAAATATCAGCATAACTATCAGTGCCATCAATAGCTCACGGATTAACACCACCCGCCGCCGCTGAGGCTCTAATTGTTTAAGCATTGACATGAAAATAGGCAAGTTTCCTAGCGGATCGATAATCAAAAATAGCAATACAGTTACCGCTATCATTTCTGTCATGTCGACCTCCTTAACCATAAAAATATCGGGGTTAGGCATTACGATGTTTGCTGCTCAAACCAACTTTCTAGAATACAAGCTGCCGAAGCAGCATCGATACGGTTTTTATCCAGTGCACGATAGCCCCTACTTTCGAACAAATAAGCTCGTGCCTCCACCGTACTCAGTCGTTCATCATGCAAAACAGCCTGCACACCAAAACGCCCATGTAGACGGTTAGCAAATTTACGTGCTCTGATGGTCAATGGTTGCTCTGTTCCGTCCATATTTAATGGTAATCCGACCACCACTAAATCTGGTTGCCATTCTTGTAACAATTTTTCAATCTGTTGCCAATCAGGAATGCCCTCTTGTGCCTTAAATGCAGTCAAACCTGTCGCTGTACCAATGATCTCCTGACCGATGGCGACACCAATACTTTTGGTACCAAAATCAAAAGCCATGATAGTACGATTAACCATTAATCCTATCCTGCTGGTTGCCTGCAATATACCTCGATAGCATCCATCAGCATACCCGTGATAGAGGTCGAAGACTCTGCTTCAATTTCTCTGATGCAAGTGGGGCTGGTGACGTTAATTTCAGTAAGACGGTCGCCGATAATATCCAAACCAACAAAAATTAGCCCTTTTTCTTTTAACAGCGGTGCGACAGTACGTGCAATTTCCCAATCACTGTCACTAAGAGAACGTACTTCACCACGACCGCCCGCCGCCAAATTACCGCGCGTTTCGCCCTGAGCGGGGATTCGTGCCAAACAATAGGGCACAGGTTCACCGTCAACGACCAGTACGCGCTTATCGCCCTCTTCGATTGCCGGCAGAAAGTTTTGTGCCATACAGAAACGGTGCCCCTGCCCCGTTAAGGTTTCAATAATCACTGATAAGTTAGGATCTTCAGGTTTTACGCGGAAAATCGAGGTTCCTCCCATACCCTCCAGTGGTTTCAGGATGATATCCCTGTATTTCTCATGAAATTCACGGATCCGTTTTGCACTCCTCGTCACCAAAGTATCCGGCGTTAAATCAGGAAACCACGCAGTGAATAGCTTTTCGTTACAATCACGCAGGCTCTGCGGTTTATTAACCACCAAAGTACCTTTCATTTCCGCTCGCTGTAAAATATAGGTGGCATAAATGAATTCAGTATCAAATGGTGGATCTTTACGCATCAGAATAACATTGAGATCATGCAGCGACTGATCCTGCTCATCCCCAAAGCTATACCATCCCTTATCGTCGTCTTTGACTGTGATTACGCGAGTGTGAGCATACCCCTCGCCGTTACGCAGATAGAGGTCATCGATTTCCATATAATACAACTGCCAGCCCCGCTTTTGGGCGGTAAGCAGCATCGCAAAGCTGCTATCTTTTTTTATATTGATCGATGAGATGGGATCCATCACGATACCAAGCTTGATCATTTTTTTTCCTTATAATCCAGATCACCAAAACGCAGCTGTAATGCAGTGATTGCAACAAGCGCCGTGGTTTCTGTACGCAAAACACGTGGCCCTAATAGGATATCAGTAAATCCATTGCTTGCAGTCATGGCAACTTCAGCAGTGGACAAACCACTTTCCGAACCAATCAACAGGCGAATATTATTTATTGATGGTGTTAAACTATTGATGCCTCGACCGGTGTGCGGATTCAGATTTAACTTAAAGCCATCACTTTGTTGTTGGCACCAATCGGAAAGTAGCATGGCAGCACGAATTTCGGGAATAGTATTACGACCACATTGCTCACAAGCAACGATAGCGACATTTTGCCACTGCTGGTTTTTTTTCTCTAAGCGTTCTCCGTCGAGTTTGACACCACAACGTTGCGAAAATAACGGAGTAATTATATTGACACCTAATTCAACAGATTTTTGAATAGTGAATTCCATCTTTTCACCACGAGAGATAACCTGTCCCAGGTGCAATTTCAAAGGTGATTCACGATCCTCCACTTTGCCAGCGTCAAGCCGGACAGAGACATTTTTTTGATCCAGGTGAATGATGTTGGCAGTAAAAACCTGATTACTACCATCAAATAAATACAGAGCCTGCCCAACAGACATGCGTAACACACGGCTAACATGCCGGGCAGCGCTATCACTGAGCGACAACTCGCTGTAAGCGGACAACAGCACGGGATGATAAATACGAGGTATATGCATACATTTGCCCTGGTCAATACTGGCAAGCCCGCTGTACATAGGGATTGTGATTGCCTTGAACTTGAGCAATACGTGCTTCACGCTGACACTCCCATGAACTCACTGGATATTGTCGATCCCAAACTTCAAGCAGTTTACTCTGTTGGCTAGATAAGCGTAATTGATAACGGTCACTCATATAAAAATAAGTGCGGGCAATAGCACCACGAGCACGGACGGGGGGCTCAGCCTGTTTATTTTTGAAATCGACTTTCATCGCGCATTGACCATATTGATCTGCCTTACTATTCCATTGACTAAATTTAAAGTTACCACGATCTCCATTCACTTCGCCAATGGCAGGTTGTAAATTGTGTAAATCGTTTTCCATCTGACGATATACCGGATCATTAACACAGTTTTTGCGGCCGCCTTGCTGCCAACATTGACGTTGGTGACCAAACTGCCAGGCTGGTACCACATGTTCCCACTCGATACGCTCAGCACGCTGACTGGTCTTGCGTACCTGATAACCACAAGCGGCTAAATCAGGTATCCCTTTCTTCCCCTGCCAACGAATGGGACAGCCACAGTAAAAACTTCCTGACACATCCCGATGAATTTTAGCCGCTGCCATTTTAGCCTGCGAGAAATTATTTATACTTTGACTATAACTGATTGGAGAAAATAACGGGGAGAGTAGAATAAGAAAAAATAAAATTTTGCGTAGCATATCTCAAAATAGCTCAAACATGGAAAAACACGCAGATTATAGAAAGTTGTACAACAAGGCAAATTCAGTCGAACCTCTAACCCTATTCCCAACGGAGCAAAACAATAGATTCCTTGTGAAATCACAGCGAATAATGTGAAGTCAGCGCGGTAGCACGGTGTGCATAAGTACACCACATGACGCAAGATCCACATCACGCAGTAGGTTTCAAGTCAGGGCGGGATCCCACTTTAATGTGAACTAATAATAGGCAGTAAGCTCATAATATTATGTATCCTAAAGAATATGTAATCATGAGTATTTTAAAGCAATTAGCCCTGATCCCTGACCCGCGTAAAGATATTAATATCAAACATCACCTGCTCGATGTTATTTTCCTGTTTTTTGCCGCCGTGTTAAGTGGGGCCTCGGGATGGAAATCCATCCAGGATTTTGGCGAAGCTCAGCTCGATTGGCTAAAAAAATATGGCTCTTATCATGGTGTGAGCCCACGTCGTCATTGTATTGCTAAAATCATCAATGCATTAGATACAAATTTGCTGATTCAATCCTTGTTTTTATGGATTAACGAACGACGCCAACGAGCCGGTAAGACGTTGCTCGCCATCGACGGTAAAACCTTGCGGAGAACCTGGTCTGAAGAGATTTGCACTGCGCTGCATGTGGTGAGTGCCTATGATGTGTCTGAAGAGATTTGCACTGCGCTGCATGTGGTGAGTGCCTATGATGTTGATGCTGGTATTACGCTTTATCAAAAAGCGGCGAACAATAAGGGAAAAGAAGGAGAATTAGCCCGTCAGAGCATTGACGCGTTAGCGCTGGATAATGCTATTGTGACGCTCGATTCATTGCATTGCCAAACCTCAACTTCATCACTTATCACGCAACGTAAAGGCAATTTTGTGGTGCAGCTTAAAGCGACTCAAAAGAAGCTGTTTGAACAGGTAAAACAGCAATTTGCTTTTGCCTATGATAGCGATAAATTGCACGAATATACGCAGACTAATCAGGGGCATGGCCGGATAGAAAAACGTACGGTTATGCAAATTAATGCGGAATTACCCAATGAATTAAAAGCGAAATGGCCTACCATTCGTACTTTCATTGAGGTCGCTAGTGAACGAACAAAAAATAATGTCACCCACTGTCGGTCACGTTGGTATGTCAGCTCATTAACGCTGAATGCAGAACAAGCGGCACAGGCAATTCGGCTGCATTGGGGGATAGAAAATCAACTTCACTGGGTATTGGATGTGGTGTTTAGAGAAGATGAACTCTTGATAAAAGCTCCGGATGGAGCAGCCCATGTCGCTCTTTTCAATCGCGTCGTGTTGGGTGTGATTAAACAGCACAAAGGTAAACAAGATAGTATTGCCAGTAAACGTAGACGAGCCGCCTGGTCAGCCGATTTTCGTAGTAAACTTATTTTTGGTTAAAAAATCAGCAAAGTGGAATCCCGCCCTGGGTTTCAAGTAGCCTTCGGCTTTCAAAAGAAGTCTAATTTGAAGATGGCATAATATCCATTAAGACAAGCAATGGCTTCATTACCTGATTTATTTTATATCTATTAGTCTTTAAGATTACGATTAACATTATCAATAATCATTTTGGCTTTATTTTTAAGCTCATCCAGTGACGGTAAGTTCAATCCGTGACTTTTTCTAGCTATATCATAAAAAGCATTACAAATAGCCATGTTTTCTTCGTAAGATCCCAGCAGTTGATTTTTTTTAAGTATTTTTAAAGTTTCATAAACTAATTTACTGACCAATCTTGTTGTCTTTTCTATACCTTCCGAAGCACCATTTGAATAGAGAAAGTTAATAAGCGAAGCTTCATAGAGAGTAATTAATTTCTCTCCCTTATTTTTCTTAATTTGTTTCTTTGTGTAAGTAAACATATATTCTATTAAATAAGCTGTAATTGTCTTTTGGTCAAAATGATTTCTATAATAAATAAGGCTCTATAATTCCCTTAGCAATAACATAATTAGCGTTACATTTTTTACATTAAAAACAGATTCAGCAGTAGCAATAGCGATTGATCGTAATAACGCCTCTGCTGGAAGATTATACTTAGGAGCATGTTTTTTATAATAAAGAGAAAGAATATTATCGACTATTTTTTCTTTATTAGTCTCAATTTGATGATGAGTCTCCAAATTATCACTCAAAACCTGAAACAAGACTTCCCGCATTGCCATAATGCCCTTAGTACTGTTCCGTTCTGTAGACCTACTGCCCACCATACCTAGCATCTGTGAGATTTGACATAATAAATCGCCACATTTTTCGTTGTAGTGTTCGAGAGAAAATGTTTTTATTTGCAACCTAATATATTTCTTTTTAATATGAATTAAAGCCAATTCTGACATGAAACGAATTGCAAAAATACAGAGATAGTCCTTGCTAACATTCTTAAAACTCAGCGAAGATTTATGTATATCACACCAGGCTTTCTCACAAAATAATGAGCTGATCACGCTATTTTCTTGTGCTTTATTGAGATAAAACTCATAATATTTTTTATTAGCAAACATAACATCAATAATTAATTTTTTTATAGATTGAATACCAAGATTGTCTCTGGTACTTTCAATCAGCCTTCGGTCATGTGCATTAAACATAGAGAGGATATCGTCACACTCATGAGTAGATTTTTCATCCATGCTAGCTACTGCAACTAAAATCTGATTGAGTTCAGTATCAAATGTGTTGTTATAATAATTTTTGAAACGATTCGTTACCATATCAGAAACATTTGGGTCTATAAAATTCATTTTTATATTCTCCCTCTAAAAGTAAAGAGTATTTAATACTATTTTTGCTAGGAAATAAATATACTCAGTACCTTATATGATAACAATCGATCTTTTTCGATAACGAGAGATAGGAGTAACAGATACCAAACCCAGGTATCAATAGACTTCTTGCAAAACCATAATTCGTTATCAATCTGTATAAAAAAACCGCCCTTTAAAGGGCGGTATCATTAAAAAGCAATGATTTTTACGGCATTGATGCTTATTTCAACTTTGCAGCTTCCCGCAAACATTCCTTCTTATCGGTTTTTTCCCACGGAAAATCTTCACGACCAAAGTGACCATAGGCTGCCGTTTTACGGTAAATCGGTCTTAGCAGATCCAACATCTTGATTAGACCGTGTGGGCGTAGATCGAAAAACTCCCGCACTAACTCAACCAACTTCTCAGCACTAATTTTTCCAGTACCAAAGGTTTCTACCATGATGGAAATGGGTGCAGCCACGCCAATAGCATAAGAAAGCTGAATTTCACAGCGATCAGCCAAACCTGCAGCGACAATATTTTTTGCTACGTAACGAGCAGCATAGGCAGCAGAACGATCAACTTTCGATGGATCTTTACCTGAAAATGCACCACCACCGTGACGAGCCATACCACCATAAGTATCTACGATAATTTTACGGCCAGTCAAACCACAGTCACCCATAGGGCCACCAATCACAAAACGACCAGTAGGATTAATCCAATATTTAGTGTCTTTAGTAAGCCAGCCAGCAGGCAGAACCGGCCTAATGATTTCCTCCATCACGGCTTCTTGCAACTCTTTCAACTCGATATTTTCGTCATGCTGTGTTGACAACACTACTGTATCAATGCCGATAATTTTGCTGTCATCATATTTAAAAGTCACTTGACTTTTAGCATCAGGACGTAGCCACTCTAATGTACCCTCTTTACGTATTTTCGCCTGACGCTGTACCAAACGATGCGCATAGGTGATAGCCGCAGGCATCAGCTCAGTGGTTTCATTCGTCGCATAACCGAACATTAACCCCTGATCACCGGCACCTTGTTCCAGCGGATCAGTGCAATCAACGCCTTGGCTAATATCCGGTGACTGTTTACCAATGGCACTTAATACTGCGCAAGAATCAGCGTCAAACCCCATGTCAGAATGAGTATAGCCGATTTCACGTACAGTATTGCGGGTTATTGTTTCAATATCCACATACGCTTCGGTGGTAATTTCACCACCAACGATAACCATACCGGTTTTAACGTAGGTTTCACAAGCAACACGGGCTTGTACATCCTGTTCTAAAATTGCGTCGAGTACTGCATCGGAAATTTGGTCGGCTATTTTATCAGGATGCCCTTCTGAAACAGATTCTGAGGTGAAAAGGTGTTGTGCCATTTTTTTTACCTTGGAATAGAATTAAAAATTAATTCATATTATTAATTGTTATTTTTAATTTATTACTAAAATTTGTACTTTGTACTGACTAGGCTAAGAACTGACAGATATAGATGGATTTACATCTAGATGGCTATTATAAGTTGTTTTTTACCTCAGGGGTTACTTCTTTTTTTATCAAAATATTTCTAATCGCCTTAAAAAATATGTTTCAACATCTTAAAACATATACTGATACAACTAATGATGATGAATAGCGGTATACTCAGCAGTTGAAAACTTCTAACCCTCTGATCAGCATTTATGAACTCACCCTATATTGAAAAAATCAAAACCTTTCTGCTTTTTTTGCAGGATGACATCTGCGAAAAATTAGCTAGAACAGATGGTCAAGGTAAGTTTACAGAAAAAAAATGGGCGAGTGCTCCAGACAGCGGCGGACGTAGCCGAGTGATGACAGAAGGCGCGCTATTCGAACAAGCCGGTGTTAATTTCTCGCATGTCCATGGTGAAAAACTCCCGATTTCAGCGACAGCACATTGTTCCGAACTAGCGGGTCGCAGTTTTCAAGCTATCGGTCTTTCAGTCATTATTCATCCGCAAAGCCCTTATCTACCAACCAGCCACGCTAATGTACGTTTTTTTATTGCAGAAAAAGCCGACGAAGATCCCGTTTGGTGGTTTGGCGGAGGCTTCGATTTGACGCCCTATTATGGCTTTAAGGAAGACGCGGTGTCTTGGCATAAAACCGCAAAGGAATTCTGTGATAAGTTCGACAATGAAAAATATGGTCGATATAAAAAATGGTGTGACGACTATTTTTACATCAAACATCGCAACGAAGCGCGGGGTATTGGTGGATTGTTTTTTGACGATCTTAATACCCCAGATTTCAACAGCTGTTTTGATTTTATGCAAACTATAGGCAACGGATTTTTAGCCGCTTATTTGCCGATTGTTGAAAAGCGTAAAAATTTACCTTGGGGGGAAAGAGAACGTCAGTTTCAACTCTATCGCCGTGGTCGTTATGTAGAATTCAACCTCGTTTATGATCGCGGGACACTTTTTGGCCTGCAAACCGGAGGACGCACTGAATCCATTTTAATCTCGCTACCACCACTGGTTCGTTGGCAATATGATTATCAGCCTACTCCCAATAGCCCCGAAGCCAAACTGTATAGCGATTTTTTACCCGTGCGTAAATGGATTGATGAATAGAGGTCTTGCAAAACTGTAGTTCGTTATGCGAATTCAAGGCGCATGGCGCGCAGTAACTGCGCGGTACATACGAATATGAGGATTGCAAGCAACTAGGTAACGCAGAATTTGCAGCACGTAGTAGGCTTTGCAAGAAGTCTAATCATCTTCCATATTTAATCGCGTAAAATACCGAGGTAAGTTTTGCGAAAAATTTATCTGCATTAGCGGTGACGCCCGTGATATTTGAAAGAGGTTTATGCTAAATGGCCAATTTTTTTATCGACCGCCCTATTTTTGCCTGGGTACTCGCGATTATTTTGTGTCTTGCCGGCGTGTTATCCCTCTTTTCTCTACCTATTGAACAATACCCTAATTTAGCGCCACCAAAAGTGCGTATCAATGCCAGTTATCCTGGTGCTTCCGCAGAAATGCTGTATATGTCTGCACAGAGTAGCAATACCGGCAAAGTCAGTGTCACTCTCACCTTTCAAGCCGGTTCCAATCCCAGTGAAGCCATGACACAAGTGCAAAATCAACTGCAATTTGCCATTAAAAGATTACCGCAGGATGTTCAACAACAAGGGATATCAGTATCAAAATCTGGCGATAATACCTTGATGATGTTGGCTTTTGTGTCCACTGACGGCAGCATGAACAAGCAGGATATTGCCGATTACGTCGCCAGTAATCTGCAAGATCCTCTCAGTCGTATCCAAGGCGTCGGCAGCGTCGATGTCTACGGCTCTCAATATGCCATGCGTATCTGGTTAGATCCTGGAAAACTTAATAAGTATCACTTGACAGCTCAAGATATTGTTGCTGCCATTAAATCCCAAAACCGTCAGGTTGCCGTTGGACAGCTAGGAGGAACACCTGCCGTTGCTACGCAAGCACTGAACGCGGTGATCAACGCTCAGTCACAATTACAGACCCCTGAGCAATTTGACGCCATCACTTTACGTGTCAATCAGGATGGTTCAGTAGTCACCTTAGGCAATGTAGCCAAGGTTGAATTGGGAGCAGAAAAATACGATTATCTCAGCCGATTCAATGGTCAAACCGCGTCAGGTCTCGGCATCAAATTAGCCTCCGGTGCTAACCAACTACAAACTGATGCATTGGTGAAAAAACGCCTCGCCGAATTAGCGCCCTTCTTTCCCAGAGGATTGGAGGCAAAGATTGCCTATGAAACCAGCTCATTTGTGAAGGCTTCTATCCAGGATGTAATAGAAACACTACTGGAAGCGGTGTTACTGGTCTTTTTGGTGATGTATTTATTCTTACAAAATTTTCGCGCTACCCTTATCCCCACGATAGCAGTACCCATAGTGCTACTCGGCACTGTCGCCATCCTTTTTGCTTGCGGCTTTAGCATCAACACACTTACCCTATTTGCTATCGTACTGGCGATTGGATTACTGGTAGATGATGCTATTGTCGTCGTCGAAAATGTTGAACGAATAATGAGTGAAGAAGGACTCGGCCCACGTGAGGCAACACGTAAATCAATGGGACAAATACAGGGAGCATTAATCGGTATCGCTTTAGTCCTCTCCGCCGTATTTGTGCCAATGGCATTCTTTGGTGGCACTACTGGCGCCATCTATCGCCAATTTTCAATCACTATCGTCTCAGCAATGGGATTATCAGTATTGGTCGCACTCATCCTAACCCCAGCACTTTGTGCAACGCTACTAAAGCCCATTGCCAAGGGACAATATCATAAGAAAAATGGTTTTTTCGCCTGGTTTAACCACATGTTCGATCGCAACACTGGCTGCTATGAAACTGCGGTCAAACGGGTGCTACATCGCGGCGGATACTACATAATACTCTATTTATTACTCCTCACAGGTCTGATATTTCTGTTTTTTAAATTACCCAGTTCTTTTTTACCTCAGGAAGATCGTGGGGTATTTACGGCTCAAGTACAACTCCCGGTTGGTGCGACACAACAGCAAACACTCAAGATCGTTGAAAAAGTAGAACATTACTTCCTGAGTGAAGAACAGCATAACCTACTCTCGGTATTTTCAACCATAGGGGCAGGATCGGGCGGCAACGGACAAAACGTCGCTCGTTTGTTTATCCGTTTAAAAAACTGGCAACAACGCTCAGCCAGTCAGAACTCTTCTTTCGCCATCATTGAACGAGCTAACAAAGCCTTTAATAAAATAAGTAGTGCCAAGATTTCTGCCAGCAGCCCTGCAGCAATTTCCGGGCTGGGTAACTCGGCAGGTTTCGTTATGGAATTACAGGATCATGGCGGGTTGGGACACAATAAACTCACGGCAGCCCGTGACCAACTATTACAACTTGCCACCCAACAACCTCAACTCACCAAGGTACGACATAATGGACTCGATGACAGTCCACAGCTGCAAATTAATATTGATCAACATAAAGCACTAGCGTTGGGTGTGTCACTCGATGCTATTAATAACACACTAAAAACTGCTTGGGGCTCAACTTACGTCAATGATTTTATCGACAGGGGTCGAGTAAAAAAAGTGTATGTTCAATCAGAAGCCAAGGCACGTATGCTGCCAGAAGATATCTATAAATGGTATCTGCCGAATAAAAATGGCAGTATGGTGCCTTTTTCAGCTTTCAGCACCACTCATTGGGAATATGGTCCGCCACGGCTGGAGCGCTATAACGGTTACTCCTCATTGGAAATAACAGGCGAAGCTGCCTCAGGAGTAAGTAGCGGCAGCGCCATGAATATTATGGAAAAACTAGTCGATCAACTGCCTCATGGTTTTGGACTCGAGTGGACAGGCATGTCTTACCAGGAAAGACTATCAGGATCACAAGCTCCGGCACTGTATGTCGTTTCGCTCTTAGTCGTATTTTTATGCTTAGCCGCCCTATATGAAAGCTGGTCAATTCCCTTCTGTGTCATGCTAGTGGTTCCTCTAGGAGTGATAGGAGCTGTGAGCGCCACTTGGCTACGCGGCTTAGAAAATGATATTTATTTTCAGGTTGGTCTATTAACCATCACGGGTTTATCAGCAAAAAATGCCATATTAATCATCGAATTTGCTAATAATTTAAATAACAAAAACCAAGATTTATTAGCAGCGACATTGGAAGCTTGTCGTCAACGGCTACGACCCATTTTAATGACTTCCTTGGCATTTATTTTTGGTGTTCTACCTATGGCGATCAGCCAAGGGGCGGGTTCTGGCAGTCAGCACGCCGTTGGAACAGGTGTGACGGGAGGTATGATTTCAGCAACAATATTAGCTATTTTCTTCGTGCCACTGTTTTTTGTATTAATAAAGCGTCGTTTTCCAGGCAAAATCAAACTATAAAAACACAGACACTATGTAGATGCCGAACTTATACCACTACACCACAATGGAATTTGTAAGAAATCTATCTTAAAACCTATTCGAAATAGTTAGAGTAAAACTCAGTCAAGGAAACCAATGGCAAAAAAACGCAGTTTACACAAAGTAAATAAGAATTTTAAACACATTTCTGACGAAATATCAGCAAACGCAACGGGTTTAGAAGAAGGCGTTCAGAATTCTGTGTCAGGTTAAAAAATCACTGTAAGGTTATCATGCTATCAAGGCGTCCTTCAAAATAAAGGACTAACTGTGACAGCGTCAGATTCCAGCTCTGGATCGGCATAGTCCATTTTTCCTACGCATTCTGTAATCCAAGATAAAACAACTTTAGCAGGCTATTTTCATTGAGAAAAGCGCCCTTTGTTTTCGTCAGCTCTCTGAATTGACAGTGCACCGATGCTATGTCATTAGTCATGTAAATGATTTTACGTATGTCTGCCAGATAGCGAAAACAAGCTGACAGATTACCCCATTTTCTGCACCAGGACTGCAGGACAACAGGATATTAGCTACCCCCACATTGCACTTCCAGTACATCCAGTGCTGTTTGTTTCGGCTGCTTCTTTTGATACGGTGCGGTAAACCGGCTTTAAATCCGCCGTTGTAGCTCATTCCTAACTTGAGTTCGGGATAAGGAATTGACGTTTATTTTCTCTAACTTTTTGCTCAAGAAGAGGTAAGTGCCTCGTACTTCAAGATAATGATGTTTGCAGACATTATTCATCACGAAATAGCGAGACACTCATGAACGGTATTACCGAACTTTATTGCTTAATGGATGATTTTTGCAAAAAATTTGAGCCACTACTCAATGCAAAGCTCCTGATGGGTCCAAGCGGCGTATCCGTGCCAGTTCTCTTTCTTTGGCAGAGCTGATGACGCTAGTGGTATTGTTCCATCCAATTCGTTATCACCAGTTCAAATCATTCTATCTTCATCATGTGTGTCAGCATCTCAGGGCTGAGTTTCCAACCCTTCCCTTTTATTCTCGTTGTATTGAACTCCTTCCCCGCTGTGCAATGGCGCTTTATGCCTTCTTTGAAACAGTGAAGGGAGACTGTTCAGGGCTCTCTATTGTCGATTCCACGACGCTTGCCGTTTGCGATATACTCATTCAACTTGAAGGTCTGGATTAGATGGTTTGGAAATTATCGTTAATTCTGCCCCTGAGAAAGGGAGCAATTTTTGCCAATGTACTATCAAAAAATTCGGCTATAGCCCCACGAAACTCTTTGGCTGAAGAGAAAAATCGGTTGTTTCTGACACACTCGTTCATGACCTTCCATAATCGCTCGATGGGATTAAGATTAGGGCTATAAGGGGGTAAATAATGGAGTACGATAGCCTTCTCTAATGCGGCGTCTTTGACTCGCTGACGGCAATGATAGCCAGAATTATCTAAAATAATGTGTATCTTTTGTGCATCAGGATAAGCAGCTTTGAGCTGCTCAAAAAAAGCGACGGTGGTTTCTGAATTCACCTGCTCAGGACGGGCACTGACCACCTTCATGGTGCTCAATTCAATGGCACCCATGACATTAACCCGTGTTTTTGCCCCTGTTTTGACCAGCGGCTTATCTTTGCCTTTCCTTATCCAACCGCAGACCACTTTAGTAGCCATCGTTGGAGGGGCTGAATCCATAAAAACAATCGGTTCATTCTTAAGAGCACTCTCTAGCAAAGTGAAATAAGACGCGATAAACGCTTCTTGCTGAGCAACATCCACTTTAACCGGCGTCGCTTTGGGCTGCTTATAGCTAAAACAATGCGCTTGCAGCCATTTTGTCATGCCAGATACGGTGTAACAGACGCCAAATTATAAGCACAGATATCGATGACACGGCTATAAGTCGTGCTTTCAATGTGTTTTTCAAGCAATAAAGATTCATGCACGCTCAACTTACTATACGAACCGCCATTTTCAGGCTTTAATTTTTCGTCTGAAAGCCAATCTGTTACATGTTGCCTCACTGTTTCTTCATGAATACGTAATGCTTGGGCAAGCGCTTTGTTATTCTAGCCTTCATTTTTCAACAACACCGCTTTGATTCGATCTCGAACACGGCCATCGTGTTCGTAACGATGAAGGCGTTCCAAATCTTGTTTTTGAGAGGCTGTCAGTGAGTTTATTTTCATGACCTTATTTTTAATCTAGTTGAGCAAATTTTCCAGTGGTTTTAATGGCGATGGGTATAGACCTTGGCAAAAGCGACTCTGGAATAGGTATCAACAAAGGTCTGCTGATAAATTTTACCCACGCCTTTAATGTGCCCCACGTAGTAAGTATCCTGAGAGCCGAGATAGCCCGGATGTTGCGTTTCAATTTGTCCATGAGCTTCTCGTTTATCCTGCACTTTTTCTAATGCTTGCAGTTGGGCTTCCGTCAGTAAGTACCCCTCCTGAGCTACTTTGGCTTCCAAGGCAGAAAGGCGTTTCTTGATATTTTCCAGGTCAGATACCGTCTTGCCCATCATGATGCAAGTGCTATTTTTGTATCGAATGGGATGCCTGATTTCAGCACACCATACGCCAGTTGGAGTAATTTGCGCATTGCTGCACAGACGCCCATTTTACCCCCTTTATGGCGTGATACGAGTCGTTGCCACTGTGCTTTCACTATCGGATTACAAGAAAGGGCAGCCAGAGCGGGCATATACAACGCTTTCCTGAGCTCGGTATGACCCCGTTTTGATAGGCGGCTCCGTCCTTTAAATAAACCTGATTCACAAAGTTTTGGGTTAAGCCCGGCATAGGCCACCACTGCCTTACTGTTAGTGAATTTTGACACATTACCCACATACGCCAGCAAACTGGCACTTAGTATTTCACCGATACCAGGAATACTCTCCAGCAACGCTTTATTTTTCTTTAAGTCAGGATCGTTATCGATATGGTTTTTTATTTTTTCTTTGGTGGCCTGGATTTGTTGTTTAAGTGCAGAAATGATTTCAAGCAGTGAGGATTGAACGACATCGTCAGCCACTGATTGCCGATTTTCTTGCATTTGCCTCATTTCCTCTAAACTCTTTAGATGGCGTACTAGCGCGGTTAATTGACGTTCGCTCAAGGGAGGAGGAGTCCAGAGGACAGGTGTATGCAGTGCGCAGTAGCGCACTATCATTTTTGCATCCCCCTGATCCGTCTTGTTCCGACTCAGTTCACTCTCACCAAAGGCATGAATACGTGATGGGTTTTCTAGGCTGACGTCAATGCCATTATCAACTAAGAACATAGCCAGTGGAACACTGTAACTCCCTGTGGCTTCGAGACAAATATGACAATCCCCGTAAGGGATAAGCCATTTCAGTAGTTGGCTAAATCCAGAGGGGGTATTCGGGAATGCTTTTGTTTTATACTTTTTTCTCTCTACCCACACTGCAACATCGAATTTTAATTTGGCAACATCAATACCCACTGCGGTCTTGTCCATGGCTGATTCTCCCATGAAAAACAGATAATTAAATGATCGCCCCGACCTTCCTTATAAATACGTGCTCTTAGCACAAGATACCGTTCGGTCTTACAGGCGACGATAAATATGTCACCGGGGTTTTATCTGACTGCACAAGCTTTAAGCCTAAGGGCGCAAACAAACTCTCCGGTGACATCCCAATGATCAGTTGGGGATCATCAACCTTTGAAAGTTAATAATCAAGATATAAGGATACCGTCTTTGCCCGTGAGTGCTTGACCATCTTGAAGAGCTTTCAGGGCTTTATTCAAATCAAAGTGCTGGGGCATGTGTCATTCCTTTTTCGAAGTATTTTACTAGAATGACACAGAATTTCTAACACTCTCGTTTAGAATAGGATCTTTATTAATGACGCCTACCATCATCCTCTGCATCAAACAATTCTTCATCATCTTCATCATTAGGATCTTCAAAATAGGTTCCCCAGCCATCATAGTCAACATCATGTTCTTTAGCCAACATAACTAATTGTTCTACTTGAGCATCGATTAATTCTGCTTCGAGAGGGAGCTCACTAATAACATCACAACATAGCACAACTCAATACATCTCGGGATTGTGGAATAGAAAGATGATGTTCAATGATATACAACGCATGTGGATCACTCCCATCTTCCAACAATTTTTCAATGATCAAGCGGGTTTCTTTGCGCTGCTCACTCAGTATTTCGTCATTTCCCATGCTACTACCCTCAATCGGTGGTATTATTTCGAGCCATTGCAAAATCCATCAGTTTTGTCTAAACAAAAAAAAGAAAATAAGTATGTCCCCACATGGCTACAGAAAACTTCTTAATAACTCAAACCAATAACTTTCTAGCCATCAAATAAAAACCCTTCGCTTACGCAAAGGGTTCCTATTTGACATATTTGGCAGGGGCGGAGAGACTTGAACTCCCAACACCCGGTTTTGGAGACCGGTGCTCTACCAATTGAACTACGCCCCTAGACAGGGTGGCGGTGCGGACGGGATTCGAACCCGCGACCCCCGGCGTGACAGGCCGGTATTCTAACCAACTGAACTACCGCACCACCGATTCTTTTATATTATCAATGCTCCGCATTGATAAATTAAAATGGATGCCTGGCAGTGTCCTACTCTCGCATGGGGAAACCCCACACTACCATCGGCGCTACAATGTTTCACTTCTGAGTTCGGAATGGGATCAGGTGGGACCATCGCGCTAGGGCCGCCAGGCAAATTCTTTCTCTCAACATGTCTCTCTCAACATGTCTGCTTCTAGAAGCAAGCTGAATCAACATAAAACAACTTCGGTGTTGTAAGGTTAAGACTCCTGGGTCATTAGTACTGGTTAGCTCAATGCATCACTGCAATTACACACCCAGCCTATCTACGTCTTCGTCTTAAACGTCCCTTCGGAGATTACTATCTCTGGGAAGAATCATCTCGGGGCAAGTTTCCCGCTTAGATGCTTTCAGCGGTTATCTCTTCCGCATTTAGCTACCGGGCTATGCCATTGGCATGACAACCCGTACACCAGCGATGCGTCCACTCCGGTCCTCTCGTACTAGCAGCAGACCCCCTCAATCTTCCTACGCCCACGGCAGATAGGGACCGAACTGTCTCACGACGTTCTAAACCCAGCTCGCGTACCACTTTAAATGGCGAACAGCCATACCCTTGGGACCTACTTCAGCCCCAGGATGTGATGAGCCGACATCGAGGTGCCAAACACCGCCGTCGATATGAACTCTTGGGCGGTATCAGCCTGTTATCCCCGGAGTACCTTTTATCCGTTGAGCGATGGCCCTTCCATTCAGAACCACCGGATCACTAAGACCTACTTTCGTACCTGCTCGAGCCGTCACTCTCGCAGTCAAGCTAGCTTATGCCTTTGCACTATCCTCACGATGTCCGACCGTGATTAGCTAACCTTCGTGCTCCTCCGTTACGCTTTAGGAGGAGACCGCCCCAGTCAAACTACCCACCAGACACTGTCCTTGCGCCGGGTCACGGCGCTAAGTTAGAAAATCAAAAACTAAAGAGTGGTATTTCAACAACGGCTCCATGCAAACTGGCGTCCACATCTCGTCGCCTCCCACCTATCCTACACATTAGTTCTCAAGTCCCAGTGTCAAGCTATAGTAAAGGTTCACGGGGTCTTTCCGTCTTGCCGCGGGTACACTGCATCTTCACAGCGAGTTCAATTTCACTGAGTCTCGGGTGGAGACAGCCTGGCCATCATTACGCCATTCGTGCAGGTCGGAACTTACCCGACAAGGAATTTCGCTACCTTAGGACCGTTATAGTTACGGCCGCCGTTTACCGGGGCTTCGATCAAGCGCTTCTCCTCGCAGATTACACCATCAATTAACCTTCCGGCACCGGGCAGGCGTCACACCGTATACGTCCACTTGCGTGTTGGCACAGTGCTGTGTTTTTAATAAACAGTTGCAGCCAGCTGGTCTCTGCGACTCACATACGCTCAGCACGTTCTCAGTGCCTCACCTACATCAGCGTGCCTTCTCCCGAAGTTACGGCACCATTTTGCCTAGTTCCTTCACCCGAGTTCTCTCAAGCGCCTTAGTATGCTCTACCTGACCACCTGTGTCGGTTTCGGGTACGATCGTCTGTTACATCTCACTTAGTGGCTTTTCCTGGAAGCCGGGCATCTGTTACTTACGTACCTTACGTACCTCCTCATCTCGCCTCAAGATTGTGTGCCGCCGGATTTGCCTAACTGCACTCCCTACACGATTGAACCGGGTAAACCGTCTCCCGGATAACATAGCCTTCTCCGTCACCACTTCGTCATAACAAACTGTACAGGAATATTAACCTGTTGCCCATCGACTACGCTTTTCAGCCTCGCCTTAGGGGTCGACTCACCCTGCCTCGATTAACGTTGGACAGGAACCCTTGGTCTTTCGGCGAGCGGGTTTTTCACCCGCTTTATCGTTACTTATGTCAGCATTCGCACTTCTGATACCTCCAGTGAACATCTCTATTCACCTTCTGCGGCTTACAGAACGCTCCCCTACCCAACAGTCATTACATCTGTAATCACCACTGCCGCAGCTTCGGTGCATGGTTTAGCCCCGTTACATCTTCCGCGCAGGCCGACTCGACCAGTGAGCTATTACGCTTTCTTTTAATGATGGCTGCTTCTAAGCCAACATCCTGGCTGTCTTCGCCTTCCCACTTCGTTTCCCACTTAACCATGACTTCGGGACCTTAGCTGGCGGTCTGGGTTGTTGCCCTCTTCACGACGGACGTTAGCACCCGCCGTGTGTCTCCCGTGATATATTCTTCGGTATTCGCAGTTTGCATCGGGGTGGTAAGCCGGGATGGCCCCCTAGCCGAAACAGTGCTCTACCCCCGAAGATAATCTCACGAGGCGCTACCTAAATAGCTTTCGGGGAGAACCAGCTATCTCCCGGTTTGATTGGCCTTTCACCCCCAGCCACAAGTCATCCGCTCATTTTTCAACATAAGTCGGTTCGGTCCTCCAACGGGCGTTAACCTATCTTCAACCTGCTCATGGCTAGATCACCGGGTTTCGGGTCTATACCTTGCAACTCGTCGCCCTATTCAGACTCGGTTTCCCTACGGCTCCCCTAAACGGTTAACCTTGCTACAAAATATAAGTCGCTGACCCATTATACAAAAGGTACGCAGTCACCCTATTCAAGGCTCCCACTGCTTGTACGTACAGGGTTTCAGGGTCTCTTTCACTCCCCTCGCCGGGGTTCTTTTCGCCTTTCCCTCACGGTACTGGTTCACTATCGGTCAGTCAGGAGTATTTAGCCTTGGAGGATGGGCCCCCCGTCTTCAAACAGGATTTCTCGTGTCCCGCTCTACTCTTTGAGTGCAATGTCAGCGCATTTTTAGGTACGGGGCTATCACCCTTTATCGCCGACCTTTCCAGGTCATTCCCCTAACCACTCTTAACAATACACACTCTGGGCTGCTCCCCCCTCGCTCGCCGCTACTAGGGGAATCTCGGTTGATTTCTTTTCCTCGGGGTACTTAGATGTTTCAGTTCCCCCGGTTCGCCTCGTTAAACTATTTATTCATCTAACGATAGTGCAACTTATTGCACTGGGTTGCCCCATTCGGGGATCGTCGGCTCTCTCGCTTCATATCAGCTTACCGACGCTTTTCGCAGATTTGCACGCCCTTCTTCGCCTCTGACTGCCTAGGCATCCGCCCTGTACGCTTCATTACTTAACCTTACAACCCGAAATTGTCTTCGGGTACTGAGTTCTCACAACGACACACGCCTAATTTTCATCACGCATGACTTCATCGCCTCAGCTTCAGCTTGTTCCAGATTATTAAAGAGCAATATCTTAAAACACATTCCATCACACGCTTTAAGATATTTTGTCTCGCTTATACTGCCTCTTTCATACCAATAAATGGCGTCCCCTAGGGGATTCGAACCCCTGTTACCGCCGTGAAAGGGCGGTGTCCTAGGCCTCTAGACGAAGGGGACGGAAAAATATTCAGTGCACAAAAACGAAACGACTTCTATCAGACAATCTGTGTGGACACCACGCAATACCTATCTTCAGGTAAGGAGGTGATCCAACCGCAGGTTCCCCTACGGTTACCTTGTTACGACTTCACCCCAGTCATGGTTCACAAAGTGGTAAGCGCCATCCCAAAGGTTAAGCTACCTACTTCTTTTGCAAAACACTCCCATGGTGTGACGGGCGGTGTGTACAAGGCCCGGGAACGTATTCACCGTAGCATTCTGATCCACGATTACTAGCGATTCCGACTTCATGGAGTCGAGTTGCAGACTCCAATCCGGACTACGACGTACTTTATAAGGTCCGCTCACCCTCGCAGGCTCGCTTCTCTTTGTATACGCCATTGTAGCACGTGTGTAGCCCTACTCGTAAGGGCCATGATGACTTGACGTCATCCCCACCTTCCTCCGGTTTATCACCGGCAGTCTCTCTTGAGTTCCCACCTCTACGTGCTGGCAACAAAAGATAAGGGTTGCGCTCGTTGCGGGACTTAACCCAACATTTCACAACACGAGCTGACGACAGCCATGCAGCACCTGTCTCAAAGCTCCCCGAAGGGCACGTCAACATCTCTGTCGACTCCTCTGGATGTCAAGAGTAGGTAAGGTTCTTCGCGTTGCATCGAATTAAACCACATGCTCCACCGCTTGTGCGGGCCCCCGTCAATTCATTTGAGTTTTAACCTTGCGGCCGTACTCCCCAGGCGGTCGATTTAACGCGTTTGCTCCGCAAGCCACAGTTTATAACCACAACCTACAAATCGACATCGTTTACAGCGTGGACTACCAGGGTATCTAATCCTGTTTGCTACCCACGCTTTCGCACCTCAGCGTCAGTCTCTGTCCAGGGGGCCGCCTTCGCCACCGGTATTCCTCCAGATATCTACGCATTTCACCGCTACACCTGGAATTCTACCCCCCTCTACAAAACTCTAGACTCTCAGTTTCAAATGCCGTTCCCAAGTGAAGCTCGGGGATTTCACATCTGACTTAAGAAACCGCCTACGTGCCCTTTACGCCCAGTAATTCCGATTAACGCTCGCACCCTCCGTATTACCGCGGCTGCTGGCACGGAGTTAGCCGGTGCTTCTTCTGCGAGTAACGTCCATTAGCAACACTCTTTGCATTGCTTCATTCCTCCTCGCTGAAAGTGCTTTACAACCCGAAGGCCTTCTTCACACACGCGGCATGGCTGCATCAGGCTTGCGCCCATTGTGCAATATTCCCCACTGCTGCCTCCCGTAGGAGTCTGGACCGTCTCTCAGTTCCAGTGTGGCTGGTTATCCTCTCAGACCAGCTAGGGATCGTCGCCTAGGGGAGCCATTACCTCTCCTACTAGCTAATCCCATCTGGGTTCATCTGATGGCGCGAGGCCCGGAGGTCCCCCGCTTTGGTCGCGTAACATCATGCGGTATTAGCTACCGTTTCCAGTAGTTATCCCCCTCCATCAGGCAGATCCCCAGACTTTACTCACCCGTCCGCCGCTCGCCGGCAAAGATAGCAAGCTACCTTCCCGATGCCGCTCGACTTGCATGTGTTAGGCCTGCCGCCAGCGTTCAATCTGAGCCATGATCAAACTCTTCAATTTTATTTACTGCTCTGCGCTTCAATATGAAATCAGCCTCAACCACTTTGCAGTAAAAAACAAAACGATCACGGATTCATACATTCTTCAGCACTTTATTCTTGCTTTTGCCCAGTCTTTTTCAAAACCAAGCGATAGCATATTGCCAGTGCCCACACAGATTGTCTGATTAATTGTTAAAGAGCAAGGCGTTGACCACTTATCGGTATCTATATCAACCGGCTATCTGTACAACGCGAGGGGGAGAATTCTACGCTTCCCTTGTCGAGAGTCAAGATTTTCTTGTCTTGAATTTCGTTCTATCGGATAAACTATTCAGTAAATCACTTCATCTCGGCAGAGGGGCGCATTATAGAGATTTTTGTGCCATACGCAATCGCTAGTTCCAATTAAAATATACGTTCGCTGTATTCCACAGCAAAGGTCCACTTTATACCCTTTTATGCACAATGTTATCCACAAAATAACTCCATATTAAATTTGACAAGCATCAAGCAGACATTTTCGCTACAATTCGTGTCGTCAATTTTTGCCATAATTTTTGTAGTAAAATACCAAGGAATACAAGCCATGCAACGACCCGCTGTGATACGCCGTGCTCTAATCAGTGTTTCCGATAAGACCGACATCGTTGAATTTGCTACCGAACTCTGCGCACAGGGCATTGAGTTACTTTCCACTGGTGGTACCTTCAATCTATTGAAAGGAGCTGGTTTGGCTGTCTGTGAAGTTGCTGATTACACCGGTTTCCCAGAAATGATGGCAGGACGTGTTAAGACTTTGCATCCCAAAATACATGGTGGCATTTTGGGGCGTCGTAGTCAGGATAAAACCGTTATGGATGAACATGACATTCAACCGATTGATATGGTAGTTGTCAATTTGTATCCATTTGCTCAGACCACTGCCAAACCGGATTGCTCACTAGAAGATGCCATTGAGAATATTGATATTGGTGGCCCTGCGATGGTACGTTCAGCAGCCAAAAATCACAAAGACGTCGCTATCGTGGTTAAGAGCAGCGACTATAAAGACATTATCGATGAATTGAAAAAAAATGGCGGCTCCCTGACCGATGCGACTCGTTTCAATCTGGCAGTTAAAGCCTTCGAATATACCGCTGCTTATGACAGTATGATCGCTAACTATTTTGGCACTTTAGTTCCAGCTTATCATGGCGAAACAACCCAACCTTCTGGTCGTTTTCCCCGAACTCTGAACCTTAACTATTTCAAAAAACAGGATATGCGTTATGGCGAAAATAATCACCAACAAGCCGCTCTCTATGTAGAAGAAGAGTCGAAAGAGTCTTCTGTTACCTGTGCACAACAGCTACAAGGTAAAACACTTTCTTATAACAACATCGCGGACACCGACGCAGCACTAGAATGCGTCAAAGAATTCAGTGATCCTGCCTGTGTAATCGTCAAACATGCTAATCCTTGTGGTGTTGCCATCGGAGATTCCATTCTTAAAGCCTATGAGAATGCTTATAAAACCGATCCAACCTCAGCCTTTGGCGGTATTATTGCTTTCAACCGTGAGTTGGATGCCGGTACGGCTAGCGCCATTATTAGCCGCCAATTTGTCGAAGTGATCATTGCTCCCAATATAAGCGAGGATGCCAAAACATTATTAGCCAAGAAAGAAAATATGCGTATTCTGATTTGTGGTCAATGCGATAAGCAAACAGCAGCGTTGGACTTCAAACGTGTCAATGGAGGATTATTGGTGCAAGAAAGAGATGCTGGCGTGGTGACATTGGATGATTTAAAAGTCGTTTCTAAACGTCAACCCAGAAAACAAGAGTTACGTGACGCTTTATTTAGTTGGACAGTGGCTAAATTCGTTAAATCCAACGCCATCGTCTACGCACGTGATAATAAGACCATAGGGATAGGTGCTGGTCAGATGAGTCGTGTTTATTCGGCCAAAATTGCTGGAATTAAAGCCGCCGATGAAGGATTGAACATCTCTGGTGCCGTGATGGCTTCTGACGCTTTTTTTCCGTTTCGTGATAGCATCGATGCCGCCGCTGATGTCGGTATTGCCTGTATCATCCAACCTGGTGGTTCAATCCGCGACCAAGAGGTCATTGCCGCAGCCGATGAACATGATATCGCTATGATTTTTACCGGTATGCGCCACTTCCGTCATTAAGTTAACATCCCCTTATTTTTAAACCACATAATTTCACGGAATCATCACGATGAATATTTTGATTATTGGCAATGGTGGACGCGAACACGCACTAGGCTGGAAGGCAGCACAATCACCTTTAGCAGAAAAAATTTATATTGCACCAGGCAACGCAGGTACTGCATTGGAACCCAGATTAGAAAATGTTGATATTGCTGCCACAGATATCCCCGCGTTACTGGCATTTGCTAAAAGTCATGCTATCGGCCTGACGATCGTCGGCCCCGAAGCACCTTTGGTCATTGGTATCGTTGATACCTTCCGCGCTGCCGATCTAACGATATTTGGCCCAACCCAAGCCGCCGCACAATTGGAAGGTTCGAAAGCTTTCAGCAAAGACTTCCTGGCTCGCCATCAGATCCCAACCGCGGCATATCAAAATTTTACCGATATTGATGCTGCATTGGCTTACATCCGTAAAAAAGGTACCCCAATCGTGATCAAAGCCGATGGTTTAGCTGCCGGTAAGGGTGTGATTGTTGCCAGTACGCAGGAAGAGGCCGAAACGGCGGTTAATGATATGCTAGCGGGTAATGTTTTTGGCAATGCCGGTCATCGTATCGTAATCGAGGAATTTCTTGAGGGTGAAGAAACCAGCTTTATCGTCATGGTAGATGGAAAAAATGTATTACCTATGGCAACCAGCCAAGATCATAAGCGTGTTAATGACGGTGATCGCGGGTTAAACACCGGCGGTATGGGTGCTTATTCACCGGCTCCCGTAGTAACAGATGATATCCATCAACGGATTATGGAACAGATTATCTGGCCGACAGTGCGAGGAATGACTGCTGAAGGTAACACTTACAGCGGTTTTTTGTACGCCGGTTTGATGATTTCCAGTGACGGGCAACCGAAAGTCATCGAATTTAACTGCCGCTTCGGCGATCCAGAAACACAACCCATTATGCTGCGTATGCGTTCTGATTTAGTCGAACTTTGTTTAGCAGGTGCACAAGGTAAATTGAACGAAAAAAAATCTGAGTGGGACGAACGTTGCGCGTTAGGTGTGGTACTCGCCGCCGAGGGGTATCCTGGTAATTATCGTAAGGGTGATGTTATTCAAGGTTTGCCACAACAAAAAATCACGAATGAAGGGAAAGTGTTCCATGCAGGTACCCATTTAAATGACAGTAACCAGGTGGTCACCCATGGTGGACGCGTACTTTGCGTAACGGCTCTCGGTATGACTGTCGCCGATGCACAGAAACATGCATATGCATTGGTCAAAAACATTCAATGGCAAGGGAGTTTTTACCGAAAAGATATTGGCTATCGAGCTATTGCACGAGGCAAACAATAACAAAGAACTGCCGGCTCCTTTATATTCACATAGATAAAAGGGGTTTAAACAACCCCTCCCCTATTTTGTGATGACCACTAGCACATTACTATTGCTTGGCCGCTTTTTTTGGTGGACTGGCCGCCTTTTTGGGTGCACCGACTACCTTTTGGGGTGCACCGACTACCTTTTGGGGTGCACCGACTACCTTTTGGGGTTCACTGGCCATTACTTTATTAACTGCCTCTTTAAACGTTTTACCAGAAACAAACGCTGGCGAGTTAGATGCTGCAATCTCAAGCGGCTTACCCGTTTGTGGATTACGTCCGGTTCTTGCTTGGCGTTGATTGACCTTGAAAGTACCAAAACCAACCAATTGCATTGTATCTCCCTCTTTTAAACAGTTCGTAATGGCCTCCAAAATAATGTCCAGAATCGATTTAGCCTTAGCTTTGTTAATATCCCCTTTGTCTGCGATTATATCAATCAGTTGTGTCTTATTCATAAGTTACCCTTACAGTATATTTATCGTTTATAAAGCACCAAGTGCCATGGATATGCCGGCCAACACTACCCTTCTACACAGGCACTGATCGCCAATTGCTTTCACCTTTCAAATGTAGAACAGACAAGCGCTGCTGTGAAGCTTTAAAACACCCCAAATTAGCAGTTAAATCACGTTTTTTCTCCTTATTGTATTAAATTTATACCAATATTGCTTACAGCAGCCTCTCGCAAGTCAGATCGCAACCCTTTGATCAGATCTGAATCACGCTCTTCATAACTGGACAACAGACGAAAAATCTCCCATTGGATATCCCATTCTTCGGCAATTGCAGGCAGGACTTTTAACTCTTCAGCCGTCATTTCCTTACCTGCATGACTCATTTCAAGCATCGCTACCGTATCGACGGAAATCTCACTGATAGCAATAGCATGTTCCAAATCCCCACCACTCAGACGTGAATGGATAGCTTCTCCGAGTGCCCTGCAAGCATCAATGGCCGGATAAACACCGTAAATACTGCAATCATCGGTATAAGGAATAGCCTCTACCAGTTTTTCAAGCTGACTATCAAAATCTACCTTAGCATCCTTTACCAGTAAAGTTTCCCAGATTAAATCTAAAATACGCCGATAAACAGCGGGATCGCCAAAATGTGTTTCCAGACAAAATTTTTGATAGTTGGGATACATCCGTTCGCACAAACAGGCCATAAACGTCAGATGTTGCCAGCCCTCTAATTTTTCAAGACGTAAATGGATCGGATTACGTAACATGACACCTTCTTTTAATAAACCTTTTAACGCAACACAGGATCCAGCTTGCGCAAGAGGCCTGGTGCATAAATTTGCGTGCTAGTGTACCTGAACACTTATGAGAGTAAAATGGTTCCACTAGGTGCTAAAATATCATTGACCGACTGGTGATATTGGCGTGAGAGACCATGTACTCCCTTAACAAAGGCTTCCACATTCTCTGGCAGCACATCCTGAGGAATACCATGACCGAGATTAAATACGTGACCATTCCCCTCACCATAGTTCCCTAGAATGGTAGCGATCTCCTGACGGATCCGTTCTGGTGATCCATACAAAATATTGGGGTCCATATTACCTTGCAGCGCAACTTTATCGCCGACTCGATGACGAGCATGAGCAATATCCGTTGTCCAATCCAGCCCTAAAGCATCACATCCTGTTTTTGCCATCTCTTCCAGCCACTGCCCACCACCTTTGGTAAATAGTGTAACCGGTACGCGACGCCCGTCATTTTCTCGATACAAGCCATCAACAATTTTATGCATGTACTGCAAGGAAAATGTTTGATAGCCTTCAGTGGTTAACAGCCCACCCCAGGTATCGAAGATCATTATGGCTTGTGCACCGGCTTTAATTTGCGCATTTAAATACAGCCGTACACTTTCAGCCAGCTTATCCAACAATAAATGCAAAGTTTTAGGTTCAGTGCACATCATTTTTTTTATTTTAGTAAAATCCTTGTTTTTGCTGCTACCACCTTCGACCATGTAAGCTGCCAACGTCCACGGGCTACCAGCAAAACCGATCAAAGGCACACTGCCTGCTAATTCACAACGAATAGCACGCACCGCATCCATGACATACCTTAATTCGTTTTCTGGATCGAGGGTAGGGAGTTGCTGTACATCAGTTAAACAGCTAATCGGTTGGTGAAAGCACGGGCCTTCGCCATCGATGAAATATAGTCCAAGCCCCATCGCATCAGGGATAGTTAAAATATCCGAGAATAAAATTGCCGCATCTAATAGTGGATAACGGTGCAGAGGTTGCATTGCAACTTCACAGGCTAACTCTGTATTTTTGCACAATGACATAAAATCACCCGCCTTCGCACGGGTGGCTTTATACTCAGGTAAATAGCGACCCGCCTGACGCATCATCCACACCGGAGTAACATCAACCGGCTGACGCAACAAAGCACGCAGATAACGATCATTTTTCAATTCATTCATCAGAGGCTTCCTAAATTATCTCGGGCTATATCTGGGGATATGTTATTTCAATTAGACTTCTTGCAAAACCGTAACGAATGGTATGAGTTCAAGGCACCCGGAGCACAGTAACGGCGCGGTACATACGGATGGGATTCGAGCACCGTGTAACGCCGAATTTACACTACGCAATAGTTACGCAAGAAGTCTATTGTTGCACAATCTCGAGTTCACTGGCACTCTAAAGTCTGGCTTGTTATATATTAGACTGCTTTCAAAACCGTAGCGAGGGGAGAAGAGGTCTGTTCTATAACCTACCGTTATCTTATTTAACTCACGGAATCAATCATGCTCAACCGACTGGAAAACCTCACTCAACGCGTTGGCGGCAGTAATGAATTAATTGATCAATGGCTTCAGGCGCGTAAAAAATTATTAGTCACCTATTGCACCGTGATCGGTGTTAAACAGCCAAAAGCGGAGCACGCCTCATTCGATAAAAAAGCACTGGAGGATTTTTTCCAGAATTTAATGGATTATCTTTCATCGGGTCATTTTAAGATTTACGATACCATTATTGAACAGACAGAAGGTCAGTCTAGCCCGAAGATGGCACTCAAAAGCAAAATTTATCCGGCGTTAAAAGATAATACACAAGACATCATGGAATTTCACGATAACTATATAGATACCAACGTCGATCAGGATCGTTACCTGGAATTTAATCAGACGTTGTCTGCGCTCGGTCAAGCGCTCGATACACGTTTTCAGCTCGAGGACCAGCTTATTCAGTGGGCAGTCGAATCTTGGCAAACCATCGTTCAGGAGCGATGCGCTGATACCTAAAACGAAATCTAAAAAATATAATTCAACAGGGCTTGTGGTTTTTATTCTACTTCATATACTAAGCCCTCTTGTCGGAGTGCCTAGCGTAAACGTTGCGCAGGCTGAGACCGTTAATTCGGGATCCGCGGAACCTGATCGGGCTAATACCCGCGAAGGGAACAAGAGTAATTTATCGTTAGAACTGGTTTTCAACTGCAGTGATTTACGTTTGCAAAAGAAAGAATGCCATTCGTCTCTCTATATCGTTACTCCCGCCAGCCTCCAGACAAGCAATTTTCTCTGCCGTACTCATTTCCCCATACCAAGGAATTTGCTGTGTCTAATAATACGATTTCAGTTCATCAGGCGATAACACCAGAGCCTACAACACGCCCACGTAAACGGCAACGTGATGCCGCACAGCAGTTTATCTCTACATTAGAAGGCATGACCTTTCCTAATTCACGGCGTATTTATCAGCAAGGCTCACGGGCAGATATTCAAGTGCCCATGCGTGAAATCAAGCAAGGTCCGACACTTATTAGTGGCACAACAGACGCGGCACATTATGTGGATAATGAAGCGATCCCCGTTTACGATACATCCGGTGCTTATGGTGATCCTCAAGCTCAACCGGATGTCCGAGCGGGCCTGGCTAAACTACGTGCCAACTGGATCGCGCAACGACAAGATACCGAAGCGTTGCCTGCTGTCAGTTCCTGTTTTACCCAACAACGTTTGGCTGATGAGGGGCTAGATCATCTACGTTTTGCACAACGTCCTCATCCGATAAGGGCGATTGCGGGTCGATCTGTCACTCAGCTGTATTACGCACGTGCCGGTATCATCACCCCTGAAATGGAATTTATCGCCATTCGTGAAAATATGGGGCGCGAAAAAATCTGTAGTGAGATATTGTGCCAACAGCACCCCGGGCAATCCTTTGGTGCCAATCTGCCAGAAAATATTACCGCTGAATTTGTACGACAAGAAGTGGCTGCGGGTCGTGCCATTATCCCTGCCAATATTAATCACCCTGAATCCGAACCAATGATTATTGGTCGTAATTTTTTAGTCAAAGTCAATGCCAATATCGGCAATTCAGCGGTGACATCTTCCATTGAAGAAGAAGTAGAAAAACTGGTTTGGTCAACCCGCTGGGGCGCTGATACGGTGATGGATTTATCAACGGGTCGTTATATCCACGAAACCCGTGAATGGATTTTACGTAACAGTCCAGTACCTATAGGTACAGTGCCCATTTATCAAGCATTAGAAAAAGTGAACGGCATTGCTGAAAAATTAAATTGGGAAATATTTCGTGACACACTGCTGGAACAAGCAGAACAAGGAGTAGATTATTTCACCATTCACGCTGGAGTACTGCTGCGTTATGTTCCTATGACAGCAAAACGCTTGACTGGTATTGTCTCTCGAGGCGGCGCTATCATGGCTAAGTGGTGCTTGTCCCACCATCAAGAAAATTTCCTGTACCAACATTTCCGCGATATTTGCCAGATTTGTGCTACCTATGATGTTTCACTGTCATTAGGCGATGGCCTACGCCCCGGTTCAATTCAAGATGCCAATGATAAGGCTCAATTTGCAGAATTGCATACCTTAGGTGAATTAACAAAAATTGCCTGGGAATACGATGTACAGGTGATGATTGAAGGTCCCGGGCATGTGCCCATGCAGATGATCCGCCGTAATATGACGGAAGAGCTGGAACACTGCCATCAAGCCCCTTTTTATACATTGGGACCACTGACGACGGATATCGCGCCAGGTTATGACCATTTTACTTCCGGTATTGGAGCAGCAATGATCGGTTGGTTCGGTTGTGCTATGTTGTGTTATGTCACGCCAAAAGAGCATTTGGGCTTACCAAATAAAGAAGATGTTAAACAAGGGCTGATGACCTATAAAATCGCCGCTCATGCCGCTGATTTAGCGAAAGGACACCCTGGTGCGCAAATCCGCGATAATGCGCTGTCCAAAGCGCGTTTTGAATTCCGTTGGGAAGATCAATTTAACCTGGCCCTCGATCCTGCTACTGCACGTGCCTATCATGATGAAACTCTGCCACAGGCATCCGGCAAAGTCGCTCATTTTTGCTCCATGTGTGGCCCTAAGTTCTGTTCGATGAAGATTTCGCAGGAAGTGCGTGATTATGCTAATCAATCTGCCTGACATCGCCTTTGCCAGTACAAAGCCCCATTTGGGGCTTTATCCTGTAGTGGATTCTTTGACCTGGATCAACCGGATGCTGGATGCAGGTGTAACCACTTTACAGCTACGTATTAAAAACTTAGCGCATCCGCATAGGGAAAAAATCATTGCTTGTGCCATTGCGTTAGCTGAACGCTATCAAGCAAGGCTATTTATCAACGACTACTGGCAATTAGCCATTGAACACCAAGCTTACGGCGTACACCTGGGGCAAGAAGATCTCGTCAGCGCAGATCTCAGTGCCATTCAGCGCGCGGGGCTACGACTAGGTATTTCAACGCACAATGAGAAAGAGTTAGCAAAAGCACGCAGATTGCGTCCTTCTTACATTGCACTCGGTCATATTTTCCCCACCCAAACCAAACAAATGCCCTCTCCACCACAAGGGTTAGTGGCGTTAAAACGTCAGGTTGCCAACACACCTGATTACCCAACCGTTGCCATTGGTGGGATCAGCATCGAGCTCGTACCACAAGTATTGGCGTGCGGCGTTAGTGGTGTGGCGGTGGTAAGTGCCATTACACAGGTCAGTAACTGGCGGCAAGCAACAGCCACTTTATTGCAATTGATCGAAAAAAAATAGGTAACCGGTGATGAATGATAACGATTTTTTACGTTACAGCCGTCAACTAATGTTGGAAGAAATCGGCATTGAAAAACAGCGTCAGTTACAGGCGTCCCGTGTACTTATCGTGGGTATTGGGGGACTGGGTTCGCCGGCCGCCCTTTATCTTGCGGCAGCGGGAATCGGCACCCTGTTACTCGCCGATGATGACCTGCTCGATATTAGTAACTTACAACGCCAGATCCTATACCGCACCAGTGATATCAGCCAGAGCAAAGCCAAACTCGCCAAGAATCATCTACATCAACTTAATCCACAGATAAATATTATCGCCATTAACAAGAGGCTTGACGGCCAAAACTTGACGGATACGGTAATCAATGCAGATTTGGTACTCGACTGCAGTGATACTATGCGCTCTCGCCATCAAGTTAACACAGCCTGTGTTACGGCACAGAAAACCCTGATCAGTGGCAGTGCCATGGGTTTTAGCGGACAACTGTTAGTGATCGAGTCACCCTATACCTATGGCTGCTACGCCTGCCTGTATCCCGATCAAAAAATAGCGCCATACAACTGCCGTACTTCTGGGATATTAGGCCCCGTGGTTGGCGTCATCGGCACCTTGCAAGCATTGGAAGCAATCAAAATTCTAACGGGGATACCCTCCCCACTCAGTGGAAAACTGTGTTTATTTGATGGCAAACAGCATAGTTGGCATACATTACAACTAAGCCGTTCAACTCACTGTGCAGTTTGTAGCAGGACAATATGTGAAAAAAGAGCCTAGTGGAAAAATACTGTGAAAATTACGCTAAACGACCAGCCCATAGAACTTGAAGCCGCCATGACTATTGATGCTCTACTCCGCCAATTACGACGACACCAGCAAGGGCATGCTCTGGCAATTAATCAAAACATTATTCCTCGCAGTCACTGGGAGACCCATTTGCTACAAGAGAGTGATGAGATCTTACTGTTTCAGGCGATAGCCGGAGGCTAATATGTTAAAGCTTAATGATAAATTAAAAATTGCCGATACTTTCTTTGATTCACGTCTATTTACCGGCACCGGAAAATTTGCCAGCTCAAAATTAATGACAGATGCGCTACAGGAATCAGGTTCGCAGTTGGCTACTCTCGCGATGAAACGGATCGATCTAGGTGCCGATCACGATGCAATCTTAACACCGCTACAACAGCTGGGTATCCAATTACTCCCGAATACTTCCGGTGCCAAAACAGCAACGGAAGCTATTTTTGCCGCCGGGCTAGCGCGTGAAGCGCTAGGTACCCACTGGATAAAACTGGAAATCCACCCCGACATCAGACATCTGTTACCCGATCCGATAGAAACCCTAAAAGCCGCAGAAGCCTTAGTAAAAAAAGGTTTTGTGGTGCTGCCTTACTGTAATGCCGATCCATTGCTGTGCAAACGATTGGAAGAGGTCGGCTGTGCTGCCGTAATGCCGCTAGGTGCCTTCATCGGCTCTAATCTGGGATTACGCACCCGTGATTTTCTACAATTGATTATTGAGCAAAGCAACGTACCAGTCGTAGTCGACGCCGGCCTTGGCGCGCCTAGTCATGCCCTGGAAGCAATGGAGTTAGGAGTAGATGCCGTGTTGGTCAATACCGCCATCGCCGTTTCCCGTGATCCCATCCAGATGGCGTATGCCTTTAAACTGGCGGTTGTAGCCGGTCGATCAGCTTATCAAGCTGGTTTGGTACAACCTCAACAACAGGCCGTCGCCAGTAGCCCATTAACCGCTTTCCTCAATCAAATGAAAGATCAAGAACATGCTTAAAGATTTTAGTCACCACTGGAAAAAATTGGATTGGGACGATATTTCTCTGCGTATTAATAGCAAAACAGCACGTGACGTTGAAGACGCCCTGAATGCCAGCAAACCAGGGCGAGAAGATCTGATGGCACTGATATCACCAGCGGCATTACCTTATCTCGAGCCGCTCGCGCAAAAAGCACAACAGTTGACTCGGCAACGCTTTGGCAATACGGTGCATTTTTTTGTGCCGCTCTATCTTTCCAATCTGTGTGCCAATGAGTGTAGCTATTGTGGTTTTTCCATGAGCAACAAAATCAAACGCAAAACACTCAATGAAGAAGAAATTATCCGTGAATGCAGCGCCATCAAGGCACAAGGATTCAATCATTTGTTACTGGTTACTGGAGAACATCAAACCAAAGTGGGCATGGCGTACTTCCGTCATCATCTGCCTGGGATCCGCCAACGTTTTAGTTCTTTAATGATGGAAGTTCAGCCACTGGCAGAACAAGAGTATGCAGAGCTAAAAACGCTAGGGTTAGACGGTGTTATGGTGTATCAGGAAACTTATCATCATGCTAGCTACCACCGGCACCACTTGCGGGGGAAAAAACAAGATTTTTATTGGCGATTAACAACACCAGATCGCTTGGGACACGCTAAAATCGATAAAATCGGCTTAGGGGTGTTATTCGGTTTATCACATAGCTGGCGTGCCGATAGTTATATGCTAGCGGAACATTTATTTTATTTGCAAAAAACGTATTGGCAAAGCCGCTATTCGATCTCATTTCCACGTCTACGCCCTTGCGTTGGTGGGGTTGAGCCTGCATCCGTAATAAGTGAACAACAACTAGTGCAGGTGATCTGTGCTTTCCGCTTATTCGCACCCGATGTCGAGCTTTCTCTCTCGACGCGAGAATCACCGTTTTTCCGCGATAATATGATCCCGTTAGCCATCAATAACATCAGTGCCGGTTCTAAAACTCAACCAGGAGGTTATGCCGATGATCATCCTGAACTGGAACAATTTACGCCACATGACAACCGTTCTCCACAACAGGTCGCACAAGCGTTGATTAAAAATGGGCTACAGCCCATTTGGAAAGATTGGGAGCATTATTTCGGGCGCTCATGAATTCTTGTATTGGACTCCTTGCAAAACCGTGTTTACCATTGATAACCTATCCCCAAAGAGACACCAAAATCTTTTTGCGTGTTATTACTGCTCTGTAGTTTCGTTATCCATTTACCACTTTCAGAAACGGTAGAAACTCCAATGGCAATCGCAGATCCGCCACGATAGCTGGCAACCGCAGCACCTAGCAAACTGGAATCCGGTACATATGCCTGTGGGATCCCGGCCATTGCCATAGATGAAGCGATGCCCGCAGTAAGTTTATTTTTTACCTGATCAAGGCGATTATCCAATTTTTTAATTGCCCGATTTACTGAATGGTCATTAGCGGATCGCATGTCAGCCAACGTCTTATTCAATTGCTCAAGGTTCACCGCATCGTTATCCGCCACACCCGCCTTAACACCACTGATCCTACGAACCCCTTCTGTTCCCGTGATGTCAACTGACTTTCCTCCAGTCAGTTTTCCTACTGTGATCTTTTTGCTACTCGCATCCTCACGTACTAGCTGAGTCATAGTATTAGACGGATATTTATTTCTACCTGCTTTCAATGCAGCAATGTCGCTACTATTTAGAACCACCACATCATTTAGCATTGAGAGCGCATCCCCAACGTTGTTGACCTCCCTATTTTGTACGATATAACTTGGGGAAACAAACTTGTCCTCTGTCGGATCAATCATCGCACCGCCACCGAAGCTGTTGGCAATAGCGGCAATATTGTTGGCATTTTGCATCAATTCGTTATTCGTTTTGAGAAGCTGACTGCCGTTGACCGCATCCACACTGGTTGGGCTTAGCTCACCCGGCGCAACACCGATTAATCTACGCTCTCCATTTTTACCCTCAATGGAAACTTCTTCTGCTACGTGTCCCGCCGCCAAGGTGATACTTCTCGTTTTCCTTGTACTATTGGAGTCTGTTGACCAGCCACCATGTTTCGGATTATCTAGTAATAGGCCGATCGATCCGTTCATAATTTCTTCCCGCAATTGCTCGATACCATCGGCATTTTTTTCGACTTCATTATTGGTCGTCAGCAATTGGCTACCATTGATGGCATCTGTACTAGTCGTACTTAGCGCACCCCGTTTGACACGGGTTAAAATGCGTGATCCGCTTTGACCTGCAAAGGAAATCTGTTCTCCACCTTTCATAGCAGCGACAGTGATAGTCGCTATAGGCGAATTTTGCTGTACCAGACCGACCACGCCTTCACTAATATCAGTAGTCAATTTGCTGATACTTTCAGAATTTTGCACAATTTTGCCAGCATTTTCGACAATATCAGCAGCATTTTGCACAATGTTTCCAGTATTTTTCGCCACATTTTGATTAACAGTAAAAAGCTGACTGCCATTGACAGCATCGCTACTATCTATACTCAACACACCGTCTTTTAAATCGCTTAATTTACGAGATCCTGTTTTACCTGCCAGAGAAACCTGATCTCCGGCACTTTCACTCGCTACAGTGATAATATCCGTCGGCGATTTTTGCCGCACCAAACCACTTGCCCCTTTTATAACACTGTTGCTAAATTTGTTGATATCGTCAGCATTTTTCGCAATATCCGTATTAGTGGCAAAAAGCTGACTGCCGTTAACCGCATCGCTACTACTAGCACTTAATTCACCATCTTTTAAGCCGTTTAAGGTGCGCACACCTGACGTACCAACGATGGAAACTTTATCACCTGAGTTTGTGGCAGCCACAGTGATAGTATTGGTAGGAGTGTCTTGCTGTACCAAACCGATAGATCCCTGACTAATATTGTTAGTCAAAGTTCTAATCTCGCCAGTATTTTGCGTTATACCGCTTGTATTCGACCGAATATCGGTGCTATTTTGCGCAATATTTCCTTCATGTTGTGTGATTTTGTCAGCATTTTGCGTTATACCACTTGCATTCAATCGAATATCAGTGCTATTTTGCGCAATCTTTCCTTCATGTTGTGTGATTTTGTCAGCATTTTGCGTTATACCACTCGCATTCAATCGAATATCGGTGCTATTTTGTGCGATCTTTCCTGCATGTTGCGTGATTTTGTCAGCATTCTGCGTTATACCACTCGTATTCGACCGAATATCGGCACTGTTTTGCGCGATCTTTCCTGCATGTTGCGTGATTTTGTCAGCATTCTGCGTTATACCACTCGTATTCGACCGAATATCGGCACTGTTTTGCGCGATCTTTCCTTCATGTTGCGTGATTTTGTCAGCATTTTGCGTTACACCACTCGTATTCAACCGAATATCAGCACTGTTTTGTGCGATTTTTCCTTCATGTTGCGTGATTTTGTCAGCATTTTGCGTTATACCACTCGCATTCGACCGAATATCGGCGCTATTTTGTGCAGTCTTTCCTTCATGTTGCGTGATTTTGTCGGCATTTTGCGTTATACCACTCGCATTCGACCGAATATCGGCACTGTTTTGTGCGATCTTTCCTTCATGTTGCGTGATGTCACTGATATTTTTTGCAACACTTTGACTATTTTTTGCAACATTTTCATTAGTAGCAAAAAGCTGAGCACCGTTGACCGCATCACTACTGCTCGTGCTTAACTCAGCGGATTTTAGGCCGTTTAACCTACGTGCCACCCCTGCATTACCGGCAAAAGACACCTGCTCACCTGCTCTGTCCGCCGCGATAGTAATCACGTTGCTTAACGGGTCCTGTCGCACTAATCCAATGGCTCCTTGGCTTATATTGTTAGTCAGTGTACTCACCGCCGCCGCATTTTCCGTTATCTTCTTCGCGCCTTCCCCGATATCTCGGACATTTCTCGTCACATTCTCATTGGTAGCAAAAAGCTGGGCACCGTTGACCGCATCGCTGCTACTGATACTTAACGTACCCGCTTTTATACCGCTTAATGTGCGAGCGGCTCCAGTGTTACTCGTAAAAGAAATTTGTGTTCCTGCACTATCCGCCGCGACGGTAATCGCTTTGCTTGATGGATCCTGTAGTACTAATCCGATAGTTCCTTGACTAATATCACGGGTCAATTTACTGATAGTATTTACATTTTCGGTAATTTTTTGCGCACTCTCTACGATATCTTTAGTGCTTTTTGCAATATCATCACTATTTTTCACAATATTTTTATTAGTAGTAAAAAGTTGAGCACCATTGATGGCATCGCTGCTATCTGCCGTTATGTCGCCTTGTGTAACACCCGTTAATTTGCGTGTCCCTGCGCTACCAGCAAAAGAAACCTGATTTCCTGCTTGAGTAGCTGCAACAGTGACGACCTTAGTAGTACCATCCTGTTGTACTAAACCAATCGCTCCCTGATGAAGGTTACTGATCAATCTTCTAATATTATTGAGATTTCCCGTCACATTGGTGTCAGTAGCAAAAAGCTGGCTGCCGCTGACAGCATCAGTGCTAACGGTGCTTAACTCGCCTGCCTTAATGCCACTCAATCTGCGCTCCCCTGTTTTTCCCTTTAATGAGATGTTATCTCCTCCACTGTCGGCCGCTACAGTAATAACCCCTGTCACCGGAGTTTGCTGCACCAAACCAATCGCTCCTTTGCCGATATCTACCTTTAGCTGGCTGACAGCATCATTATTTAGCCTAATACTGCTAGCATTGTCCAAAATCGTATCGGAATTGGTCCTACTTCTAGCTGTGTTTTTTTTCACTTCAAGGGTATTTCTCTCAATCCCTTCAGTATTAATGGTAACGGCGGTGTTAGTAGAAAAAAGCTGGCTGCCGTTAACCGCATCAGTGCTACTCACGCTTAACACACCCTCCCCAACACCGGTTAACATCCGTGATCCTGCTGTACCAGCAAAAGAAATTTGATTTCCTGCACTGGTAGCGGCGACAGTGACGGCTTTGCTTGATGGATTTTGCCTCACCAAGCCGACCGACCCCGCATTGATGTTAGTGGTCAATGTACTTACGTCAGCAGCATTTTGTGTAATGCTTCTGGTATTTTTCGTCACTTCTCCGTTAGTGGCAAACAGCTGACTGCCGTTAACAGCGTCACTGCTGTTAGCGTTTAATATACCTTCCATGACACCGGTTAACTTACGAGTTCCCGACGTACCTAGAAGCGAGACTTGTCTTCCTGTTTTCCTCCCAGCTACCGTAATCTCCTGAGTGATCACATCCTGTTGTACTATGCCGAATAATCCACTATCGACTTCAGATCTATGAGTTCTAATACTATTAGCATTTTTCGTCACTTCTTGCTCAAGCTGAAAAAATTGACTACCGTTGACGGCCTCCGTACTACTGTTGCTCACGGTTCCCTTAGCAAGGCTGGTTAATTTACGTGGATTGGTTAGAGTTCCTATCGATACCGTTTTGTCTTGATGAACGATTGAACCACTACCAAGAGCAACAGAATTTGCGAAGCCATCAACTCTGGCTTCACTACCTATGGCAACAGAACCTACGGAGCTATCAACCTTAGCACCATTACCTATGGCAATACCCTTCGTCGAGTTATTGACACTGGCTTCATTACCAACACTAATACCCCCGAACGATTGCTTTACCCATACCCCACTTCCTATTGAAACAGCACGCTCCGATGGCCCTTTTGTATCCTTATCACCAAAAGTTCTACCCACATCACTATCAGCGTCACCACTACCTCTGCGATCAATCGACACTCCTGAACCTATTGCCACACCATATACAGAATTAGCACTCGGGTCGTCACCAATGGCAACACTGCCAAAATAACCCTGAGCTCTTGAACCAATCGCAACGCCAGCAAGCGTCTTCCCTTGCGCCCCACCTTTACCCATATGACCCGTTGCATCAGTTTTTGTGCTTGCACTCTCGGGCACCCCTCCATCAATTACCAATGCTCCATTTGCAGCCTCAATCCTCTGTCCAGAATTTGCAGCGTAACTACCAAATACTATGCCGGATAGAAAAAGACCAATAATTAACCTATAAACCCACAATTTTTTTTTGCCTTTCTTTCCCGACGCTTTTGCCAGTTCTGAAGCAGCTATCCAACAGCCTAAAGAGCCATGCCAAACTATTTTATATATTCTGTTCATTGGACTTTATTTCACTCTATAAACATTATTTTTTACTTGGGATAACGACTAATTTCTTATGTTCATCACAATAAAATGCTATGTAGGATTTACATTCTTGTCGATGTCATATAAATAGATTAAGACAAAGTATAATAAATAATTATCCTTACTAAATAATTATTCCCTCACTTTATAAAACGATTAAACGAATATAACGAGATTAGAATATAGCTACTGCCTAATCAAAGTTTCAGAAAAAACTTAATTTTAATATACCTCCAAGTATCATATAATATTAATTCTATCTAAATATTATAAAACAAATAGATAGATTTATTTTTTTAAGATAAAAATTAGGGGAATTAGATTGATGAAATAATCTAATATAAAATTTTCACTGTATTATTATTAGTTCACAGTAATTGGAAGTTTAGCTAGTAATATGTAAAAGGCAAATTTGCACAAAATATTTTTTTATTTTCTATCATATTAAAATACGAAATTTATTATTAAACAAAAAAATCAGGTTCCAACATTGTTGAAACCTGATTATCAATTATCTATAATTTCTTTCAAATACTACAGAACGATCAATATATTACCTAAAAAAACCTGTTACTCTTTCTTGTTAGCAAAACCCGCATTAAGTAACTCAGCAAAATTCGCTGTCGCCTCATCTTCACTCACCGGCTGTACAAGCGACTTTTCTCCTTGCAGACGGCCACGCATACGTTCCTGATGATAAGCGTAACCGGTGCCGGCTGGGATCAATCGACCTACGATCACATTTTCTTTTAAACCACGCAGTTCATCACGCTTACCTGCTACCGCCGCTTCGGTTAATACCCTCGTGGTTTCCTGGAACGAAGCCGCAGAAATAAAGGACTCTGTCGCCAAAGAGGACTTGGTGATACCCAATAGATCACGGGTATAAGTCGCCTCGATCTTACCTTCAGTTGCCAACTGGCGGTTAGCGATTTTAACACGCGACATTTCTGCCTGTTCGCCTTCCAGAAAGTCAGTTCCCCCGGCGCTAACGATAGTGCCTTTACGCAACATTTGACGAACGATAACCTCAATATGTTTATCGTTAATCTTAACACCCTGGAGACGGTACACTTCCTGCACTTCATTAGTAATGTAACGTGTTACCGCATGCACACCACGCAGGCGCAAAATATCGTGTGGCGATTCTGGGCCATCGGAGACGACATCACCGCATTCTACTACTTCACCTTCGAATACGTTGAGTTGGCGCCATTTGGGGATCATCTCTTCATAAGCGTCACTACCATCCAAAGGTGAGATCACTAGACGACGTTTTCCTTTAGTTTCCTTACCAAACGAGATAATTCCACTGATTTCAGCCAGAATAGCAGGTTCTTTCGGGCGACGTGCTTCAAACAAATCAGCAACCCGCGGCAAGCCACCAGTGATATCTTTAGTACCACCGGATTCTTGTGGAATACGTGCCAGAGTGTCTCCCGCACCGATCTGAACACCATCTTCCAATTGGACAATGGCTTTACCCGGCAAAAAGTATTGCGCAGGGATATCCGTCCCTGGGATCAAGACATCTTCACCTTTGACATCAACGATTTTTAACGCCGGACGTTGGTCTTTACCACCACCAGTACGCTCTGCACTATCGAGTATCACCAGAGAAGACAAGCCAGTCAGATCATCAGTCTGACGAGTAATAGTCTGACCATCAACCATATCAGTGAAGCGAATGAAACCACCGACTTCAGTGACCACTGGCATAGTATGCGGATCCCAGTTAGCGACTGTTTCGCCGCCATTAACTTCGGCTCCATCACCTTTGCCCATCACCGCACCGTAGGGAACTTTGTAGCTTTCCTTGGTACGGCCGAATTCATCGATCAGTTTAAGCTCAGTATTACGTGAAATAATAACCAGTTTACCCACACCGTTAGTAACGCATTTAACGTTACTGAGTTTTAACTTACCTTTGCTCTTAACCTGAATGCTCGATTCTGCCGCAGCACGCGATGCCGCACCACCAATATGGAAGGTACGCATGGTAAGCTGGGTACCCGGCTCACCGATGGACTGCGCAGCGATAACACCTACCGCCTCACCTTTATTAATAATGTGACCACGCGCCAGATCACGACCATAGCAATTAGCACAAACACCAAAATCAGTTTCACAACTTACTACGGAGCGTACCTTAACACTGTCAACCGAGTTTTCTTCTAACAGATCACACCATTTTTCGTTTAACAAAGTGTTACGCGGCACCAGAATATCAGCCGTACCCGGCTTAAGGATTTCCTCTGCGGTCACACGACCCAATACACGTTCACGCAACGGCTCTTTAACATCACCACCTTCAATAACCGGTATCATCACAATACCATCGCGAGTACCACAGTCATCTTCGGTCACTACCAGATCCTGTGCCACGTCAACCAAACGACGGGTCAGATAACCAGAGTTTGCCGTTTTCAATGCGGTATCCGCCAAACCTTTACGTGCACCGTGAGTTGAAATGAAGTATTGCAGTACGTTCAAACCTTCACGGAAGTTAGCCGTGATAGGCGTCTCAATGATAGAACCGTCAGGTTTCGCCATTAAACCACGCATACCAGCCAACTGACGGATTTGCGCTGCAGAACCACGCGCACCGGAATCCGCCATCATAAAAATACTGTTGAAGGAAACTTGTTTTTCCCATTCACCCTGACGATTGCAAACCTTTTCGACTGACAAGTTTTCCATCATCGCCTTAGCGACACGTTCGTTAGCCGCTGCCCAAATATCAATCACCTTGTTGTAACGTTCACCAGCAGTAACAAGACCTGACTGGAATTGTTCTTGGATCTCAGCAACCTCGGTTTCCGCTTCTTTGATGATCTCTTCTTTTTTCTGTGGAATGACCATATCATCGATACCAACCGACGCACCTGAACGTGCGGCATAAGCAAAACCGGTGTACATGATTTGGTCAGCAAAAATAACCGTTGGTTTCAGTCCCATGATGCGATAGCAAGTGTTTAACATCCTAGAAATGGCTTTTTTGCCTAGCGGCTGATTAACGATAGAATATGGCAAACCTTTCGGAACAATCATCCACAAAATGGCACGACCAATGGTCGTATCGACAATACTAGTTTGGTTAAGGGTTTCGCCTTCAGTGTTACGTACCTCTTCAGAAATACGGACTTTCACCCTCGCATGTAGTGAAGCCAGCCCCATACGGTACACACGCTCTGCTTCTTTCGGCCCCGTCAGTAACATGCCTTCGCCTTTGGCGTTAACACAATCACGGGTCATGTAGTACAGCCCCAAAACAACATCCTGCGAAGGAACGATGATGGGTTCGCCGTTCGCCGGTGACAAGATGTTATTAGTCGACATCATCAACGCACGGGCTTCCAACTGAGCTTCCAGTGTCAAGGGTACGTGTACAGCCATCTGATCACCATCGAAGTCGGCATTATAAGCCGCACACACCAACGGATGCAGTTGGATAGCTTTACCTTCAATCAGAACCGGTTCAAACGCCTGGATCCCTAAACGGTGCAGTGTGGGTGCTCGGTTTAGTAGCACAGGATGTTCACGGATAACCTCATCTAGGATATCCCATACCACAGCTTCCTCGCGTTCCACCATCTTTTTGGCCGCTTTAATCGTCGTCGCTAAACCACGCAACTCTAACTTGCCATAAATAAAAGGTTTGAACAGTTCAAGCGCCATTTTCTTCGGTAAACCGCACTGATGCAGACGCAGGCGTGGGCCTACCGTGATAACCGAGCGACCGGAATAATCAACACGTTTACCTAGTAAGTTTTGCCGGAAACGACCTTGTTTACCTTTGATCATATCAGCCAAAGATTTCAACGGACGCTTATTCGATCCAGTAATAGCACGACCACGACGACCATTATCCAGCAGGGCATCAACCGCTTCTTGCAACATCCGTTTTTCATTACGTACGATAATGTCAGGCGCTGCAAGATCCAACAGACGTTTCAGGCGGTTATTACGGTTGATCACACGACGATAGAGATCGTTTAAATCAGAAGTCGCAAAACGACCACCATCCAAAGGCACTAACGGACGCAGGTCGGGAGGTAACACCGGCAACACGGTCAGTATCATCCACTCTGGCTTGTTACCTGACTGGATAAATGCTTCTAACAGCTTAATACGTTTAGTCAGTTTCTTACGTTTGGTCTCAGAATTGGTTTCGTTAAGTTCTTCGTGAAGTTTCTCGCATTCGGCTTCCAGATTCATATTTTTCAACAGAGCCTGGATAGCTTCGGCACCCATCTTCGCATCGAATTCATCGCCAAATTCTTCCAACGCATCGAGATACTGTTCTTCAGTCAATATTTGACGGTGTTCCAGATTGGTCATTCCGCCTTCAACAACGACATAAGATTCAAAGTAGAGTACGCGTTCGATATCACGTAGTGGCATATCGAGTAACAAGCCGATGCGCGAGGGGAGCGATTTCAAGAACCAAATGTGTGCGGTGGGAGAAGCCAGCTCGATATGCCCCATACGCTCCCGGCGCACTTTAGTTTGGGTCACTTCAACACCACATTTCTCACAAATGACACCACGGTGTTTTAAACGCTTGTATTTACCACAAAGGCACTCGTAATCTTTCACTGGACCGAAAATACGGGCGCAGAAAAGGCCGTCACGTTCTGGTTTGAACGTACGATAGTTAATGGTTTCCGGTTTTTTAACTTCACCGAACGACCACGAATGGATCATGTCTGGCGATGCCAAGGAAATCTTAATGGCATCAAATTCTTCAGTTTTAGCTTGTGCTTTTAAAAACTTTAATAAGTCTTTCACGGGATTGGCTCCTGTCGGAGTTAGATCTGTTGGCTACTCAAACCTACGTTTAAATAGCCCTGTGACCAATGCGAACACCGACAAACCCCCGGCTCTGAGAGTTTGCCGCCTTGGAGAAAATTTACTCTTCTTCCAACTCAATATTGATACCCAGTGAGCGGATTTCTTTCAACAATACGTTGAAGGACTCCGGCATACCTGGCTCCATACGGTGGTCGCCATCCACGATGTTTTTATACATCTTGGTTCGGCCGTTGACATCATCAGACTTAACGGTAAGCATTTCACGCAATGTGTACGCAGCACCATAAGCTTCCAACGCCCACACTTCCATTTCACCGAAGCGTTGACCACCGAACTGAGCCTTACCACCCAGCGGCTGCTGAGTAACCAGGCTATAAGAACCGGTAGAACGCGCGTGCATTTTATCATCAACCAAGTGGTTCAGTTTTAGCATGTACATATAGCCGACGGTAACCTTTCTCTCGAATTTTTCACCTGTGCAACCGTCATACAAAGTAATCTGACCTGAAGTCGGCAGATCACCCAACTCTAACAATGCTTTTATCTCTTTTTCGGTTGCACCGTCGAAAACCGGTGAAGCAATAGGCAAACCTTTTTTCAGGTTCTCCGCCAAACGTAATATTTCGCTATCAGAAAAAGTACTCAGATCAATTTTTTGACACACGTGATCGCCGAGATCATAAGCCTTCTGGATAAATTCACGTAAATTGGCCGCTTTTTCACGCGTTTTGAGCATGGCATTAATCTTCTCACCAATACCTTTCGCGGCCATGCCTAAATGTGTTTCCAAAATCTGACCGATGTTCATACGTGAAGGCACACCGAGCGGGTTAAGTACGATGTCAATCGGCGTACCCTTTTCATCGTAAGGCATATCTTCAACCGGGTTAATCTTAGAAATAACCCCCTTATTACCATGACGACCTGCCATTTTATCACCCGGCTGTATTTGACGTTTAACCGCCAAATAAACCTTAACAATTTTTAGCACACCGGGCGCGAGATCATCACCTTGGGTAATTTTACGCCGTTTACCATCCAGTTTCTTTTCGAATTCGGATTTCATTTCATCGTACTGCTCAGCCAACTGCTCCAGCTGATTTTGTTTCTCTTCGTCGCTCAAGCCAAGTTCCAACCAACGCTCACGTGGCAACTTATTCAACTTGTCAACCTCTATGCCACCGGCAACCAGTACCGCGCGGATACGAGCAAATAAACCAGCTTCGAAGATTTGCAATTCTTCCGTCAGGTCTTTTTTCGCTTGCTTGAGTTGCATTTCTTCAATTTCTAATGCGCGTTTATCTTTTTCTACACCATCGCGCGTAAAGACCTGCACATCGATAACCGTACCAGAAACACCATTTGGTACCCGTAGAGAAGAATCTTTCACATCAGACGCTTTTTCACCGAAGATAGCACGCAACAATTTTTCTTCCGGCGTCAACTGAGTTTCACCTTTCGGTGTTACCTTACCCACCAAAATGTCACCACCAGTGACTTCAGCACCGATATATACAATTCCGGACTCATCCAATTTGGAAAGGGCAGCTTCACCCACATTCGGAATATCAGCAGTAATTTCTTCAGGCCCTAATTTGGTATCACGGGACACACAGGCCAATTCCTGAATATGGATGGTAGTGAAACGATCTTCTTGCACGACACGTTCAGAAACCAAAATGGAATCTTCGAAGTTATAACCATTCCAAGGCATAAAGGCAACACGCATATTCTGCCCTAACGCCAGTTCACCAAGATCAGTAGAAGGGCCATCCGCCAGTACGTCGCCACACTCGATGGGTTCAGCCAAGCTGACACAGGGCATTTGGTTGATACAGGTGTTTTGGTTAGAACGGGTGTATTTAGTCAGGTTATAAATATCAATACCCGCCTCACCTGGACGCATTTCGTCTTCGTTAACTTTAATAACAATGCGCGATGCATCAACATACTGTACAACACCGCCACGTTTTGCCACCGAAGTTACCCCCGAGTCAACCGCCACGGCACGCTCCATACCTGTACCTACCAGCGGTTTATCAGCGCGCAGAGTCGGAACTGCTTGGCGTTGCATGTTCGCTCCCATTAAGGCGCGGTTAGCATCATCATGTTCCAGGAAGGGAATCAGCGAAGCACCAACAGAAACCACCTGTTGAGTGGAAACATCCATATAATCAACTTGTTCGCGGCTAAACAAACTGGATTCACCTTTACTCCGACAAGTGACCAAATCTTCTATAAAACAGTTTTTTTCATCTAAATTAGAGTTCGCCTGAGCGATAACGAAGTTACCTTCTTCAATGGCAGACAGATAGCGAATTTCATTGGTTATTACAATACTACCATTGTCCAGGCCTGCAGCCTCATCATCACTTAAATCGACAAGATGATTATCACGTAAACGTACGGTATGCTTGACGCCCTTATGTTCACCTATATAGACGCCTACGGAACGATAAGGTGTTTCCAGAAAGCCATATTCGTTAGTTCTTGCATACACCGACAGGGAGTTAATCAGACCAATGTTCGGGCCTTCCGGCGTTTCAACCGGGCAGACACGACCATAGTGAGTCGGATGTACATCTCGCACTTCAAAACCAGCACGTTCACGAGTCAAACCACCTGGACCCAATGCAGAGATACGGCGTTTATGCGTAATCTCAGACAACGGATTATTTTGATCCATAAATTGAGAAAGTTGGCTGGAGCCAAAGAATTCTTTCACTGCCGCCGAAATAGGCTTAGCGTTAATCATATCCTGTGGCATCAGTGTGTCAAGATCCCCCAAAGAAAGGCGTTCTTTAACTGCACGTTCAACCCGAACCAGGCCAACACGAAACTGGTTTTCAGCCATTTCACCCACAGAGCGAATACGACGGTTGCCCAAGTGGTCGATATCATCGACTTCACCTTTACCGTTACGAATATCAATAAGCTTTTTCATCACGTCAATGATGTCTTCTTCACTCAAGATACCCGAACCTTCAATCTCGGGGCGAGACAGTGAACGGTTGAATTTCATGCGGCCAACCGCTGACAAATCATAACGATCTGCAGAAAAGAAAAGATTTTCGAACAGGTTTTCTGCTGCCTCACGCGTGGGGGGCTCACCAGGACGCATCATCCGATAAACTTCAACCAAAGCACCCAAGCGATCACTGGTTGGATCAACACGTAGGGTCTCGGAAATATAAGCACCGTGATCCAAATCATTGGTAAATAGCGTTTCGATGCGCTTATGACCTGCCTCACTTAGTTTCGCCAGCAAATCTGTTGACAACTCCATATTGGCTGCACAGATCACTTCGCCGGTATTCAGATCAACATAATCTCTTGCTACCACTTTACCGGTAATATATTCAACCGGTACGTTAATAGAATCAATTTCATCTTTTTCAAGTTGGCGGATATGACGCGCGGTGATACGACGGTTTTTCTCGACATAAACTTTGCCATTGGCCTCAATATCAAAAGAAGCCGTTTCACCACGTAAACGCTCTGGTATCAATTCCATTTGTAACTTGTTATCGCAAATTTCAAATACGACCTTTTCAAAAAAGAGATCCAGGATCACCGGTGTAGTGTAATTCAATGCACGCAGCATGATAGTCGCCGGTAATTTACGACGCCGATCAATACGAACAAACAGGTTATCCTTCGGATCGAATTCGAAATCCAGCCATGAACCACGATAAGGAATGATACGTGCGTTATACAGCACTTTACCCGATGAATGAGTTTTTCCCTTATCACTATCGAAAAATACACCCGGACTGCGATGGAGCTGGGATACGATAACCCGCTCAGTACCGTTAATCACAAAGGTACCATTTTCGGTCATCAGCGGGATTTCACCCATGTAAACTTCTTGTTCTTTGATATCTTTAACTGTGCCTTCGGGGGCTTCCCGCTCATAAATGACCAGACGCAGTCTAACCCTCAGGGGTGCCGAATAGGTTACACCACGGACTTGGCATTCTTTAACATCAAAAACTGGCTCACCAAGACGGTAGCTAACATATTGCAACTCCGAATTGCCGCTATAGCTTTTAATCGGAAACACAGAACGGAATGCTGCTTCTAGGCCGTGTTGTCCTGCCAGATCCTGCTCGACAAATTTTTGAAACGAATCAAGCTGGATAGAAAGGAGATAAGGTATGTCCAGTACTTGTGGACGTTTACCAAAATCTTTACGAATACGTTTTTTCTCGGTATAGGAATAAACCATAGGGTTCCTCAGCTCACTGATCTCATGACCCACTCTGTCTTAAGAACGTTGTTCAAAGACAATGCATGCAACGCTATTGATTTTGATCGATTTTCTCGATTGGCCATTATGACTGTAGCACCGAAACATTTTCCGTCATATTTTTGTCTACCACTCTTAAATCATTTCATTGTGTTGCCTACCGAGCTTACCTCAGTGGGTCGTAGCTGAGAACACAGTATATTAAGTCGTCGATAAAAAAATATTGGCGTAGCCAGAAGACGAACAACATGCAACTTTGCTCAGTCTTAACAGCGCAAAAAGGCTGATGACAAAGAATCACCAGCCGTCAGCCTATCAAGCCAGACTGCAAACTAAAAAACTCAGCTTACTTAAGATCAACCGTAGCACCCACCTCTTCAAGCTGTTTTTTCAGTTCTTCAGCCTCTTTTTTATCGATAGCTTCCTTCACTGTCGTTGGAGCAGCTTCTACCATATCTTTCGCTTCTTTCAAACCCAAGCCAGTTGCAGAACGTACCGCTTTAATAACCGCAACTTTATTTGCCCCAAAAGAGGTCATGACAACATCAAATTCAGTTTTTTCTTCTACCGCCTCAACAGGACCCGCAGGGCCAGCCATCACAGCAGCAGCAGCAGAAACACCAAATTTCTCTTCCATAGCGGAGATCAATTCAACGATTTCCATTACTTTTAATTCTGCAATTGCATCCAAAATTTGTTCTTTACTCATAGACATAACAAGTGTTCCTAAAATACAGAAATAGTTTATACGTTAAAAAGCAGCACGGAGAAGGAGCGATTAAGCCGCTTCTTTCTGATCGCGCAATGCAGCCAGAGTACGAACCAGTTTGCCTGCAGAGGCTTCTTTCATGGTTGCCATCAGACGTGAGATTGCTTCTTCGTAGGTTGGTAAGGTTGCCAAACGGTCAATCTGTGTAGCTGGGATTAACTCGCCTTCAAAGGCTGCAGCTTTAACCTCAAATTTTGCATTTCCCTTAGCAAACTCTTTAAACAAACGAGCAGCAGCACCCGGATGCTCAGAGGAAAATGCAATTAAGGTTGGACCAACGAAGGTGTCTTTCAAACACTCGAATGAAGTATCCAGAACAGCGCGGCGCATCAAGGTGTTACGAACAACACGCATATATACGCCAGCCTCACGACCTGCTTTACGCAGTTCAGTCATTTTATCTACGGTAACGCCACGTGAATCGGCAACAACCGCAGAAAGCGCTCCTTTGGCTACTTCCCTGACTTTAGCAACGATCTCCTCTTTTTTTTGAAGATTTAATGCCATTAGCTTTTTGCTCCTGGATTAGCGGGGAAATATCCCCGTATACTCACATCATCCCAACCACAAATAAGATTGAGACAGTGAGGCGTCTAAACACGGCGAGCAGAATTCAGCAAAGAAGCTTGAGAATCTGCCACCGTCTATGCAGGAAATTAAGTATTTTTCAATACACCTGCGGTCTTGGACGGAGGCTTGGATAGGCCAAGCTCCGAATTACATGATCTAGCAATTAATCAACTTAGTAATTAATTCGTCATTACAAAGCAGCCAGATCGCTTTGATCGATAGCAACACCTGCACCCATAGTAGTGGACAAACTAATTTTCTTGATATAAACACCCTTCGCCGTGGCAGGTTTAGCTTTTTTCAGCGCCACAACCAAAGATTCTAAATTTTCTCTCAACGCAGCAGTATCAAAGTCGGCCTTACCAATAGTGGTATGGATAATTCCGTTTTTATCATTGCGGTAACGAACTTGACCTGCTTTAGCGTTTTTCACCGCTTCTACAACATTAGGCGTTACAGTGCCAACTTTAGGGTTAGGCATCAGACCACGTGGACCCAGAATTTGTCCTAATTGACCAACAACACGCATTGCATCAGGGGAAGCAATGACGACGTCAAAGTCCATTTCACCTTCTTTGATTTTATCAGCTAAATCATCCATTCCTACCAGTTCAGCACCTGCATCTTTCGCGGCGTCAGCAGCAGCGCCTTGAGCAAATACAGCAACACGTATTGAACGACCAGTACCATGTGGTAGAACAGTGGCACCACGAACGTTTTGATCAGATTTACGTGCATCAATACCGAGATTAACGGCAACGTCCATGCTCTCTACAAATTTAGCAACAGCCAGCTCTTTAAGCAGAGCAAAGGCTTCATCAATACTATAGTTTTTGGTAACATCAACTTTGTCACGGATCATCCGCATACGTTTGGTTAGCTTGGCCATTTCATCATCCCTCTACTACCAAACCCATAGAACGGGCGGTACCTTCAATAGAGCGCACCATAGCACCGATATCAGCACCTGTCATATCCGCAGCTTTAGTCTGTGCGATTTCAAGAATCTGGGCACTGGTCACCTTACCTACTTTTTCTGAGTTCGGCTTACCGGAGCCAGACTTAACACCCGCTGCTTTTTTCAGCAAAACTGCAGCTGGCGGAGTTTTAGTAACAAACGTGAAAGAGCGATCAGAATACACAGTAATAACAACAGGGATAGGCAAGCCCTTTTCAATACCTTCAGTTCTGGCATTAAACGCTTTGCAAAACTCCATAATGTTAACACCCTGCTGCCCCAAAGCTGGCCCTACTGGCGGGCTCGGATTCGCCGCACCGGCCGCCACTTGCAGCTTGACATAGGCTTGTACTTTTTTAGCCATTTACCATTCCTCAATTTGGGTAGTAGCGCCTCATTTAAGGCTTCCCTTGTGCCACCTTACTTCGCTTGTCACGACCGAACAAAAGCAAGACGCTCGATATATTCTCCACCATAAAAAGCGAAGACCAGATAATAGAAACGAAAGCGCGGAATTTTATTTTAATTCCACGCCAGTAGCAATACTCAGACTTCAATATACGGCGGAAAAATCAACTTTTTTCAACTTGATTGAAACACAATTCGACCGGAGTAGAACGACCGAAGATAGAGACAGACACCTTCAGACGATTCTTGTCATACTCGACTTCTTCAACAATACCACTAAAATCGGCAAAGGGACCGTCATTAACACGCACTGATTCACCTGGTTCGAACAATACCTTCGGCCGCGGTTTATCACCTACTTGTTCCAGACGACACATTATATTCCTATATTCTTTATCACTGATAGGCGCAGGACGATCAGAAGTTCCGCCGATGAACCCCTGCACTCGAGCTACGCGCCTTACTAAGTGCCAACTAGCATCATTCATCTGCATATGTACAAGCACATAGCCAGGGAAAAGCTTACTCTCACTTTTGACACGCTGCCCGCCCGGACGTACCTCGACGACTACTTCTGCTGGCACGATTATCTCACCAAAAAGCTCCTCCAAGTTGTGCAACTTGATATGTTCACGCAACGCCACCGCTACACGCTTTTCATGACCGACAAACGTCTGAACGACGTACCAACGTTTTCTAGGTGCTTCGGACATCTTTTTAAAACCTCAGGCCAGTAATAAACGATACCAGACGGACAAGAATACCATCAAGCCCCCAAAGAATCAGCGACATCACGGTAGTTACTGCAGCAACAACCAGGGTGGTTTGCAGTGTTTCCTGCCGCGTAGGCCAAATCACCTTACGCATTTCAGTACGCGCTTCACGAGCAAAGGCAATAGTGGCTTTGCCCTTTACCGTCACCAACACCACAGCACCAGCAATCGCGATAATAACCAGTACTGCCAACGCACGCAGTGGCAAAGTAACATCACGGTAATAGTAATTACCGACAACAGCCACAATTAACAATACGGCAACAACAGACCATTTAATCGTTTCTAAACCGCTACGGCTACCTTGAGCTTGTATATTCACACTCATAAACCAACCCGTCATTTTAAATCAAACAAACCCTAATGTAACAACTTCGGCGATTGTATCACACTTACAAAGACAGAGCAGTCATCTTCAATCGATCGACAAACACGGACAATAGTGACATAAAATTGGGAGGAGGTGATACTAGACTGATGCAGAGGCGCGACGCTACGCACTACTTACCAATAGGCATAATACAATCTGGAGCGGGCAGTGGGAATCGAACCCACGTCATCAGCTTGGAAGGCTGAGGTAATAGCCATTATACGATGCCCGCAGAAGCACTGAGTAGAAAAATCAAATCTGGTGGTGGGAGAAGGATTCGAACCTTCGAAGTCGATGACGGCAGATTTACAGTCTGCTCCCTTTGGCCGCTCGGGAACCCCACCTACATTTAGAATCTGAATGGTGCCGGCACCAAGAGTCGAACTCGGGACCTACTGATTACAAGTCAGTTGCTCTACCAACTGAGCTATGCCGGCATCAAGTGGAGCGCATTCTAGGCAGTGTGAACGCGCTATGCAACAAAAAAATTATTTTACGGATTCTTTTGCCTGTAAAACGAACAAACATTTATTAATTGGTGATTTATCAGGCGGAATTAGTGCCTTTTCTTCACCGCCGATCTTTTCAGAAAAATTTTGTACTCTTTTTAGTGTCCAAGTGTATCAAACCAGAATATCCTACATACTCATTTGACCTGAAGATATTGGTTTTTGTGTTTAGAAAAATATTATCAATTTTCAGTAAAAATCATCATGTTGTGCGCTATTAAATAATCTAATTGTTCCAATGTTTTAAATGGTGATGAGTATAGAAGGTGTTTACTTTGGAATTCTCTAGCGCTTATATGTCGTCAATTTTTACTGTCAGTCACCTTAATCAAAGCGTGCGGCAACTGTTGGAAGTCGAAATAGGTCAAATTTGGCTAAGTGCCGAAATTTCCAATTTCTCACAGCCCTCTTCTGGTCACTGGTATTTCACTTTGAAAGACGATCATGCACAGGTACGTTGTGCCATGTTCCGTAACTGTAATCGTCGGAGTGTTGTTAAACCCCAAAACGGTCAGCAGGTACTTGTCAGAGCATCGATCACCGTATACGAACCTAGAGGTGAGTACCAACTGATCATCGAGAGTATGCAGAGCGCAGGTGAGGGTGTATTACAACACAAATTTGAACAACTTAAACAACGTTTAATCACCGAAGGAATATTTGACCAAAACCACAAGCGACGACTACCCAGCCCAGTTAAGCAAGTTGGCGTCATTACTTCTGTCAGCGGTGCAGTTTTACATGATGTTTTACAAATATTACAACGTCGTGATCCCTCACTGCCTGTGGTGATTTACCCCACCGCCGTGCAAGGTACCGATGCACCACTACAAATTGTCAGAGCAATCGAAATCGCTAATCAGAGAGCAGAGTGTGACCTGTTAATTCTGAGTCGTGGTGGCGGCTCCCTGGAGGATTTATCGAGTTTCAACGATGAACGGGTCGCGCGCGCTATTTTTAATAGCCATATCGTGATAGTCAGTGCCGTCGGCCATGAAACCGATGTTACCATTGCCGATTTTGTCGCCGATTTACGTGCACCAACCCCTTCGGCTGCCGCTGAATTAGTGAGCCGTAACCAGTTGGAGTTGATACGCCAACTACAAGTTCAACGACAACACATAGAAGTGGCGATGGATTATTATCTGGCACAATGCCATCAGCGATTTACCACACTTAATCATCATCTACAACAGCAACATCCACAATTACGGTTGGCACATCAACAAAACCTGTTAACCAAGCTACAAAACAGGCTGGAGAATGGCGTAGCCAGACAAATTCTCCTGCCGTTACAACGCATGGATCGGCTACAACAACGCCTAGCACAGCTGCCACTACCAAGGATAATTCATGGTTATCAGCAACAAATACAACGGCAATCGTATCGCCTTAAACAAGCCTTACAACACCAACTGCATTGCTATCGCCAACGTTTTGGTATTGCTTGTTCCCAACTGGAAGCCGTCAGCCCGTTAGCCACCTTGTCACGTGGTTATAATGTGACACAAACTCCAGCAGGCACGGTATTAAAAACAACCCAGCAGGTACAAACAGGTGATAAATTAATTACTTGCTTGCAAGATGGTTGGGTAGAAAGTGAAGTCACACAAATTAATACCACCCCAAAAATGCGTCGAAACAAGTTATTTTTTCTTTAGATGTGATTGCAAGCGCTTACGTTTACGCATTTGGTTTGGTGTTAAGCTATTGCGTTTGCCCGCAAAGGGATTATCGCCTTCTTTAAATTGAATGCGGATCGGTGTCCCCATCACTTTTAATGAGCGACGAAAATAGTTCATCAAATAACGTTTATATGTATCAGTTAACTCTGCCACTTGATTACCGTGGATCACTACAATAGGCGGATTATAGCCCCCCGCATGAGCGTACTTAAGTTTCACACGGCGACCACGAACCAGCGGCGGCTGATGTTCTTCTTCTGCCATCTGCATAATTCGGGTCAGTAACGAGGTGTTAACCCGTTTAGTTGAACAGTCATAGGCTTCCTGTACCGAAGTGAACAAATCACCAACACCACTCCCCCGTAAAGCAGAGATAAAATGGACACGGGCAAAATCGATAAAACCTAAACGTAGATTAAGCATATCTTTCAATTGGTTACGATCTTCTGGCTTCATACCATCCCATTTATTCACCACAATCACCAACGAGCGACCACTGTTAAGGATAAAACCCAGCAAAGAAAGATCCTGATCAGAAATGCCATCACGAGCATCAATGACCAGCAGCACAACATTAGAATCTTCAATCGCTTTCAATGTTTTGATCACTGAAAATTTTTCAACGGTTTCCGTCACCTTGCCACGTTTACGTACACCCGCAGTATCAATGAGAACATATTCACGTTCACCCCGAACCATCGGAATATAAATACTGTCACGTGTAGTACCTGGCATATCATACACCACCACTCTTTCCTCACCCAAAATACGGTTAGTGAGTGTCGATTTACCTACATTAGGACGTCCAACGATAGCCAGTTTAATCGGCAAATCCTGTGGATTGAAATCGTCTTCTGGCTCTTCTTCATGATGCTGTTTTTCTTGCTCAAGCCAATAAGAGGCGTTAAGTTGTTCTTCAGTCAATGCCGATTCAGGTTTTTCAATGGTAATAAACGGTGCCATAACCCGTTCTATCAACTGGATAATACCACGTCCATGAGAGGCCGCAATCGCATGAATTTCACCCAGACCCAACGAGTAAAAATCGGCTATAGCACTATCAGGATCGACACCATCTGTTTTATTGACAAGCAAATAAGTCGCTTTTTTTCGGTTGCGTAAATGTTGAGCAATGCCTTTATCCGCAGGGATCACTCCAGATCGACCATCCACCATAAAGAATACGATGTCAGCCTCTTCAATCGCCAATAGGGATTGCCCTGCCATTCGTGTCTCAACACCCTCTTCTGTGCCATCGATACCACCCGTATCGATAACAATAAACTCATGCCCTTCCAATTCAGCACGACCATATTTACGATCACGTGTTAACCCTGGAAAATCAGCGACCAATGCATCACGAGTGCGTGTTAAACGGTTAAATAACGTGGATTTACCCACATTTGGGCGCCCAACTAGCGCGATAACAGGTATCATTTGTTGAAGCCTTATGGTCTTACACAGGGTAAATGTTGTCAGGGATCCATAATCTGTCAATCAGGGATACCGGTAAAGGCGTAAACTGTGCCGTTTTTGCTTTGTATAATCAGTTTATTATCAACAACTAACGGTGTACTGAGAAAACCAGAGCTATCCACCTGCTGTTGTGCCACAAAACGACCATCTTCTTTATTTAGCCAATGTAAATATCCTTTACTGTCACCCACAACCAAATAATTGTTATACATGGCCGGTGAAGTCAGATTGCGATGTAATAAATCGCTTTGGTTCCAAACGGTAACACCACCATTCGATTGCAGTGCCATAATACGATCATTTTGATCAACCAAATAAATACGCCCCATATTGACGATAAAATCATCGACTGACCCCATCTCGCGTTGCCACAAAATTTGCCCCGAACGCAGATCCAATGCCGTCAGATTACCGTTATAGGCCAATGCGTAGACGATACCCTCCACCACCACCGGACTCATATCCACATCACTCAAGCGATCAATTTCGGTAGCACCCGTTATCTGGGAAATGTGTTGCTGCCAAATTAGCTGGCCTTGTTCTATCATCACGGCACTGACACGACCATTATCACCGCCAACAATAGTAGCACCCATTGCCACGGTCGGCGTTGATTCACCACGTAACGAAAGCAATGGCATATCCAAATTCAATGTCCATTTAATAGTACCGTCCGCCCGGTTTAACGCCTGTAACATACCATTACTGGTGTGGATCAGTAGTAAATCGTCGCTGACCACCGGACGAGATAAGACTTCACCAGCGACAGCACTTTGCCAAACGAGCTTGCCATCAGAGGTATTCAACGCATACACTCGTGCTTCTTCACTGCCAACATAGAGATGAGAATCGGCTACCGTTAGGCCTCCCGATAACATCGCTGATCGATCATTGCCAAGGAAATGAGTTTTTTCCGCCAGATTAACCCGCCAAATTTGTTTACCACTGTTTACCTCCATTGCCTGCACCAAACCTTTACGATCAGCGGCAAATATTGACGAACCCTGCCAAGTCGGGTGTAAACGAGAATAATAACCGGCAACACCACTACCCACAGAGACACTCCACATTTTATCAGGAGTGAATTGATTGGTAACTTTTGGTAGAGGCGATAGAACTGCCATCTCGTCTTCACTATTAAGCAGTGAACAACCACTCAAAAAAATAACTGATACCAGTCCTGATAAAAGTGTTTTACGCAATCGCATGAGAATTCCCCTTTAAAACCTTTTCGAAATCTATTAGGCTCGCTGATGTTTCGTCAAAAATGATATCAAGATAGATTTCCTTGCAAAACCGTGACCAGTGCTGCGAAGTCAAGGCGCCTGGAGCGCAGCAACTGCAACGTACAGGCAAACATATGAAGATTGCGAGCACCACGTAACGCAGAATTTACAGCACCTGGATAGACTGTCAGTCAGACAGATCATCTAACTTCAAGCGCAACAATACTTGCAGTGCCTGAGAAGCATTGGACTCGATACCCTTAGTGTAAGCCGCACGTGCCGCCACGATATCCCCCTTACTCAAAAATAAGTCACCCCGTATACGCAGATTAATCAACGATAATAGATTTTCATCTTTCGTTTGATCCACAGCGAGAGTCAGCTGCTGTTCCGCTCTGTCAAACGCTTTTTGCTCAACAAAATAGTTTGCTAATTCTAGGGCGATGAAAACACCGTAATTATTATTATTGTCTTGAATAAATTTTTCAGCCGCAGCAACATCGTGATCTTTATCAATCGATTTTTTATCGCCAAGATCTTTATCACGAGGAAACAACGCTTCACTCACCTGTTGATAGGAAAAAGAAGCCGCCTTTAATGTTGTATTCTGATGGTTTTGCCAATAGTGCCAGCCAATTAAAACACTGATGCCAAGCACCACACTCACAACCAGCACCCTAATATTTTCACTAAAAAAACGGCGTACTGCATCAGCTTGGTCATTTGCAGTGGTATAAATTTCCACGATATATTTCCTCCTTAGAAGCTGTTAGAAATCTTTTGTGCTCGCCGTGTTTTGGTCAAGTCATTCGTCAAAAATGAGCTCAACATGCTCATTTACTCCCTTTTGCATACAAAGAATAAACTGTGCTTTTTCGCCTATTTTTTCCTCTTCTGAGCACAGCGAAAAAGATTTGGAACAGACTCTTAAGCCAACAGCGTCACGAGACGTGAAACAACATCAACCAGTGCTAATGTTTCTTGTTCACCGGTACTGAGATTTTTCAGTCCCACTCGCTTAGCGGCAAGTTCATCTTTGCCAAGTACTAGAACGAAACGTGCCCCATACTTATTCGCACGAGTAAATTGCTTTGCCATTCTACCACCACGGTGATCGGTCATTAATTTCAAATGAGGTATCGCATCGCGCAAAGTTTCAGACAATTGTATCGCTGCATTCAGGGTATTTTCACCCGAAACGGCAAAATATAAATCAACCACGGGTACGGTAAAGTCAGGATCAACCTTTTTAAACAGCAAGATAAGCCGTTCCAATCCGATAGCAAAACCCACTGCCGGGGTCTCCCGTCCACCCAATTGCTCCACTAATGTATCATAACGACCACCAGCACAAACTGTACCTTGCGCACCCAAGCTTTTCGTTACCCACTCAAACACCGTACGATTGTAATAATCTAATCCACGCACCAACCGGGGATTGACTCTGTATTTAATCTTTGTTTGATCTAAAAGTGCGCACAAATCTGCAAAATGCTGTTTTGATTCTTCATCGAGGTATTCAGAGAGTTGCGGGGCATCATTAAGTAATCGCTGAACATCCGGATCCTTAGTATCGAGCACCCTTAATGGATTTGTGTACATACGACGTCGACAATCTTTGTCCAGTTTATCTTGATGCACTTCTAAAAATTTTACCAGCGCTTGACGATAATCGGTTCGTGCGACCAAGGATCCAATAGAATTCAGCTCAAGTTCAACATGATCCGTAATACCCAACGCCTTCCAACAACGTGCACTTAGCAGGATCAACTCCGCATCAATACTCGAGTCAGATAAACCAAAAGCTTCTGCGCCCAACTGATAAAACTGACGATAACGCCCTTTTTGAGGGCGCTCATAGCGAAACATCGCGCCACTGTACCATAGACGTTGTTGTTGATTATAAAATAGACCATTCTCAATACCGGCACGCACACAACCCGCAGTACCTTCGGGGCGCAGCGTCAAACTTTCACCGTTGCGGTCTTCAAAGCTGTACATCTCTTTTTCTACTACATCAGTGACCTCACCGATGGCGCGTTTAAACAAGGGTGTCGCTTCTACTATCGGTAAACGTATTTCACTATAACCGTAACTTGCCAATACCTGCTGCAACACACTTTCAATTTTTTGCCACACTGCTGTTTCTGCCGGTAAGCAATCGTTCATACCACGAACAGCCTGAATATTTTCTACTTTTGCCACATCTTTTCTCTAAATATAATGGTTCAATCATCCCAAATACCGGCAACGGCTCTCTAAATTTTTAATTTCCAGATGACAGGCTGGCACACTGGTTGACCTCAATACGGTTTTTTTCATCCAATATCGCTGCTTTTGCTCGGATCTTGGCTTCAAGTTGATCAATCATATTATTATTATCAAGACGCTCTTTTTTAAGACGTACACCATCTACAAATAATCCACTTTTATTGTGTCCACCAGTTACACCAATCGTCGAAACCAAAGCTTCGCCAGGGCCATTAACCACACAACCGATAATGGAAACATCCATAGGGATGATTAAATCTTCCAATCGCTGTTCAAGCGCATTCACCGTACCAATAACGTCAAATTCCTGTCGTGAACAAGTTGGGCAAGCAATAAAGTTAATCCCTCGCGCCCGGATACGTAACGACTTGAGAATATCGAAACCCACTTTAATTTCTTCTACCGGATCGGCAGCCAGAGAAACACGCAATGTATCGCCAATACCTTCAGAGAGAAGCAATCCTAAACCTATTGCCGACTTCACCGAACCGCTACGCAATCCACCTGCCTCCGTAATGCCTAAATGCAGTGGCTGTTCGATCTTTTTTGCCAATAAACGATACGAACCTACTGCTAAAGCAACATCCGAGGCTTTGACACTGACTTTGAAGTTATGAAAATTGAGGTCTTCAAGGATCTTTACATGACGCATGGCTGATTCCACCAATGCTTCCGCTGTTGGCTCTCCGTATTTTTCCTGAATGTCTTTTTCCAAGGAACCACCATTGATACCAATGCGGATCGGGATATTCTTATCTCTAGCACAGTCGACGACCGCACGAATACGATCTGTATGACCAATGTTACCTGGATTAATACGTAAGCAATCAGCGCCATATTCCGCCACTTTCAAGGCGATACGGTAGTCAAAATGGATATCGGCTATCAGCGGAACACTGACTTGTTTCTTGATCTTCTGGAAAGCTTCCGCAGCATCCATCGTCGGCACAGAAACCCGGACGATATCTGCACCCACACGTTGCAAAGCCAGGATCTGTTCTACCGTTGCATCAATATCACTGGTCTTAGTATTGGTCATCGATTGCACAGTAATGGGAGCGTCATCACCGATCGGCACCCCACCAACATAAATCCGAGTAGATTTACGACGGCTTATAGGGGATGAATTGTGCATCACATTTTCTCCTTATACGGTAGGGTAACGATGACAGACCACTACTCTACACCAACAGTGAGACGAGCTATGCTGCCTGCCTTGATAAACTTAGCTAAATTCACACGCTCACCTTGATACTGAATACTGACTGCACTCGGCACGCCAACGGTCAGTTTATAAGGTGCCTTGCCAGATAAATTTAGTGTGGCTCCTTTTTTCTGTATGCCTCGGAACAATGTCTTACCGCTAATATCGATAACCTGTATCCAGCAATCCGCAGAAAAATTCATGAGCAAGTCGCTCTTTGATTCGAACGTGGCATCATTCGTGGATATGGATAAAGGCATCGCACTGTCTACGGAGGTTGTTCGATCCACCGCCACTGCCTCAGTGGAAGGTTCCGCCATGACTGTGTCAGATACCATAGCAATAGAGCCATTACCACTAGCACCCGTTGGAGAACCATTAAACGGCAGCAAGTTTTGCTTGGCCGCCACTGGCGTCACCCCAGCAAGGTTAGAAGCCAAAGGTACTTCATTTCTTTTGCCGCTAACAACATCACGATCGTCAGGCGGCGAAAGAGCAACGGATCCATCACCATGTGACCGTTGTGTAGTAGGCGATTGTATAACAGACGATTGTGCAGAAGGTAACGGCACAGAAGAAGACGATTGATTCACCATAGTCGTAATCTCTACCTGACGAATTTGATGATTTTGCCACCACCAAGCACAGGTTAGACCCAAAACAATCAGCACAATCAACCAGGTGAGGCCCATTAACCAGGTGTCACGTTTTTTACGTTTTTTACCTAATGAAACACCTCCCATCAAGGAAGATTTAGTTATCCCCCCTGCTACATCTTTCGTGGGCAGTGGTAATAACTCATCTTCTGGGATATGAACCAGTTTGGCATAAGAACGAATATAGCCACGTTGAAACGTTGAAGCCAGATTAGCTTGCATCTTGTCTTCTTCAATCTCCCGGACCGTAGACACCCTTAGGCACAGACGTTCTGCAACAGTCTGTTCTGTTAATCCTAATGCCTGGCGAGCTCGACGCAGGCGCGCACCTGTCGTCTCTGGAACAATGTTATCTTGGCCGGTTTCAGTATTCATGGGCGAGAAAATGCTGGTACTATTTGGATTGTGGGAAATTTCGCGCAAGCTGCTGGCCATAGCGTCGTACGCTATCCTGACGACCTGCCAATGCGGCGAAACGAATTTGTAACCATAAACTTTCAGCATTCGCTGGCAGAATATTTTGGTACACCTCTAGTAACAACTGTACTTTAGCACTGTTCCTTAGCGCCAAATGCCTTTCAGCTTCAACGAGCAACTGCTTTCCTTTACCAGGATCATACTGCAACGCACGACTTAAGCGCATCCGGGCTTGAGCATTCTGATTAGCCTGTAAAAAACAATAACCCGAATTTTCAAGACTATTTGCCACTTGACCTTCATCAGGAAACGCCGCAGATGCACTAAATTTCTGCTGTGCGGATACATACTGCCCTAAACCACACAAAAACGCACCGTAATTATTCAATACGACACCCTTTGCCGGAGCAAGTTTCATCGCCTTCTGATAGCGTAGCTCTGCCGCACGATTTTCGCCAACCCTTTGCTCATAAAGAGCCATCGCTAACTGAGCCTGATAATTCTGCGGATCAGCATGCAAAACCTTAGCAATATTCTGCCGAGCAGCATTGAAATCACCTTGCAGCAAATATTCTAGACCGAGTTGCAAACGCGTCTGCCCGGCGACCACTTGACGAGTTTTATCCTGTGATACTGAACAACCCGCTAATATGCTACTCGTTAAGTATATTGCCCACAGCCTATTTAGCTTCATGCTTTCCATCCTGTCCCTAGAGCTATATCACCCTTCAATAGACTTCTTGCAGAACCTCTGGTGCTCGTCATCTTCATATATTCGCGTCCCATGCAGTCACTGAGCGCCAGATGCCTTAACTTCGCATAACGAACTACGATTTTGCAAGAAGTCTACTCTCTTCCTCATCCTCAATAACAAGCGCAGAAAAATTTTAACACAGGTTAGATAGAAATCCGCGCCTTATCTCCTCGTCTTAATAGACTTCTTACAAAACCTACTACGTGCTATAAATTCTGCGTTACCTGGTGCTCGCAATCCTCATGTACTGTACCGTGCAGCTATTGCATGCCAAGTACCTTGACTTCGTAGCCCTCGCTACGGTTTTGCAAGAAGTCTAAGAACCTATTCCAAATCTTCTTAAGCGACGCTCAGACGAGGAAAAAATGGGCAAGAAAGCGCAGTTTACATAGAATAATGAGCATTTTGAGCCCATTTTTGACAAAGTATCAGTGAGCATAAAAGATTTCGAATAGGTTCTAACAACGTTCAAACTATTTTTATGCCGATAGTTTCAGCGGTAATTTTCTTTTTCAACGTTCGTTTTGTACGGTCAATCACCTCTCCCGCTAATTGACCACAAGCCGCGTCGATATCATCACCACGGGTTTTACGTACAATGGTAGTAAAACCATACTGCATTAACACCTTGGCAAAGCGATCCACACGGCTGTTGGAACTACGACCGTAGGGCGCACCTGGAAAAGGATTCCAGGGGATAAGATTAATCTTGCAAGGCGTATCTTTCAGGCAGTTAGCCAATTGATGGGCTTGTTCTATCCGATCGTTAATATCATCGAGCATGACGTATTCAACGGTAACACGCCCTTGGTTAGCATTAGATTTTGTTAGATAACGGCGCACAGCGGCTAAAAAAGTTGCGATATTATATTTACGGTTAATTGGCACAATTTCATCACGGATGTCATCCGTCGGGGCATGGAGAGAGATTGCCAAGGCCACATCGATCATATCACCAAGTTTATCCAACGCCGGTACGACACCAGAGGTCGATAAAGTGACACGGCGTTTAGACAGACCAAAGCCAAAATCGTCCATCATAATCTCCATCGCCGGTACCACATTATTCAGATTAAGTAACGGTTCTCCCATCCCCATCATGACGACATTGGTGATCGGACGGCGACCACTTGATTTCAAAGAGCCGATAATTTTAGCCGCACGCCATACTTGGCCGATAATTTCCGCGACTCGCAGGTTACGGTTAAATCCCTGTTGGGCGGTTGAACAGAATTTACATTCCAATGCACAACCTACCTGTGAAGAAACGCACAAGGTGGCACGGTCACCTTCCGGGATATAGACGGTTTCGATCTGCTGATCACCCACTTTAATCGCCCATTTGATAGTACCGTCCGCCGAGCGTTGCTCTTGCGCCACTTCAGGTGCGCGGATTTCTGTCATTTGTTGTAGCTTGGTGCGTAATACTTTATTGATATCGGTCATCTGCTCAAAATCATCGTAACAATAATGGTATATCCATTTCATCACTTGGTCGGCACGAAAGGGCTTTTCACCCATTCGGGCAAAAAATTCACGCAATTGTTGGCGATTTAAATCAAGTAAATTAATTTTAGCGCTAACCACAGTGGCAGTCTTGATCTGTCCAGATGGAGGCGTCACATCGGATAAAATAGGAGACGATAAAAATTGTTCGGGCATAAACGTCGTGACCTTGTTGAACGCTCCGGAAAATTAACTCATCCAGAGCGCAGAATGTTACAGATTAGCTACACGAGAAAATTTCATCTGCGGCAAAAAAATAAGCAATTTCACGTTGAGCCGATGCAACTGCATCAGAACCATGCACCGCATTAGCGGTAACACTATCAGCGAAATCAGCACGCAGCGTACCTGTCAGTGCCTGACTCGGGTCAGTCGCACCCATCATATCGCGGTGACGTTGCACCACATTTTCACCCTCCAGGACCTGGAGCATTATTGGCCCTGAGGTCATAGATGTAACCAACTCACCAAAGAATGGGCGACCTTTATGTTCCGCGTAGAAACCTTCTGCCTGATCTTGAGTTAAGTGCACCATCTTTGCTGCAATAATTTTGAATCCAGCCATCTTGAAACGCACATAAATGGCGTCAATAATATCTTTAGCAACGGCATCAGGTTTGATGATAGATAAGGTACGTTCAACAGCCATAACAACCTCTATTTGATTTTTAAGGGGATCCACGCCAATTGTTTCTTCGTCTGAGCTTCGTTCTCAACAATAGACTTCTTACAAAACCGTAGTGAGGGCTTGTGCAGTCAAGGCACCTGGAGCACGTACATGAGGATTGCGACCAGGTAACGTAGAATTCGCAGTAGGTAGTAGGTTTTGCAAGAAGTCTAACGTCGAATCAGCGTTAAGGGGAGCGGATTATATAGTAGACTTCTCATAAAACCTACTGCTTGACACGGGATCCCAGTGGCCTATTCAAAATAGTTATTAATCAACGGCACTTTTACAAGGTTTATTAAAATTCCCATATCACTCGAGCGTTAATGGCATTATCTTGCATTTTCGCGGCAAATTGACCCGAGTACCCTAGCCCTAAAGTGAATTTTTTACTGATCTTGACATCGATGCCGCTCGTTATCAACGTACTATCATCGGTAATGGGAACACCGATTATCTCAAAGGAAGTGGTGCTTTGGTCGCCAAAAGTGAGATTTGTCCTGGGTATAAGATCGCCAAACCCTCGCCGCCAGCCGATAGAACCATGGCCACTCACCGTCAAACCCAAAATATCAAAAGACGTCCGCGCTCTTAAACCCAAGCTTGAAAAAGCGACATGCTGGCTATTTTTATTACCAACCAATGCGCTCGCTCCCCCTGTCTCGGTAAATCCATCGCTGTATAAATTAATATGATCCAGGCTCACAAAAGGCTCAAACATGACCGAACCTGCTGTAATGGCATAACCCAGTTCACCTAAAAACTGCATTGTCCCTGCGTTATACCTGGATTGCGCACGCTCGCTAAAGCTAGGAAAGACAATCCGGCGATCAATATCAAGATGATGCCAGGTATAAGCGGCCCCCAGTCGCACAGCCAGTGCACCAAAACCTGTGCCGCCGTATAATGCCAAATGGTAATGATTGACGGAACCCGAATTATCAATCTGATTGGTATTAAAGAAGGTATGACCTAGCGCACCCGCGGCACCGACATGCCAGCGATCATTCAACACCATATCGCTACCCATAACAAACCCTGTGGTACGATAATTCACCGCGTTAGTATTCTCCCCCCCTTTTAAATTGCCTTTACCAGCCAGTACCTGCCCCCAAACGGTCGCCGTTTCCTGAACGGGATCACTACATGTTTCGTTGGGGATGAACGATTTATTTTGTTGTATTGACTGATCGTGAGACGCACAAACATGATAGGTCGCCGGATTGGGCATAAAATACTCCCCTCGAGTACGTGCCATCACCGTCTCTCTGGTGTAATGGCTATGAGCTAATAAAATACTCTGTGCACTGGCCTGAATCTCGCCGGATAAATGATCGAATGCAGTGCGAACAGAGGCCATATCAAGAGGCAATAAATGCCTATTAATCAGGGTTGTAGCATCGGCGTTATCCCGTGCTCGTGCCACGCTCTTCTGATTTCGCGTTTGTGCTGTTTGCTCGAAAGTCGTGTCGTTGCGCGACAAAGTAAGAAAAATACGATTAGCATCCTGACGTAAACTTGGCGTAAGAAACACCAAATCAGACGTTGTATCGACAAACATACCATTGAAACCGCCATCGGCAGTAAGAATGGTATATCGATTAACCAATTGATAACGACCTGGTGTCACTGCCACTTTGACAGCTGCACCAGATAGGGTGGCATTACCGGCAACATTGATGATGCCACTTTTTTGCGGAGTAACACGCACATCATAGAAAGATCCAGAGGAAAAATTAATATTACCGGCTACTCGTAAGCTATCAACGTACTCTTTCCTAGGGGGAGTAGGAGCAGCAAAAACGGGTGCCGCCAACAAAGCGGCAGCCCTGGCTGCATCCATCTCCTCTGAACGTTGCGAAACAACCTGCACATCATCATGATTATTATCATCAGCCCCTTCTACGACAGAACGAATATCACTGACGCGCTGTAAGTCATCAACGCGCTGATCCACAGGAGGAATGGGAGCAGCAGCAATAGGGGCCGCCAACAAAGCGGCAGCCCCGGCTGTATCCCTCTCCTCTGAACGTTGCGAAACAACCTGCACATCATCATGATTATTATCATCAGCCCCTTCTACGACAGAACGAATATCACTGACGCGCTGTAAGTCATCAACGCGCTGATCCACAGGAGGAATGGGAGCAGCAGCAATAGGGGCCGCCAACAAAGCGGCAGCCCCGGCTGTATCCCTCTCCTCTGAACGTTGCGAAACAACCTGCACATCATCATGATTATTATCATCAGCCCCTTCTACGACAGAACGAATATCACTGACGCGCTGTAAGTCATCAACACGCTGATCCACAGGAGGAATGGGAGCAGCAGCAATAGGTGCCGCCAACAAAGCGGCAGCCCTGGTTGTATCCCTCTCCTCTGAACGTTGCGAAACAATCTGCACATCATCGTGATTATTATCATCAGCCCCTTCTACGACAGAACGAATATCACTGACTCGTTGTAAGTCATCAACGCGCTGATCCACCGGAGGAATGGGAGCGGCAGAAACAGTGGCACCACTACCAATCGTCACATCTCTTATGGTGCCAGCAGCCTGGAAGGTGGCACCATTATTCACGTTAACCTCTGCATGAGCCAATGAACCTGTTACTTCAAGCGTACCCGCATTTACTACGGTCATACCACTATAAGTATTATTTCCTGCCAATACTAACACGCCATTTCCCTCCTTAACCAGGTTACCTATTCCGCTGATAACGCCGCCAAAAACATGTTTATTGGCATGATTAAATATCAGTGAACCATGATTAATAATGTCACCAACTAAGCTACCCGTAGTGCCACCATCACCAATCTGTAACGTACCGGCATTAATAGTAGTGTGACCGGTAAAGGTATTAGTACCACTTAGAATAGCTTTCCCCCTACCTGCTTTTATCAGCCCCCCGCTGCCACTGATCACGCCAGCAAAGGTTTGATTGCTGCCGTCGCCAAAGGTCAGAGTATGCTCACCCAAGTTCACGCCACTACCTGTTACCCCTATTAATGAACCTATAGTTTGATCGCCTGCTGCTGAGATATCCAACTGCGCCTCGGAGCCAGTGATATTCACCGCACTGTTTGCCGCAAAACTACCACCCGCTCCGAGCACCAGTACGCCATCATCCAAAACAGTAACACCGCCGTAATGATTAGCTGCATTCAACGTCAAGGTGCCGTTGCCAAATTTCGTTATCCCTCCGTCACCTGTCATCACCCCGTTCAATGTGAGATCTTTTCTACCCATTACTTTGAGATCAGTATTAAGCTCAATGGCATTATCTAACGTCATCTCGATCTTATTATCCAAGATTGCTGCTCCCCTGATGACCAACTTACCGCTGCCTAACGCCGCTGAACGACCCAGTAACAGCTCTCCGTCATACAAGATCGTATCCCCGCTATAGCTGTTAACCCCATTTAACGTAAGTGGCGCACCTGTTGATTTCGTTATCCCACCCGGCCCTGAAATAGGGCCATTTAATATCGCATAACGACCTGCTATATCGAGATCGGCTTTCAATTCAATAGCATTATCCAAATCCAACATCGGCATAGATCCCGTATCTAGCGTCGCCGATCCGGCTACCGTTAAAGCACCACTGCCTAACGCTGTTTGACTGCCAACCAATAATTTTCCGTCATTGAGGACGGTGCCACCGGTATAACGATTAGATGAGTTCAACGTCAGTGTGCCAGAACCGGATTTGGTTACCCCTCTGCCACCCCAAATTACACCATTCAATGTCAGATCGTGACTGCCATTTAGATGGAGATCCGCCCCGAGTTCGATGGGATTATCGAGTGCTAACCTGGTCGTGGTGTCCAGGGTCGCGGCACCCTCGACAGTCAAAATACCACTGCCCAGTGCTGTATCATTTCCAAGTAATAGTTTTCCGTTATTAAGGACAGTGCCACCGCTATAATCGTTAGGCTGATTCAATTTCAAAGCAACAGAACCTGACTTGATTATCTTCCCGATGCCGGTCATTATTCCGTTTAACGTCAAATCCTGACTACCTGCTACATTGAGATCGGCATTGAGTTCAATATTATTATCCAGCGTCAGCACCTTGAGGGTATCCAAACTTACCTCCTCTGCGCTGAGCTGCAATGCACCTCTGCCCAATGCGGTATGATGGCCAAGTAGCAGTTTTCCTTTGTTAAAGAGAGTACCCCCTTCATAGTGGTTAGCCGCATTCAATATCAGTGTGTTCGCACCTGATTTTATTATCCTCTTTGGCCCCAAAATCTCTCCATTCAGTGTCAAATCATGACTACCTACCAAGTTAAGATCCGCCTCCCATAATTTAATCTTATTACTCAACGTCAACTCAGTGGTGGTATCCAGACTGCCACCCTCACTCATCAGCATCAAGCTACCATGGCCTAATGCTGCATGATGGCCGAGCAGCAGTTTTCCACCATACAGCAAAATACCCCCTTCATGACTATTAGCCGCATTTAATCTCAGAGTAGCAGGGCCCTGTTTATCTATGTATTCACCGCCAGATATTACCCCGTTTAAAGTCAGATCGTGATCTCCTGCTATCTTGAGATCCCCTACGAGTTCGATAGGATTATTTAAGGTGAGTGGAGTCGTCGTCTCTAATGAGTTGAACATTCCATGGACAGTTAATGTACCGCTTCCTAGTGCAGCATCGTTACCCAGTGATAACATTCCGTTATCAAAAGAAGTACCGCCACTGTAACTATTAGCCGCATTCAACATTAAATGATTTATGCCAAATTTCGAGATCCCGCCGGTACCTGAAATTACCCCGTTTAAAGTCAGATCGTGATAACCTACCACCTTGAGATCCTTATTTAACACCATGGCATTATCTAGTGTTAACGGGATAGAGCTATTCAAAGTCAGATCTGTTTCTAACCTCACTACACCACTGCCCAATGCTGTATCGTTACCGAGTGTCAAACTCCCGTTACTTAGGATGGTACCACCACTGTAACTGTTAGCACCATTTAACGTCAGCAAAGCCGTCCCTCCTGTTTTTATCCCTTTAGTACCTGAAATGATACCCTTAAGCACCAGATTGCGACTGCCTCCCACGTTGAGGTCAGCATTCAAATTTATATCATTATTCAGTACTAGCGCTTGCCAATTATCCAGTATCGTCTCTCCATCGACTGCTAAAACGCCACTACCCAATGCCTTATTATCACCGAGAACCAGTTTTCCACCCGTGGTGAAGGTGCCACCGCTATAACTGTTAGCTGCGTTCAACGTCAGTGGTGAGGAAGTTAAATGTGTTATCCCTCCCGTGCCTGAAATTGTACCGTTCAACGTTAAATAACGACCCACCAAATTGAGACCGGCATTAAGTTTAAGATCATTTTTCAACCGCATTCCGCTTTGAGCATCAAGGGTCGAATGTCCTTCAACCGTCAAGGCACCACTGGACAGTGCTTCTTTGTGATTAAGGAATAACATTCCACGATATAAAAAACTACCACCGCTGTAGCTATTAGCCTCTGTTAATTCCAATAACTCACTACCGTATTTATGTATTCCCCCTTGGCCTGAGATCATCCCATTGATGATCATCGGATAATTGCCTGTCAGTGACAGATCCGCATTAAGCACGACGGCATTATTGAGTCCCATACCAAGCGTCGTATCCAGGAAAGTCGCACCCTCTACAGTCAAGGTACCGCTACCTAATGCTAACTGGCTGCCGAGAGTGATAATGCCGCCAGTCGCAAAAGTACCACCACGATAACGGTTAGAAGCATTCAATAGCAAATTAGAAGAGCCGGATTTCGTTAAACTACCGCTACCCATAATAGTCCCTAATAGCCGGAGTTCATTAGCACCTTGCACGGTTAACCCATTACTTTCTAAATGGATGTCATTCTCAAGACTAAGCTGGTCGGTACGTGTTTCCATCATGCCACCATTGGCGCTGATAATCCCCCTGCCAAAAGATGCAACATGATCAAAAAAAACCAAGCCGCCATTCAAGGTGGTATATTGAAACTCTTGCACGCCTGAAACAAGACAGTCACCGCTGTTAATATCCAAATGTTGAGGGTTATGAACAGCAGCATTCACCACAACACCTTTGGGTGGAATAAAAGGTTTAATGCTATTGACTCCCGGAGGCTCATTGCCATAACAGACTACTTGACCGCTTGAGGTGCTATTCAGTGAATATGCTGCTAATGCTGTAGTAAGACAAAAAATATCACTGGCTAACGCCAGTAAAATCGATTTTAGCATCAATTTAAATAATTCATTAAACCGATTAAATATATATTTATTATTTACAAAAAATATTAATAGACTCGCATTTTTTTTACTATTAATTTTAGAGGACTCCGTAGTCATGACTAAAACATCCTGTACTTTATTTCGTATCAAATAATAGCTTTTATTCATACTGTTCTTATTCTCCAAAAAATACAGCAGGCAATAGCTATCCAACTACATAAAATTTATTATGCAAAAAATTGAGAGGGATAAATTTTTAGTCGATGCTCAGATGATAAAAATAGATTATAAAATAATAAGACAACGGCAATAATATCAGCCTAGCCAGGATTGTATTATTGCTTTATCTTCCTATTCGTTAAATAAAAAATTTACTCACATAAATACAGTAAAGTTTAATAAAAGGTATTCGTCAAGCGGCTTAACACCATTGTATTGTTATAATCCACTGTCGTAATCTTTTTAGATAAAAAAATAGGATGAGAGATGAATTTATTACCCTAATATTAAAGATTATACTTATATAAATAAGGCCAAGCATAATCATGGCCTATTTATTTTTAATATGATAATAAAAAACTAATCTTGAGTATTTGATGGAGATCCATTTGATAATACCAAGGTGGTATCAGTTTTCACAGCTATGCTTGCACTTTCAATGGTCAATTTCACTTCAGGTGTCATCAGATGGCTCAGCATACGGTAAATTTGTAACGTCGTATCCATTCCGATGGAATTATCATTGTCACTCATAAAGTTTTCTTCACGTAACTTCGTTACTAGTGTTGTGAACACGGCTTTATCAAAAGACTCGGGAGCATTAATACCATGTAATACCGATAGACGTTGCGCCATAATACGGCTTTTTTTTTCTAAGACGCTTCGTGTTATTTGCGGATCCACACTGAGTAAAAAAAAGGTAATGGCATAGCGTTGTAATGTTTCACGCACTCCGGCGGCTAACAGTTGTAACGGACGGATACGTGCCACATTTGCTATTAACTGATTATCGGTATCACAAATTAACTGTTGACGAACCAATTCATCAAACAAAGTATCCAGTATCTGCGGTAACTGCTCTTTACTGTAATGCAAAAAGAGTTCAGCTTGCAGCATAGGATAAATTATTTCTATTTGACGCAGTATTTCTACTCGCGTAATACCATTGTGGTGAATGACCATACTAGCAATCAATGAAGGCAGTACCAGCAAATGCTGAATATTATTACGATAATAAGTCATCAACACAGCTTGCTCAGGTGGCAAAATCACAATTTCGCCGATGTTGTCTTGCTCTAACTCAAACTTATTCATCTTTAATGCATGATCAAGCAATTCTTGCGGCGTTTTATCCGGTACAGTGACGTCATGAGCGTAGGGCACATAACGCAAAAGTTGTAAATAACAATCAAGCTGTTCAAGCAGCTGACCACGTGCCAATGAACGCTGACGCGAGGCTAACAGCGCAGTCGAACATAAATTCATCGCATTGGCGGCGGCAGCATTGTTGATCCTCACCATAATCTGGCTTGCTAGATCATTCACTACCGACGTCAGCCAACTCGGACGTGGTGCCTCAATAGGGTCAATGGATTCACGCCATTGAGGGATATGGTGATTAAGATAAGTCATCAACGATAAAGGTTCACCAAAATTCACGTAGCCTTGCCCCAGATTACGCAATTTGCGCAGACCACGTATCATTTGCAGCAGGTTTTCTTTCTCTTTGGCTGCGCCACGCAATTCTTTGGCGTAAGTGCTCACTTCCATCACATGCTCGTAGCCAATATAAATTGGCACCAGTGTAATAGGACGTGTCCCCCCCCGTAACATGGCCTGAATAGTAATAGATAGAATGCCTGTTTTAGGTTCCAGTAAACGCCCTGTACGAGAACGCCCTCCTTCAAGAAAATATTCTACCGAATAACCACGGGTAAAGAGTTCGCTAAGATATTCACAAAATACCGTCGAATAAAGTTTATTGCCTTTAAAAGAACGGCGGATAAAGAACGCCCCCAAACGGCGAAAAATTGGCCCCGCAGGCCAAAAATTCAGATTAACTCCCGCCGCGATATGGGGTGGCACCAAACCTTGGTGATAAAGCACATAGGAGAGCAGTAAATAATCCATATGACTACGATGACAGGGCACATAGACTATCTCATGCCCATCCTGTGCCAACTGGCGTACCCGTTCGGCATTGTGGACATTAATCCCCTGATAGAGACGATTCCAAGTCCAACTCAATACACGATCGGAAAAACGTACCGCCTCATAAGAAAAATCAGCAGCGATTTCTGCCATCAGTAGCATGGCGTTTTGCTGCGCTTGTTCATAAGAAATTTTTTTTATACGTACTTCATCCAATAGCGCTTTTTCAATAGCTTTAGAAGACAGCAATTTGTTGAACAGATCTTGACGAACCGGTAAGCTTGGTCCAACCGCAGCCAAACGTTGTCGGGAAAAATGCATATTGGCTACCCGAGCCAATTTATGAGCGATGGTTTTATCTGTACCGTGCTCATCCGCCATATAGCGCAATGACACTTTGTTTGAAAAACGAACAAAGCTGTCACGACCTAGCCACAATAAAGCAAAGAATTTTTGTATGCCATTAAGTAAACGTAGTGTGCCATGTTGCTCACGACCTGGTGAACGCCCAAACATCACCGAGACCGGCAACATTTGTACATCCAATTCAGGGTTATTGCGATGCAGATCTAAATAATCGTGAAACAACTTCACCGATTCCTGTTTAAAACGACAATCAGGCGCCGCTCTAGAACCCCTGGCAATGAAAACATAGCTGGGGAGTTGCCTACCATCCATTTCTAAGGGATCTAAGGGATCAGGCAAATCTTGCGCCAAACACTGCGTCCGTAACGTCAGCAAATCAGCTTTAGAATAATAAGGCAACACGTACAGAACAGGACATAAGGGATCCAGACCTAATTCTGTCAGCGGATCTGCCGGAATAACCCTGCTTTTTACCCAAAAATTAAGTGGTAAGTTCAGTAACTTATAGTATATTTTACGCCAACCTGACATAACAAGGTAAAGCCTCTCGTTAGCAATTCAGCACAAGGATACCAGAAACCGCCAGTGAAGGTTACGACTCAACGACGATAAGGGCTTATTAATTGATGAAAAATCAGACAGCAGCATTAATCCGTCTCTACAGAGCTGCCCACTATTCGGTAAAAGGATTACGGGTGGCGTGGAAAAATGAAGCGGCTTTTCGCCAAGAAACTGTAGCGGCTATTGCCGCCATCATAGTTGCCTACTGCCTCGATTTGACGATAATCGAACGTGTTTTATTGATAGGATCGGTGATACTGGTCATCATCGTTGAAATAATAAACAGTGCCATTGAAGCGGCTGTTGATCGTATTGGTAGTGAATTACATCCACTGTCAGGTCAGGCGAAAGATATGGCTTCGGCGGCAGTCTTGTTGGCTATTTTATTGGCTTTCTTTGTTTGGATAAGTATTTTAATTTGATATGAGATAAGCGAACACAACAGATTTCAAACAGATTCGATAATTCCAGCTTCGTGCTACAATCACCTTATTATTTGTATCGCCGAGTGCGGCGTATTGTGCGCCAGCATGGTTTTTGTCGCCCAAGCGACTTGTTTATATCTGAGCATAAAACGATGTTTGAAAATTTAACTGATCGATTGTCAGGCGCAATGCGCAATATCAGCGGCCGTGGTCGACTGACAGAAAAAAATATTAAAGATGCCCTACGTGAAGTCCACGTGGCACTACTCGACGCTGATGTGTCTTTGTCAGTGGTACAGGCTATTATTAGCGAAATTACAAAACATGCTCTGGGCAAAACCGTCAATAGAGGCTTTACGCCAGGTCAAGAACTGATAAAAATAGTCAAACGTGAATTGACCTCAGCAATGGGTGATGCCAACAGCGAGTTAAATCTCGCTGCCCAACCTCCTGCCGTCGTGTTGGTGGCAGGACTACAAGGTGCAGGTAAAACCACCAGTGTAGCTAAACTGGGAAAATTTCTTAAAGCAAAACACAAGAAAAAGGTGTTGGTCGTATCGGCTGACGTTTATCGGCCGGCGGCGATACAACAGTTAGAAAGATTAGCGCAAGAAGTAGAGATTGATTTCTACCCATCTCATGAACAGGAAGAACCGATTGATATTGTTAACCGTGCCTTGGAACGAGCAGAGATCCAGTTCTACGATGTGCTGATCGTCGATACAGCAGGTCGTCTGCACGTTGATGACGCAATGATGGACGAAATCAAAAAATTACATACCGCAGTGAATCCGGTAGAAACCTTATTTGTGGTTGATGCCATGACGGGTCAAGATGCTGCTAATATCGCTACGGCGTTTAACCAGGCTTTGCCTCTCACCGGGGTAGTATTAACTAAAGTCGATGGCGATGCACGTGGTGGAGCCGCTTTGTCTATCCGCCATCTCACAGGCAAACCAATTAAATTTCTCGGTGTCGGTGAAAAAACCGATGCATTAGAGCCATTTTATCCCGATCGCATAGCCTCACGTATTCTTGGCATGGGTGACGTACTGTCGCTAATAGACGATATTGAAAGCACAGTCAATCAAGCTCAAGCTAAAAAAATGGCGACCAAGCTGAAAAAAGGCCACGGATTCGATCTGAACGACTTCCAGGAACAGCTAAAGCAAATGCGCAATATGGGTGGCGTGAACAATATGTTGAATAAAATGCCCGGTATAGGCCAATTATCTGGCAACATAAAATCACAGATGGATGATAAAATGACGGTACGTATGGAAGCTATCATTAATTCAATGACACTCAAAGAACGTGCTAAACCAGAAATCATCAAAGGTTCTCACCGGCGCCGTATCGCCAGTGGATCAGGCGTACAAGTGCACGATGTCAACGTTTTATTGAAACAATTCGATGATATGCAACGCATGATGAAAAAGATGAAGAATGGAGGCATGACGAAAATGATGCGCAGCATGAGGGGCATGATGCTACCGGGCTTCCTCGGTCGTTAACAGGGATCGAGGATGAGGAGCCTTAAGAAAGTCGAGCTTTAGATTGCTTTTTGCACCGAAATCAGTAGAATTCTGAGGCTTTTTGTATTGGAACAGGATCCCGCTTCTAGGCAGGATCTCGTTATTTTGTTAATTAAAGAGGATGTTATGGTAACCATTCGTTTGGCTCGTGGCGGTGCTAAAAAGCGGCCGTTTTACCAGGTTGTCGTCGCTGACAGCCGTAATGCGCGTGATGGTCGCTTCATCGAGCGTGTCGGCTTTTTTAATCCGCTAGCTCCATTGGCACAGGGTCGTACTGAACTTTTGCGTTTAAACGCAGATCGCATCGAACACTGGCTGCGTAAAGGTGCTACCGTTTCCGCGCGGGTGTCTGGAATGGCAATTTCGGAAACACTGAAAGTAAAAGATCTTGTAAGAAACGTGCTCATTAGCGGAAAAAAGGAAAAAGAAGCTAAAGAGTCTGTCGATCCCGCTAATTTACTTGAAAAAGCAGATAGAGAAACAGCTGATGCCGTTATCGATGTTGCCATAAAGGCAGCCAACAAAGCTAAAAATGCAGCTAAAAAAGCCGCTAATAATGAGTCTATAGCCAAAAATGCAGCAGCAGAAGCTAATGCAACGACAGCTAAGAAGGCCGCTGAAAAAGCCGCTAATACCGCTGATGTAGCTAAAAAAGCTGCTGAAAAAGCCGCAAGCGTAGCTAAAAAAGCCGTTGAAAAAGCAACAGAAAAAATGTCTGCTCCAGCTAAAAAAGCCGCTGAAAAAACGGAAAAATTATCTCTAGAAGCCGCTAATGCAGCTACAAAGGCTGTCGATGCAGCAATGAAAGCGGCCGATGCAGCTAAAAAAGCCGCTTGATTCGTCACGTTAAGGTGGTGGCATGAGCAAACAACTTAATTCTGTCGTCTCTACGCAGCCGATTGTTCTCGGTAAAGTGGGATCGGCTTACGGTATTCACGGTTGGCTCAGAGTGTTTTCATTCACCGAAAATGCTAACAATATTTTTGATTATCAACCTTGGTTTGTCCAACAAGCAAGTCAGTGGCGGCATCTCGAACTAGAGAGCTGGAAGTACCACAACCGAGATCTTATCATCAAAGCAAAAGGTGTCGATGATCGAGAAGCCGCGAGTCAACTCACTAACCTAGAGATTATAGTTGATGCGCCACAGCTTCCCCCTTTAAGTGATGGTGAATACTATTGGAAAGACCTTATTGGTTGTCAGGTAGTGACCACGTCTGGTTATCAACTAGGTAAAATCGTCGATATGATGGAAACCGGTTCTAACGATGTGATGGTAGTGAAAGCAAACCTGAAAGATGCATTTGGCATCAAAGAACGTTTGATCCCATACCTTGATGAGCAAGTCATAAAACAAGTCGATATCGCGGCTCAACGGGTTGAAGTAGATTGGGAGCCTCATTTTTGAGTACCGAACTAAGTCAGTATGATGAGGCAAACCAGGCTAAGCAAAGCAAAACGAGGTGGATTGGTGTTGTTAGCCTGTTTCCTGAAATGTTTCGCGCAATAACCGATTACGGAGTAACAGGTCGAGCGGTGAGAAAAGGGTTGTTAGAGATAGCCTGTTGGAACCCACGTGATTTCACTTCCGACCAACATCGTACCGTAGATGACCGTCCTTATGGCGGTGGACCGGGGATGCTCATGATGGTACAACCGTTGCGTGCAGCTATCCGTGCAGCCAAAGAAAAGGCTAGCCTAGCAGCCGAAGTGATTTATCTATCACCTCAAGGGCGCAAACTAGACCAACAAGGTGTTATTGAGCTGACAGCTTATCAGAAGATAATTCTGGTGTGTGGGCGCTACGAAGGGATAGATGAACGCGTGATCAAAACAGAAATTAACCAGGAATGGTCGGTGGGTGATTACGTTCTCAGTGGTGGTGAGTTACCGGCAATGACATTGATTGATTCAATCTCCCGCTTTATACCGGGTGTTTTAGGTCATCGAGCCTCAGCCGAAGAAGATTCTTTTGTTGATGGATTGCTAGACTGCCCACACTATACCCGTCCTAAAATGTTAGATGGAATGGAAGTCCCTCAAATCCTACTGTCGGGCAACCATGCTGAGATCCGTCGCTGGCGTTTAAAGCAGTCGTTGGGTCGTACCTGGCTAAGAAGGCCTGAACTTCTGGCAAGCCTAGCTCTGACTGACGAGCAAATGGTGCTGCTGGCTGAGTTCCAACAGGAGCATGAAACCCTCAGCAAGAGAACTTGCGTAGTAGAGCCATGCAATAAAACCATGTAGGGGCGTGTTGTGTACTAAGAATCTGTTCCAAATCTTCTTGAGCAACGCTCAGACGAGGAAGAAATGAGCGAAAAAGCGCAGTTTACTCTTTGTATGCAACAAAAAGGGAGTAAATGAGCATTTTGAGCGCGTTTTTGACGAATTACTTGACCAAAACACGACGAGCACAAGAGATTTCGAACAGGTTCTAAGGTGCCAACTAGCCTGATATATCAGTTTACCTAGGATAAGAGAGTTAATTATGAGCAACATTATTAAACAGATTGAACAAGAACAAATGAGGACGAACCTACCTGCATTCCGTCCTGGTGACACTGTGGAAGTTAAGGTAAAGGTGGTTGATGGTGAAGGAACCAAATCACGACCAAAAAATACAGAACGTTTGCAGGCATTCGAAGGTGTCGTTATCGCCATTCGCAACCGTGGCCTGCACTCCGCATTCACCGTGCGTAAAATTTCCAAGAGTGTGGGCGTTGAACGCGTGTTTCAAACCCACTCTCCCATCATCGACAGCATTGAGGTGAAGCGCTGTGGTGCCGTTCGTAGAGCCAAATTGTACTACCTACGTACACGTACTGGTAAATCGGCACGTATCAAAGAGGATCTTAGCCGAAAACGTAACGCTAGCTGATGTTGCATAGCCAACCCCTGGCCGAGATAGCTCGCCTAAGAGCCTGTTTCAAATCTTCTTGAGCGACGCTCAGACGAGGAAAAAACGCGCGAAAAAGTGTAGTTTACTCTTTGTATGCAACAAAAAGGGAGTAAGTGAGCATTTTGAGCGCGTTTTTGACGAACCTATACAGCTACAACCTCTTCTTCAAGAGACGTGTTAACAAAGCCACGTAATCCAACCACATGAACGTGTTCATGATTATTAAATACTTTTCGCACCAATTTGTACGTTGTACCTTTTTCGGGACTGATATTTTCTGGTGCTGCAATAATTAACTGCATTTCCAATCGTGCACATAATTCAAACAGCGTGGCGATAGATTTGGCATCCAATCGAGCAGCTTCATCAAGGAAGAGTAAACGACAGGGTGAAATATCTTTGCCCCGTAAACGCCGTGATTCTTCTTCCCAACTTTGCACGACCATAACAAGAATCGACATACCTGTACCTATCGCTTCACCTGTTGATAATGCACCACTTTCCGCTTTTAGCCAACCATCAGCGCCACGGTAAACTTCCACCGTCAATTCCAGATAATTGCGATAATCTAATAGTTCTTCACCGACCGTCTGCGGCAAACGCTGCCCCATATCCACCTGAGGATTGAGGCGCTGATACAATTTTGCTAATGCTTCAGAAAAAGTTAAACGATTACTGTTAAACAGATCCTGATGTTGTTCTTGCTGCTCAGAAAGTACTTCCAGTAAGCTAGCATGAGCTTCACGTATATTTACATGAAGCCGTACACTTTTTACCTGACCAAAGGAAACGGTTTGCAAGCCCTGGTTTAACATACGGATCCGATTTTGTTCCCGTTGAATGGTTTTACGGATAATATTAGCGACGCTTTTACAACTGATGGCTAGTTTTTGCTCACGTGTAGTTAATTCTTCAGTCAAGCGTCCCAATTCAATTTCCATTTGCTCGATAGCTTCCACCGGATCATCGGTGTGGATAATATCCTGACGGATACGTTCCCGTAAATGCTGGTAAACAGCAATATAGAAAGCAATTTTTCGCTCTGGATGTTTAGGATCTTCCGATAAACGTAGTACATCACGCAGATGCTCATTGTCAGCGACCGCCAGCCGTAATGCACCTAGCGCTTTATCCGACATCGAACGAAGCTCATCCGCCCCCCTATAGGCCAGCTCACGGCGGTGCAGGCGGCGTTCAATACCGTTGTCTTTCACCATGCTCATAATCCGACACCAGCCCGCTTTTGCATTAACAATTCGTTCCCGCATCTGACGGTAATCGCGTTCTAATTTGCCTTGCTTTTTCTGTAAATTATCCGTCTCTGCCTCAGAGTACATCAGCTGTTTTTCTAACTGATTACGTTGTAAACGATTGTCACGAAGCGCTCTATGCAATTCATCGCGATGCCTCGAAGCACGTTCGTAAGCATTGATATCGGCCTGTATACCACTATCCTGTAACTCCTGAGCGAGCTCTTTCAACACTTCTTTTTTGGTATCATAAGAACTTTTCAACGATGCTAGAACTTGATTGTACTGGGTAAATTGAACCTGATACTCTCGCCATCGTTCACGAGCACGGGTACGTGCTGTTTCCGCATGTTCAAGACGTTGGCGCAATCCGTCATTAAGATCTGCATTTTCTATTAACATACCAGCCGAATCACTGTAGCTAAAGTGAACTCGCCGTTGCACCACTTCAGTTAAAGCAAATGTTTGTTGTTTGGCTTGCTGCTGCTGCTGCTTCGTTTGTAGGTAATCTGCCTGCAACTGTTTGTGTTGCTGTGGATCACTTTGTAATACTGCAAGCAAAGGCTCCAATTTAGCTAAAGATTCACCATGTTGCTGAATATGACGAGCAGCGAGGCCAGCCACTGCCTGCTCAGCGGTCATTTTTTCTACACGGTGTTGCAACCCATCGTCAAGCAGTAAAGAAACGAAAGGGATCAATTTATTAAGGGAAGAAATTGCTTCTTTTGCCCGTTCAAGCTGTTGTTGATGTTGCTGATTCTGATTTTCATGGGTAGTTAAATTACGTTCTACTTCAGTACGTCGAATATTAAGCAACCGAATTTCCGCTTCTGGATCAGTATCAAAAACAACAGACAGGTGAGTACCAATAAAATGACTGCATGCCTGATGCACACGCTGAATTTTTTGTACGTCAAACGACAGCAGAGCGTAGCGCTGAGCTAAGTTAGCTCGCTCCAAATATAACACTTCAAGGTGATTTTCACGGGCGGCACGACCAAATAACGGCATTTTGGGATAGCAAGAATAACGCCATTGGCGATCAGCGATTTTCACTAGTACCGCTTTTCCATGCTCTTCTACAGTGAAAACATCGTTATTGAACGATTGAGGATCCCCTTCGATCAGATAAAGATCTTCTGGACAATCTTCTAGATTTTGCAGTTGTCCCACTAACAACGATAGATCTGGCACGACAATGCCATAACGTGCAGGGCCATAAAGGGCAGAAAAATAGGCAGCGTCGTCAAGGGTAATGTCGTCATAAATTTCTGATAACAGCACGCCACCAAAACGCTCTGCGAGTACGAGTAATCGTGGATCTTCCGCCCCATTTGGCTGGTTCAAACGTTCAATCTGTATTTCAATTTCACGTTGCTTATTCGCTACTGTGTCGCGTTCAATCGTGATTTTACGTTCATATTCAAACAATTGCTGCATGTACTCCGTCATCTGAGCACTATTTTCCAATACATGCCACTCGCTGTGATGGCGCCACAGCGCTAATATTCGCTTTCTCTGCTCATTGAGCTGATGCAACGCATCCTGTGCCACCAACCAGATGGGCGCGCGGGCAGTTAACGTGGCAATTTTTTGTTTAATTTGCTCCAACTCTTGACGTATTTCCATACGACGTTCTGCCACGTCGTTGACTCCGAGTGAGAGTGTAGCAACTTGTTGCTCCAATTCACGTTGCAGATCTACCAGCTCTTCGGGTTGATACTGCTGCTCCTGATCTTTACAAAATTCTTGCAACATCCGTTCGACATCCCGTTGAGCACGCAAACGCTGGTCCAATTCGGATAAAGCGATATGTAATGGCTGTACACGCTCCGCCAGATGTTGTTGTGCCGGCCAATCGCGTAATAACTCACGCGCACTTTGCCAGGCCTGAGCACGATCTACCTGCCCAGCGATATTGATCACGAGTTGATAAGCCTGCTCAAACTGGCTGTGAGCAACCTCTGCCACACTCAGTTTTTGCTCAATCTGAAGTAAAGCGGCAGTTTTTTCTTGATCGACAGCATGAAAAGTTGCCAACCAGTGTTCAGCATTATCGGCTGCCAGTTCGGGCAACTGGCACAGTGTGCGAGCACGATCCAATGCTTGCAACGCCTGTTGATACTGAATGGCACGGGTCTGTTGCACATCCAACGCCTGTTGGTAGTCCGCCAATTGATTTTTTAGTTCATCGACTTCTTGCTCTGCAGCTTCAGCTTTTGCTTCATTTGCTGCTTGCTGATCCGCCGCATCAGCCATCACTGCACCTTGTTCTTCCAGTCGATAAGCTAACTCTTCTAAATCGCTCTGATAACGTTCGATTTTCTCCTGCTGACGTAGGACTGTTTGCACCAGATTCAAATGATCGCTGGCAGCTTGATGATCCGCTTCCAAAACTGACTCTGAGCTACTTTTTTCTGCCAATTCGCGCACCATCTCAACATAACGATACTGTTCCACCTGCAGTTTTTGACGGTTGCTAAACAGCTCTCCCCGTAGAACCAGGCTACTATCAAGATGAATACGCCGTTCATTGGCATGGCGCATATAATCGGCAGCGACGTAATGTGTCGATTCTGTAATCAAGTGTTTAAATAGATCCCTGTCCGACTGAGTAGTACGTATCGCCTCCAATGTCATGCGGTTTTCCCGCAATGCCGCTTCCATGTCCTGAAAAGCTTTACGCACACCGCTATTTTCCGGTAACAGGTAATCCCGCAGTGAGCGTGTGATGGCACTGGAAATACCACCGTATAAAGAGGCCTCTATCAATCGATAAAATTTACTGCGATCAGACGCAGAACGCAGCCGTTTTGGGATCACACCCAAATCAAACATCAAAGAGTGGTAATCAGTAATCGAATTAAACTGCTTAAATTGTACCCCTTCTATCTCCTCAAGGCGCACTTTCAGCTCAGCTAAGGTGAGAACTCGTGCCTGACGTTGACTCAGTATTTCCGTCAGTATTTGTGTTGGCTGAAGCGTGATCGGCAATCCCTGAATGGTAAAGGGTTTAATATCAACCTTACGATCCCGCCCCACCACCTGTTGTAAACGCACGCCCAGCAATATCCGTTGATGACGCGAATTCACAACATCCAGAGTGGCATAACAGACTCCAGCACGCAATTTGCCGTGTAAACCTTTATCACGCGAACCCGTGGTAGCACCGGCTTCCGTGGTATTACGAAAATGCAGTAAGGTCAGATCCGGGATCAAGGCGGTGACAAAAGCAGCCATAGTCGTGGATTTACCCGCACCGTTACCGCCTGATAAAGTGGTGACTAATTCATCCAGATCGAAAGTGCGAGCAAAAAAACCATTCCAGTTAACCAATGTCAGTGAGCGAAACTTACCTCGTTCGATTATGCCTGATTCAATCATCACTACTCATCCTCTGTGTTTTCCGCTAGCGTCTTTTCCGTTATCGTACTGTCCCTATTTATTGTCCACTACAGCATCCGCTTCAGTATCGTCGTTATGCCCTAATAAACCCTTTTCAACCGCCATCGCCTCACTATCCTGAATCATCCGTAATTGTGCTTGCCGTGGATCGTCGCCACTACGGACATCGGTACCAAAACGAAATACCGCTTCAGTAATGCGAAATCGGCTACTGTCACTACCGATAAAATGAAGCATACCCAAACGACGCAAGCGGTTAAGGGAGACGCGTACCTTTTCTTGTAGCTTCTGTTTATCTAAATCTGAGCCGCTAGAACGCTGATTAACCAATTTAAGCAATTTGCTTTCATCTGCCAACGTTATCAGTTCTGCATACAGATCCTGTTGGCTAAAGATCCCTTGATGAGCAAGGCGTTCAGGACTAAGGTAGAGATAACACAGGATTTTACCCACGATCATATCCAGCTGAGACAGTACAGAACGAGGGATCAAGGTGGTGGAACGTGGTCTTAAGTAGAAAAAACCTTCGGTGGCACGGATCAACTCCACATTGTAGCGCCGGTAAAATTCTTCCAACGGCTCTTGAAAATCCATCAAAAAAGCATGGTTATCCAGTTCATCGAAGCCAATATGACGTCCAGCACGTAGTTGACTGTCCAAAGAAGGAAATAATGAGTTGGCTAATGCCTGCGCCAGCTTGAGCGGCATAATGAGGTCAATATTTGTCGATGACATGGGCTTGCACCTTGGCTCCGTAATCATTAATCGCCAACCATTCGGGGGATAGTCCAGAAAAATCGGCTTCAGCTATACCAAGTCGAACCGCTTGGTCAACCAAAATACGTGCTACGTCAAAATGACGGGCGCGCGGATACTGCGCCAGATAATCACGCATCACCTCCGCCAGATTAAGTGGTTTTGCTTGTTGTGGAAAAACAGCCAATGCTTGTGCGATGATAGCGGCCAGTTGTTGGCAAATCTCATTGAACTCTTCAAATTCCAAATCCTGTGGTAATTCACCTGTGACTTCTTCACTGCACAGTGCTAGGGTTTCATCACGCATATCTAGCAGGCGATCAGCATTAGCGAACACCAGTGTCCAAGGATTATCGAAGTAATTTTGTACCGATTGGCGTAATCGCTGTGCAAAGACACGGTTTTTATCCATGTCAATCGCGGTACGGATAAATTTATGTACATGACGATCATAGTGGATCCACAAATCAATAGTCTGTTGACCCCAGCCGATAATACGATCCAGTTTGTTTTGCAAGGCAGAAACCAGGTGGTCAATCCGCTCCAATGCAACATTACCACAGGTCGCCTCCTGGATACGCAGCAAATTGGTTTGTAGTTTACCTCCTGCTGCTTCTAACGTATCTTGTAATTCACGCAGTGTACCTGAAGTTTCCGAGAGCAATAATTCACAATTGGCAATGGCGGCACGCCAGTTTTGATTCAATAACGCAGCGATATCTTCTTTGACGCTATTTTGTTGTTCATCCATTAACCGCTGGCTGATATCAATACTGTCAAAAATTTCCGCAACCGAGTATTTCAAAGGCGCAAAAACATGGCGTTGCCAATGGAATTCATCACCGCTTTCTTCTGCCACATCTGCTGCTCGATGTAATTCTTGTGCGACAACCTCGAGTTGCATCGAAAGGCGTAGCGTTGAAAACTCGCGTTGATGAATATAATGATCGGTAATATTAATACCCAAAGGGGTTAAACGATAAATTGCATTGCCATCTGCCAAATCAGTGGTAAAACGGTTTAACAGGCGCTGCCGTACCATATCATTAATGGCGTTGTTGGCACGTAGCACGACAGTGTCATGAGTTTGTTCAAATCCGCTACTGACATAACGAAATACATCAATCAACTCGCTTTCGCTCATTTCACAGTCTAATCTTTCGCCATTAAGCATCGCGATGGCTAACAGAAAGGTGAGACGTTCAGTAGGGAGTGTAATCGAAAAATCATTTTTTCGTGCCCAAGCGATCAGCTCGGGTATTGTCTGGGAAATTTCACTCATCCTGGATCCTTGACTTCAGGTAACAAACACTAGCTCTGCAAAGGCCTATTTCACCGAGGGAAAAATATCCCGTACTCTTTGCAGATCTTCTGGAGTATCAATCCCCCCTACAGTAGGTATCTCCTGTGCTAGTGCTACATGAATTTTTTCGCCGTGCCACAGCACTCGCAGTTGTTCAAGTGATTCAACTTTTTCCATTGGACTGGATGACCAATCGACATAACGCTGGACAAAAGCTGCAGGGTAAGCATAAATGCCGATATGCCGCAAAAGACTTACATCAATATTGCTTTTCGATTGAGAAAAACGCTGCCGATCCCAAGGGATAGGTGCACGGGAAAAATAGAGCGCGTAGTCTTTCGCATCTCTCACCACTTTCACTACGTTAGGGTCGAAGACCTCGTCACCACTTTCAATAGGCACTGCCAGTGTCGCCATACTCGCGCCGCATGTTGCCAAGTTATCTACAACCTGTCGGATAATCGCGGGAGGAATGAGTGGCTCATCACCCTGTACATTAACGATAATATTATCGGCAGGAAAACCATACCGTTTAATAACCTCAGCTAGCCGCTCAGTACCACTCTGATGATCGAGCCCGGTGAGACAGGCTTCTCCTCCAGCAGCCTCAACGACCTTCACCACAGCATTATTATCAGTAGCGATAATCACCCGCCCAGCACCCGATTGCAGTGCTCGCTCCATAACGTGCAACACCATCGCCTTACCATCAATATCAGCCAGAGGCTTACCAGGTAAACGACGTGATTCATAACGAGCGGGAATAATGACAACAAAGCTCATGTTAGTTTCTCATCGACAGTAGGAGGGTAAGCGGCGCTTTCCAACAGAACAGGAATGTTATCCCGCACAGGATAAGCCCGGTTATCAGCTTTACATACCAATTCAAGATGTTCTTTATTAAAATACAATTTGCCGTTGCAGACGGGGCAAGCAATGATTTCAAGTAAACGGTGATCCATAAATCCTCCAAAAGTGTGGAGTGACAATCAGCAGGCCAGCAGAAGCATAGCATATCCACTCAGGTTATGGTGTCAAGTTCAAGGGCTGAGAATAGTAGGTTGTGGATTGTCTATTTTATCTGGATAATCAAGAATATAATGTAAGCCCCGGCTTTCTTTTCTTTCCATGGCGCAGCGAACAATCAATTCAGCTACCTGTACTAGGTTACGTAACTCCAGCAGATTGTTTGAGAGACGAAAGTTAGCGTAATACTCATTAACTTCTTGCTGTAGTATATTGATCCGCCGTAACGCACGTTCTAATCTTTTAGTGGTTCGCTCAATGCCGACATAATTCCACATAAATAAACGCAATTCATGCCAATTATGTTGAATAACCACTTGTTCATCAGAATTATCCACCCTGCTTTCATCCCATTGAGGCAGACTACTGGTCAGCTCTTCACGGGGTAGACGCGTCAGAATATCTTCCGCCGCTGACCAGCCATACACCAGACACTCTAGTAGTGAATTTGAAGCCATGCGATTGGCGCCGTGTAATCCACTGTAACTTACTTCACCAATGGCATACAAACCGTCCAGATCAGTACGACCATGTTGATCCACTATCACTCCCCCACAGGTGTAATGCGCTGCGGGTACGATGGGAATCGCATCAATGGTCAGATCAATATCCAATGACAGCAGCTTTTCATAAATCATCGGAAAATGCTGTATAACAAAGTCACTAGGTTTGTGACTGATATCCAAATACATACAGTCTGTGCCCAATCGTTTCATTTCATGATCAATGGCTCTGGCAACGATATCACGGGGTGCCAGTTCAGCGCGTGAATCAAAATCGGGCATAAAACGGCTACCATCAGGGCGTTTAAGATAGGCACCCTCACCACGTAACGCTTCGGTCAACAGGAAATTTCGCGCTGACGGATGAAATAAACAGGTAGGATGAAACTGGTTAAATTCGAGGTTAGCTACTCGGCAGCCGGCTCGCCACGCCATCGCGATACCATCACCAGAAGAAACATCCGGGTTGGTGGTATATTGATAAACCTTAGCCGCGCCGCCAGTGGCTAATACCACTGCCTTCGCCTGAAAAGTCTCTACTTCTTCTAACTCACGATTCCAGACATAGGCACCGACAACACGTTTGGTGCCGGGTAAACCGATTTTGTTAGAAATAATCAGGTCGACCGCATTACAGCGTTCTTTCACACAGATATTGGGATGAGCACTTGCCTTACCTGTTAGCGTATTCTGTACCGCTTTGCCTGTCGCATCAGCACTATGTAAAATTCGACGGTGACTATGACCCCCTTCAAGGGTTAAATGATAACGCTTTTCACCATGTATATCGGTCTCTCGATCAAAAATGACACCTTGTTCGATAAGCCAATCTACGCAAAAACGGGCGTTACTGGCGATAAATTCAACTACCATTGGGTCACATAGCCCCGCACCCGCGATCTCCGTATCTTTAATGTGTGATGCTATACTGTCCGTTTCATCAAAAACGGCAGCGATGCCGCCTTGCGCATAAAGCGTGGCCCCCTCTTGAAGTAATCCTTTACTCAGGACAGTGACATTACAATGTGGTGACGCAAGCCGCAAAGCCAGTGATAAACCTGCTGCTCCGCTTCCGATGATCAATACATCACTAACATGTTCAGATGATGCTGGCATAAGGTATGATGCCTACAGAAGAAAATAAAGTTTCATGTTAGCCTATTTGGTTAAGCAAAAGCTACGGATGTAGTATCCTCCAGGTAAACAGCTTCCCAACCAAGCTTGCTCAGGAAAATAATTATATGATCAATACTACTTTTTTTTACCTAGCAATAGATTTCGGGGGAGTCTACCCCGAATGAGCGAGCCGTTAACAGATCAAGTATTGGTTGATCGGGTACAACAAGGGGATCAACGAGCATTCAACCTACTGGTCATCCGTTACCAGCATAAGGTTGCTAGTTTGATGTCCCGATACGTTCCACTGGGGGATATACCCGACGTAGTACAGGAGTCTTTTATTAAAGCCTATCGTGCGTTAGAGTCATTCCGCGGTGAAAGCGCTTTTTATACATGGTTGTACCGCATAGCAGTGAATACGGCGAAGAACCATCTGATTTCTCAGGGACGACGTCCTCCTTCAAGTGATGTCGATGTCAATGAGGCTGAATATTACGAAAATTCATCCGCATTAAAAGAAATATCGAACCCTGAAAACTTAATATTGTCCGAGGAGTTGGAGCAGACGGTTTTTCGAACCATCGCATCACTGCCAGCAGATCTCCGTATGGCGATTATGCTTCGTGAGTTAGAGGGTTTAAGCTATGAGGAAATAGCGACCATTATGGATTGCCCGGTTGGTACCGTCCGTTCACGTATTTTCCGGGCTAGGGAAACTATCGATAACAAAATTCAGCCACTAATCCAGCAGTAGTGGATATGCAAAGGTATTTAATCATGCAGAAAGAAAAGCTTTCCGCCTTGATGGATGGAGAAATTCTCGATACTAAGCTGATAGATTCTTTATTAAAGGATGACGAACTTCAGCAACGTTGGCAACGTTACCACATGATCCGTGGTGTTCTATGCAGAGATCAGGCCGTGGGCGCGATGCTGCATATAGATATTGCCCATTCCGTTGCGCAGGTGATTAAAATCGTCGACGCGCAAGAAGGAGAAAAAGCGACCGTTGTGCCTTTGAACCCTGCTGGTGTGCCTGAACATCAACCACGACCATCCGGCTGGCATTGGCAAAAAGTTTGCCCCTGGGCAAGCCAGGTGACTCAAGTTGCCGTGGCCGCCTGCGTTTGCCTGGCGGTAGTTGTCGGTGTTCAACAATATAGCCAACAACGTAATCAACCGGCAATGTTAAATTTACAACCAGAATCTCCAGTATTTAATACTTTGCCAATGATGGGAGGTAAAGCTTCACCGGTTAGTTTCGGTGTTCCTGTCGATGGAACTTTTGGCGATAGCCAACAACAACAAGTACAAAAACAACGTAAACGTGTGGAACAAGGATTTGGGTTGGACCAACACATACCCTTTGTCAGGCTGGAGCCGTTACCGACCTCTGTTCATGCCCCTGACACTCAATTGGCAACACAATAGATCTCGCAAAAGGTTCATTTGAAGGTTTAAGTATGATGAAAGAATGGGCTACAGTGATATCATGGCAACAAGGGATGGCCTTGCTAAGTTATCAACCGCGTACAGGATGCAAGCGCTGCAATTCATCGGGGGGGTGTGGAAAAGCACTGTTGGATGAGTTTTTTTCACGGCCGGAACATCGACTGCAGATACCGATAGCGCAGGCTTTGCAACCAGGTCAGCGAGTAGAGGTCGGTATCCGTGGAAGCAGTGTATTACGTTCTGCTTTGCTCATTTACCTGACACCTTTATTGGGCTTAATTATCGGCGCTACTGTTTGTCAGGCTTCATTTTCCAACGATGCTATTGCTGCTTTGGGTGCGCTCATTGGCGGTGTCGGTTGTTTTACAGTGGCTCGCCGATTTGCAGAAAAAATAGCTACCAGTAGTACCTATCGACCGGTGATACTGCAAATCGGTTCACCACCCAAGTCATAACTTCTTGTGAAACCGTAGCACCCCATATAATAAACATGTTGAGATCATTTATGACGAAGTGTCAGTGAATGTAACAGGTTTCGAATTAGTAATAAGACCTCAACTTCAATGGGCACTGGGCACCATAGCGGGTTTCGTTTCTTTCGGGCGCAATGTATACATACCACCGTGGAAAGGATCGACTACCAGCCATCCAATCAAACCACCAAACAGGACGTTGCCACCAATATACCAGCCGTTTACACTGGCTCTAATGGGTAAAGTTGTGGGTTGGTATTTGTCTTTTGAAAAAGTAATTTGATAGTTTCTCTTACCAAAGTAACTACCATCAGATTTTTCCAGTGTCACTCCCTGAGGTGTCGTTCCTTGTGCCACTAACTGGCCTGTCTCATCCTTTATTGCAAAGTGAGCACCTGCTGGATCACTGTTAACCTGAACCAATTGCGTATCCTTACCGACTATTGTCGCACAGCCGCTTAACATCACTGCTGAAACCATCGCTAAAATACTCCATTTTTTCATCTATCGTTCCTCAATAAAAAAATAAACCTTTGCTAGAAACCTCTTTCCACAAGAAAAAAACCAACCTAAAGCCAGTTTTAAAGGTAAACGAATTGCAACCTATTACTTAACTTGTAGTCATTAAAAAAACAGACATTCCAATTGCCTCGTACTTTTGCCCCAAGCTTAGTCCCATACAGAAAAGCTGCCGCACTCTAAAATAATCACTTCCTCATGTCAAAAAAAACACAGTGCGGCCTGTTTACAGAGATGACAATTCATCATGATTTTATACTCCGTCATCATCCACGGTCAGTGTTAAGACAAAGTAGAGCTCATGCCACTCAGTAATGTCACATAAACTCCAGGAAACCATTCGACATCGTCATAGGCGATGCTCAGACAAGGAAAATTGGCGAAAAAACGTAGTTACACCACGCATGTTGAGATCATTTTCGATGAAGTATCAGCGGGTGTAATAGCTTTCTAATAAGCGTCAATATTTTCTACTATACTCGGGAGATAAATTTGCAATCAGTTGATAAGGAATAACCTGATGATGGCGTTACCATTTCTGTTCTATGCCGGTGGACTGGTTTTCATTCTAAATGGGAAACGACGAGCTGCACTTTTCTTCTGGTTGATCGCCACTGTGTTAACTCTCGTCCTATTCCGGTTACATACTTCTGGTTCACTTAATGTCCCCCTCTGAGTATAAAAGGAATGCACGATGTCACCTTCTGTTGCATGCAAATTAAATCTGCTCGGACTTAGCACAATTGGCGTTGTATTGCTAATCGCATTCATTGACCAAATTATTTTTCACGATATTCCCTGCCCGCTTTGCTTGTTGCAACGTATTGGGTTTGCCGGTGTAGGGATAGGATTGGCTCTTAATATACGCTTTGGCCCACGACCCAGCCATTATGCTCTAACAATTCTGAGTGCTGTCGTTGGTACCATTATCTCTGGCCGGCAAATTTTGTTGCATATTATCCCAGGGACAGGTGCATATGGTCATATTATCCTCGGTATGCATTTTTATACATGGGCATTTATCCTGTTTTCAGTGATTATCATAGGAGCTGCCGTGATGCTGTTTTTCGACTGTCAATTTTCTGATAACAGATTTTTTGATAACACTGAGTCTATCCCCATACTGAATAAAACGGGTCGGGTAATCATAGTAGTTTTTGCGCTATTGGTATTCTGTAATGCAGTTTCCACTGTTTTTGAATGCGCTGGTGGCCTATGCGCCGCAAATCCAGTAAAGTACCAGTTAATTCAATAAAGAGTACTGACACAGCGAATTTCATAGACACATGATGGAGACCTCGATCCTTTGAAACGCATCAACGCGCTCACCATTGCAGGAACCGACCCTAGTGGTGGTGCTGGCATTCAGGCAGATCTAAAAACTTTTTCTGCGTTACGAGCCTATGGCACCAGTGTAATCACCGCATTGGTTGCGCAAAATACCCTTGGTGTGCAAGCAATTTGTGCTGTCGATCCCCAATTTGTATCAGCCCAATTAGATTCAGTGCTAAATGATGTGCGTATCGATACCTCTAAAATAGGTATGCTGGCCAATGAATCTATCGTACGGATTGTCTCTGAAAAATTACGTGATAATTCCCTTGGTTTTGTGGTACTGGACACCGTGATGTTGGCTAAAAGTGGTGATCCGTTATTGCCGCTAACGGCCGTAGAAGCCATCAAGCAATATCTGTTACCACAGGTCTCCCTGGTGACGCCAAATATGCCGGAAGCCGCGATATTGCTGGATTGTCCAATTGCGAAAAATGAAAAGCAAATGTGTGAACAGGGGCAGAGATTATTGGATTTAGGATGCAAAAACGTATTAATAAAAGGAGGTCATCTAAATAGCGACGAAAGCCCTGACTGGTTATTTACCAGCGAAGGAGGTGAATACCGTTTTGCTTGTGCTCGGGTGAAAACGCGTCATACACATGGTACGGGTTGTACTTTATCGGCAGCATTAGCAGCATTACGGCCCAGGCATGATAATTGGCAAGATAGTGTCCAAATAGCTAAAGATTACCTACAACAGGCATTGTTACAGGCAGACAGTCTAGAGGTCGGCAAAGGGATTGGCCCGGTACATCATTTTCATCATTGGTGGTAGTAGTGGTGCCAGAATCCATTATAAATTTTCATGAGATGCTGCCTAATCAAGAAACAAATATTTTTTAGTCATTTTTAGGGGGACGTTTTGCATTAGCTTGTGCGAAAAAATCGCTTAGAGGCCCTTCTATCTTCTATGGCGCGCATTGTTGCTTAATAAGCAACAAGCCACTATTAGGCAACAAGTCTATGGAAACACGCCTTTTTCATAAAGAAATATCTCTATCCCTCTGATTGATGTAAATCAACACCCCGAGTACGCTCATGTAAAACCGGAATGCCGCTTCTTGCCCCTTCCATTCACGTGATTGCCACATTAAAAACCATTCGCTACCTATCACCATAAAGCCAAAAAACCAGACCGACATTGCCATTGTCGCGCCGACATAAATCCACTTTTTTGCGTGATGGAATACCTCTGCCGTACCATAGCGTGCGCGCCAAAGCGCCAGACTACCCATCAGAAAAAATAGACAGATTAAACCTTCTCCAGCGATGATTAACCAATAGCTAAAATGCCATAGACTCTCGCTAGTGATAGCACGGTACATTAGTGTATTGTTCGGAAAAGTCGTATCCATACTTAACACATGTTGCACAAAAGCATAATTGGTACGGTAGTCAAGAATGTTATTCAATGTGATCATAAAAGCGAACGAAACAATCATTAACGCCATCACTATTTTTGAAAAGCGGACGGTCTTCATAATGCATTCTCCATGGTGTCGTTTTTTTGATTTGTTTATAGGGGTTCTAGATGTCACTAAGCCCAGAAAGCACACGCTGGAAAAACCCCTTATGAAATGTTAAAAACTAAGCTCGATTTTTGTAATGGCTCAAACTCATCCCAGTCATGTACTACCTGTACACTCCTGGGATTCGATTAATTGCCGCCTTGCCACTCGAAATTCATTGGGTATCTGTCATCCTTAATTTCTTCCAGTGATGAATAAATTTTACGCCGAAACATCACTTTATAGCACTCATTTTTCATCGTCTTATGAAACTCCACAAGTGCAGCCTAACCTCCCTGCTCATAAAGTTTTTTAAACCGATAATACAGTCGTTATGTATTCCGTGCTTATCCTAATGAGCGATATTTTATATCAATCTATTCTTATTTCCGTAATTTGTGTGGTTATTTGCCATCTATTTTATATATACCCAAGTGAAATCAAGATGCAGGATTTAGCGCCTGGAAATTATCGTTTAAGCGAGATACCAGAGAACTTGCCATTTGTGGTAGCTTCACTTCAAAGAAGTTTAAGATATCGTTCTTAAAACTCTGTTTAGATGGGTAATATCTATTGTTTCGTGTTTGCTCATTCATCACCTTCCACAATCGCTCTATCGGGTTTAGATTCGGGCTATACGGCGGAAGGTAATGAAGCTGGATATTCAACGTAAGCGCGGCGTCTTGCACAAGCTGTGAACGGTGATAGCCTGCACCCTCGAGGATCACATGTGCCGTTGTCGTGATGGGATAATGCACGCGAATGGCAGACAGGAAGTGAACCACATTTTCGCTGTTAATCGTCTCATCATCACGGATTATGGGGTTAGCCACATTCTGGATGTTCAAGGCTCCCATGATATTCAACCGCGTTCTGCTCCCGGTGGTCTCTATCGTTTTATCCTGGCCTTTTCGTATCCAGCCGTAGCTTATTTTGGTGGCTTGTGTCGGATGAACGGCATCAATAAACAGTATGGGGTCATTACCCGCGGCGTCTTTCAATTCGCTGTAGGTCTTTATAAATTGCTGCTGTTTCTCAACGGCAAATTTATGCGGAACACCTTTCGGCTTTTTATAGCTAAAGCCATGCTGCTTCAACCCTTTATACAGACCTGATACGGTAAAGGTGATGTTCCAGCGTCCAGCGATATACGCCACAATTTGGTGATTGTGGTGGTAGAGCGGCTGGGTGAGATGTTCAACCAGCGACGTGGTCTGTTCCGCATTGAGATAGCCATCGGAGCCGCCATTTTCAGGCTTGAGCTTGTTGAGTTTATGATAGTCTGTAAGGTGGCGCCGCACCGTGGTTTCATTAATGAGCTGTGAGTGAGCAATCATAGGGGGAGTCCAGCCGTCTGCGGACAACAAAACACACCGGATCCTGTCACAGACACGGCGGTCATGGCTTTGACGATGTTGGGCTTCGAGGGTAATTTTCTGGTCAGCAGTCAGCTCTATTTTCATGGCTATGAGCATGATCCTTATCGACTTCAAAATCAAGCATCTTCATTGATCACGGGTATAAACCGTCTGATGACAGAAAACATCATCCTACATACAGTAAAATTCATAGGAAGGTATTTGTCTTAATCAGGCTACTTTTATACTGGCCGCATTTTTCCTGGTGTATATATCACCAATGTAGGTCACATCGCCACACTCTACTTGATTAGGCGTATAACAAGCTTCTTTACCCGTGAATTTATAACGATGCCGGCGTTGCTTGCTTTCTATGCCTGCCTCACGCACCAACTGAGCTGTTTTGTAACGTCTCACAGACTCTCCTTCCTGTTTATGGCTGAACGACATAATAATGATTATGCACTATATTGAGAGAATAAGGCGTCAAGGCTGCAATTTAAGTTCCTTCTTTTGCTTTTGGCTTGTGCCCATTGATGTTCAATGGGATTGAGGTCTCACTTTTACCCACAATTTTTGTTATTAAGAATAATGAACAATCTCACATTTTCTTGCAGGATCTCATACCCTCGCCAAAGCGACATGATTCCCGGTAAACCCTCGGCACGTCGGTTAAGAAATCCTCCCAATTGACCCAGCCATGTTATTGCCTGAAGCACTGTGGGGGGATGCTCGGGAAGGCGGCTTGTTGTCTGTATTCTGCAATACAGCGTTTGCCATTCTATCTTTGACAACACATCGGTGCAGGTAGCCTCAGGACACAACGCTGCCATTTTGGTCATATACATCAGTTTGAAGGCGATAATGCTTTTGAGGGTGATCATTTTCGTTAGTTTGGTTGCCGTATTTAAACGACATTGTTCAACACAACATCCTGATTTCAGTGTTTTGAAGAACTCTTCTATCTTCCATCTCAGTCTATACCAATTCACTTTCTCTTCTGCTTCAAAGGCGTCAGTGGCCGTCAAATGGGTCAATAATACCCATTCGACAGGCGCTACTCCTTCTGGAGGAGGCTGTTCTTTAACACTGATGGCAGATACGTGAACCTTTTCATGGATATGCCGTGAAGCGTCTTTATTGGTAGGCCCATAAACTAGATTATTTCTAATGGGGAGCCAGCCTGAAATGGAGCGAATATCCACATAAGCCGTTCTTGCTACCCTTTGCTGATTTTTGGGCAGGGTGAGTGCTATGGTTTTTAAAATCGGCGTCTTTGACAAGGCGGTTTGCACCGTTGTTTTTTTCCCCTTTTCATCGATAAATTTTCTGTCTTTCCGGTTGCGGATAATAAAAAATGTTTTTAGTGAGCTTGCAACCCGAAAAAGTTCGAAAATATCCGCTTCTCTGTCTCCCAGCGTGATTAAGCAGGTATCTTTGGGTATCAGCGCCGCTGTCTCGTAGAGGGTCTCTATCCACTTAATACTTTCTTTCTCTTTCATTGTCGATTGATAAAGCCGCCGCTGTTTTTCCTGAGGGGGTTCCTCTCGGGAAACACGTGACCAGCATTTAAGCGAGGATAACCCAAGCGGCAAGCCCTCCTGAGTTACCATCAAACTTGCATGAAGCATCAACCCCATTTTATGTTTGTGATAGGCTTTAGATATACTTCCCAACCCCTCTGTCTTTTTATGTGTGTCAAAGTCCAACTCTGATCTGTCCTGAAGAGAAAAAAACCAGTGAATGCCCCTCCAGACGTTTTTGTGTTTGCACACAATGTGTACGGAATAGCGCGCTCTCGCTCACTCTCTCATTGCTAAAAAATCGATAAGCTCCTTTGGCCTGTGACCAGGAGCCATGACAGCTTGGGTAAATTGAACCTGACGCTTTTGATGATAATAAGCCCGCTGTTTCAAAAAAACGCTCTTTAAGGCGTTTATCTCCGAAATCAATTTGATGAAATTCTTCCCGGATCCACTCATTCCCATTACCCGTTACTGTTTTCATGTGCCTGTTTCCTGATTTAACTATTGACTCTACCAATAATCCAATTTCACCTGAATCATTTTTCATTCAACGTTGTGGGTAAAAGTGAGGATTGAGAGCAGGTGAGTAGGGAGTGAGATATTCAATCCGATGCCCGGCTTTACTGATAGCCTGCTGAATGTCGAGACGTTTGTGGAAACTGGCGTTATCCATCACGATGACACAATGAGGAGGAAGAGTAGGCAAAAGGCGCTGGGTAACCCAGGAGTAAAAAACATCACTGTTAATGGAACAAAAAAATAATCCGACCGCCATCAGGACGGTTCCCAGTAACGCGCCAATGACATTTGTTCGGCCCTTAGGCTGCCCATCCTGGGTACCCCAACAGCGTTGACCTCGTGCAGCATAACCGTGGGTTCGTGGCCTATCGTGTGCGAAACCGCTTTCATCCAGATAAACGACCGGTTTTCCCTGCTTTTTATAGCAGGCTATCGTGTCCTGGAAGGTGCGCCGTGTCTCTTCGTCTGCCTTGGGATGACGCAGGGTTTTTTTTATAGGTGACGCCCAGGTTTTTCAGTGCCTGCCAAATGGCTTTCTGGCACACCTGAAAGCGCGCCGCCCGTTCCCGTTGGTAAGCATCGGGATAAAGTGCAACATCTTCAGCTAACGCCACTTTATCAAGCTTACGCCGACGGGGGGAAGAAGGTTTAACCTCGATACGACTGAGCCAGCGGGTAACGGAAGCTGAACCAATGTGGAAGCGTTTAGCGGTCTCTCTGATACTCAAGTTTTCTTTCTCTCGAATACCCAGAACTTTACGGCGAAAATCGACAGAGTGGCTCATCGCTAACTCCCTGTTAAATAATTTAGCTATACATTGTAATCAAAATTAATACGTTACGCTATAAGTGCTGCCGATAGTGTGACTCCACTCGCAAATAGGTAATCTACTATTGAAAACTCACTGAATAATTTGCGAGTGGTTTCCACACCTTCATTTTCAGCACTAGCGTTGAAATGTATACGATCTAAACTCGAACTATGAAATCTCCCATTGCAATAAAACAACAGGGCGTCAGCCTGATCGAATTACTTCTCGTCATGTTTCTGGTGGGTTTAATGGTGACGTGGGGAAGGCAGGGTTGGTATCGTCATCAACAACGAGAACAGTTGGTGACTAACGCCCAGCAACTGTTAGCTTTCCTGACCCGGATTAAAGCTGATGCTGACTGGCATAATCATACTATTTTGTTATGGGTGCAACATTCTGGTCGTGGGTGTCTTGGCAGTAGAGAAATATTAGCAGCGGCCTGTGAAGGAAGAACGGATAACGTCTTTATTCCATCTGGAAATATTTCATTGAGTGCGACTGCGCAAAATGAGATGGGGTTTTATGGTCGGCGTAACACGGCGCAACCGGGTCATTTTACTCTCGTCAATTCAGCCGGGCGTATCCGGTTGGTCATATCAAACCGAGGCAGGATGAGGTTGTGCAGTGAAGATAAATCGATAGCAGGTATCGGACGATGTCATTAGACTTCTTACATAGCCGTTGTTCGTTATGGCGCACAATAGTCACTGTGTACGTCCATTTGTACCTGAAGATACTGGTTTTTGTGTTTAGAAGAATATTATCAATTTTTAATAAAAATCATAATGTTGCGTACTATTAAATAATCTAATTTTTCCAGTGTGTTGAGTAGTGATGAATATATAACTGCGCAATTTAATTTTGATTAGCACACAAAATATGAGCTACTCCGTAGATTTACTCCTCAATGTATCCGTTAGGCAATCAAAATTAAATCGTGCAGCTATGCATACGAATACATGAGGATTGCGAGCACCGCGTAACGTAAAATTCACCATGCAGGTAGTAGGTTTTGCAAGAAGTCTATTTACAACACCACAGGCACGAAAAGCGGTGGCCGCGAAGATGAAACTGAGGAAGCTGTAACTAGCCTAGAAAAGGAGCTAATTTATCATGATAGAGAAAAAATCAGATTGCATACAAATTCATCACTATCACCCCCCTATGGGGTTTACCTTACCGGAGGTCATGCTAGCGTTGAGTTTTGGCAGTTTGATTGTATTGAGCGCCGCCAAGATTTATCCACAGTTTCACAAACAAGTTGCAACCGTATATCAGCACTACCGTCTTGAGCAGGCAATGCGACAAGTTATGCTTACTATCGAAAAAGATGTACGGCGGGCTGGTTTCTGTCATCAACAGTGTTCTGGGTCTGCAATAGCCTTTAGTCAAGATCGAGGCGAAATGAAAAACTCCTGTATGATCGTTGCTTATGACCTTAATCGCAATGGTCATTGGGAGGACGAAGGACATACGAAGTCTGAATATTTTGGTTACCGATTGCGTCATGGAGCTTTAGAGGCACAGCGTGGAGAGAGAAACTGTTTTGGCAATGGTTGGGAAAAACTATTTGATCCACAAGAAATAAAAGTGACCCATTTTACCGTAACACCTGTAGGCGATCTCACATCAGGGAATCTATTTAAATTGCAACTTGCAGCGAACTCAATAAGAGATCCGGCAGTCCAGCTTGAGATAAACAGCGTAATTCATGGTAAAAATTTATGAGATCAGTTTATCAACAGGGTAGTAGTACGCTATTGGCAGTAGCGGTATTTTTTACGCTGAGTTTATTTTTGCTAATGGGACTACATCACCAATTGAATCGTGCTATGCGTATCACTCAAGACCAACAGTTCTATCTCCGAGCTTATAATCAAGCGGCTTCATCGCTAAACTGGGGGCTCAGCCACAGTTGGCCGTTGAGATTGCTACAACATAGCAGCACTGGACAGCGCGGAAAATGGCATTGTGCAATACAGCAACCCCACGGGTTGAAAGCTTGTATCAAAGCAATGATCACTTCTGGAACATTCTGGCTAAAAGGAGAAAGTGCACTGCTAAAAGGGGAAGGGTCACTGACAGGTCATAAACCTCGGAAAATTGTTTTGTACCAGCAAGTCATTTATGAAACCACGCACTCTGCCGTTATGGATATCCGGAAGAGAAATATGCCAAAAATGAATGAGCAACGGGTTATGAAGGTTACAAACCGGTGGTTAGATTTTTGTCCCGAAAAGGATGAAGAATTTTGTGTCGATTAGTGGTAACTTTTTATAATCGTGAGTGGCGGTTGCGAGTAAAACATCCGCAGCCTCGGCTAGAGATAAAACAAATACCCGCCAAATACCAAAAGGGCTTCAGTCTACCCGAAATCGTTATTGCGGCTTTGTTATTCTCGGTATCTTTGTTGGGGCTATTACAATACCAGCAGACATTGTTACAGGGTTTCCATCGTCAACGGCAGCTCAAGCAAGCGTGGTCACTTGCTCAGCAAAACATCGAGATTCTGGCAAACGGTGATTTCCCATTTTCCGAGTCCAGACTACCAAAACCAGCCTTGGGTTGGCAATATACTCATAATGCAGATCGTATTAATGAAAGTTGCGTAAAATTAAATGTCAAAGTGATCACACCACAAAAGCAACAGGTTGAATTGAACCGTTGGCTCTGTGACACGCAGGAATAATTCAAGAGCCTGTTTGAAATCAACTGTGCGACACGTGGTATTCACCTCACCTTATGGGAGCTGTAATGTTCACGGTTTACTATTCTAATCAACTAGATATATTAAAAGAGCTGACTGCCGTACTGATAGAACACGAACCCTTGAAGGATCCCTTTCAGCAAGAGGTGATACTGGTACAAAGCCCAGGTATGGCACAATGGCTACAGATTCAGTTAGCACAACAATTCGGTATCGCGGCGAATATTCAGTTTCCTCTGCCTGCAACCTTTATTTGGGATATGTTTACCAAGGTACTGCCTGGTATTCCTAAAGAGAGTGCTTTTAGCAAAAAGGCAATGACATGGAAATTAATGTGGTTACTGCCTACTCTACTTGAGAGACCCGCTTTTGCTGCAATGCAACGTTATCTCAGTGATGACAGTGAAAAGCGAAAAATTCATCAATTGGCAACACGGGTAGCCGATCTTTTTGATCAATATTTGGTCTATCGTCCTGAATGGTTGAAAAAATGGGAAGGTGGACAGCTGATTGATGGGCTCAGTGATGTGCAACAATGGCAGGCACCTTTGTGGGCGGAATTGACGCAATATACGCGTCAGCTTAAACAACCCGAATGGCATCGAGCTAATCTTTATCAGCGTTTTATCTGCAGATTACATGAAAACGATATGTATCCCCCGGGTTTACCTAAGCGAGTGTTTATCTGTGGCATTTCTGCACTACCTCCTATCTATTTGCAAGCTTTACAAGCCTTAGGTAAGCATATTGAAATTCATTTGATGTTTACCAATCCTTGTCGCTATTTTTGGGGTGATATCCAGGATTATACTCTTCTTGCTAAGCTAGAAAGCCGCAAACGACGCCATTTTCAAGGATCTTTATCACCCAATTTATTTCGTAATCCACAGTCGGCGACTGAATTATTTAATGCTGAAGGTCAACAAAACCTCAGTAATCCCTTGCTTGCCTCTTGGGGACGATTAGGTCGAGACCATATGTATTTATTGTCACAACTTGACGATATTCAAGAGGTTCATGCCTTTGTAGATGTTGAACCCGATAACCTGTTGCATACAATGCAGCACGATATTCTAGAGCTGGAAGATCATGCCATCATTGGTGTTACTGTGGAAACCCTCACTCGTAGTGATCAAAAACGGTTATTAGATCCACAAGATCACTCAATCAGCATACATGTCTGCCATAGCCCACAGCGGGAGGTAGAAGTTTTACAGGATCAGCTACTGGGATTATTGGCAGCGGATCCACAATTGACAACACGTGACATCATTGTGATGGTGGCCGATATTGATAATTATACCCCTTATATCCAGGCCGTATTTGGTAACGCGACTACTGAGCGCTACTTATCCTTTGCTATCTCAGATCGCAAATCTAGTCAAGTTCATCCTGTGTTGCAGGCATTTATTACACTGCTTGATTTACCACAAAGTCGCTTCACTTCAGAACAAGTATTAGTGCTATTGGAAGTTGATAGTTTGGCAAAAAAATTTGGTATCGATGAAGGTGAATTACGTCACTTACGCCAATGGGTAGAGGAAGCGGGGATACGTTGGGGGTTGGATGATGATAATGTGCGGCAACTTTCTCTGCCACCAACGGGTCAGCATACCTGGAAGTTTGGATTAACCCGTATGCTTTTAGGCTATGCTATGGAGAGTAACGCCGGTGATTGGCAAGGAATATTACCTTATGATGAATCGAGTGGTTTGGCCGCTGAACTGGTTGGGCAGCTAGCAGAAATGCTCATGCAACTCAGTTCATGGCGCCAACAGCTAGCCAGCGCGCGTACTCTAGTGGCATGGTTGCCTCTATGCCAACAGTTGCTCGATACCTTCTTCGAACGTTCTGAAGATAATGAAGAGATTCTGGTATTAATAGAACAGCAATGGCAAAAAATTATCAACTATGGTACGGCAGCGCAATATCCTGACAATATATCTATCACCTTATTGCGAGACGATTTGATAGCACACTTTGATAACGAAAGGATAAGTCAGCGCTTTTTGGCGGGATCAATTAATTTTTGTACACTAATGCCAATGCGTTCAATTCCTTTTAAAATTGTCTGTTTATTAGGTATGAACGATGGGATCTACCCCAGGACAGTACCACCACTGGGCTTTGATTTAATGGCACAGCAAACACAAAGAGGTGATCGCAGCCGTCGGGATGATGATCGTTACCTTTTTCTTGAAGCATTAGTATCCGCGCAACAGCAGTTCTATATTAGTTATATTGGCAACTCTATTCAGGATAACAGTGAACGTTATCCCTCAGTCCTGGTCAGTGAACTCCTTGACTATCTAACACAAAGTTATCATCTACCGGGAGACGAAGACCTCAATGCTGATGACAGTGCTCAACGTGTGGCTCAGCATATCATCAGGTGGCATACACGAGATCCCTTTGCCGCGGACAATTTTATCATTGGCAGTGAACAACAAAGTTATGCGGCAGAATGGTTACCGGCAGCACAAACCTGTGGTCAAGCATATCCTGATTTTAATCGCCCCCTAGTGATGGAGCCACTAACTGAGTTAACTTTGGATGATTTGATGCGTTTTTACCGCCATCCAGTACGTACTTTCTTCCAATTACGCCTTGGCGTAAACTTTACGATTGAAGAAACGGAATTATCTGCTGAGGAACCTTTCACCCTGGATGATTTAGCGCGTTATCAATTTAATACTCTATTTTTGAATACCTTGATAGAACAGGAAGACATTGGCAAATTCTTTGCCCGATCCAAGGCCTCAGGTACTTTGCCTTATGGTTCTTTTGGAGAAATATACTGGCAGAGTCAGCAAAAAGAAATAGCACCGCTTGCGGAACAAATCCGCAGTGAGCGTGGTGGATATCACAGTTTGGAACTGGATATTGATATGGGAGAAACCAGATTAGTTGGCTGGCTACATCGAGTGCAAGCTGATGGATTACTCCGCTGGCGACCAACAAAATTAACGGCTGTGGATGGATTATTACTTTGGTTGGAACACCTCGTTTATTGCCTAGCTGGAGGTAATGCTGAAAGTCGGATGTATGGTTGTAAGGGAACCATTTGGCGGTTTGAGCCTTTATTGCAATCTGACGCACAACGTTACTTGCAACTTTTATATACTGGATATCAGCGAGGAATGAGCCAACCACTATTGCTATTATACAAAAGTGGTTGGACATGGCTAACACACTGTTTTGATGCAGAAACCGGACAAATTTGTTGGGATGAAAAAACACAAACTAAAGCCAAAGAAAAATTACTACAAACGTGGCAAGGCAATCTACAACAGGACACAGGGGAAAGAAAAGATCCTTATATCCAGCGTATTTTACGGGTGATGGATGACGAATATCTACAAATTATCTTGCAGGAAACCGAACGCTATTTATTGCCAATAGCTCGCCATAACCTAATTCGACGCTAGTTATTTTCATCAAATCCACCCTGGACACAGTACACTCGTCTTTTAAATTTATCAAAACCTGTTTGAAATCTTCTTGAACAACATTCAGACGAGGAAAAAATGAGCGAAAAAGCGCAGTTTACTCTTTTTGTATAACAAAAGGGAGTAAATGAGCATCTTGAGCTCGTTTTTGACAAAATATCAGACTGAAGCACAAGAAATTTCAAATAAATTTTTAAAATTATTTTATTAGATTTGTTGCCTAATGAAAATCTATGGTTTTCCAGATTTATCTTGGCCGTAGACATGAAATGAATGCTTGCTGAGGTCGGTAGTTTTGATTAGCACACAAAATATGAGCCACTCCGTATATTTATTCCTCAATGTATCCGTTAGGCAATCAAAATTAAATCGTGCAGCTATGGCGTCTGCTGTAGCTCTTCCTGCTCGAAACCCATGAGAATGTGGGTCCGCTTTGGTTTCCGAGAGGGGTTCCATGACCAACGTGCCTGCATTGCGCGGTCAATCATATAGCGTAACGTATTAATTTTGATTACAATGCATAGCTAAATTATTTAACAGGGAGTTAGCGATGAGCCACTCTGTCGATTTTCGCCGTAAAGTTCTGGGTATTCGAGAGCAAGAAAACTTGAGTATCAGAGAGACCGCTAAACGCTTCCACATTGGTTCAGCTTCCGTTACCCGCTGGCTCAGTCGTATCGAGGTTAAAGCTTCTTCCCCCCCGTCGGCGTAAGCTTGATAAAGTGGCGTTAGCTGAAGATGTTGCACTTTATCCCGATGCTTACCAACGGGAACGGGCGGCGCGCTTTCAGGTGTGCCAGAAAGCCATTTGGCAGGCACTGAAAAACCTGGGTGTCACCTATAAAAAAAACCCTGCGTCATCCCAAGGCAGACGAAGAGACACGGCGCGCCTTCCAGGACACGATAGCCTGCTATAAAAAGCAGGGAAAACCGGTCGTTTATCTGGATGAAAGCGGTTTCGCACACGATAGGCCACGAACCCACGGTTATGCTACACAAGGTCAACGCTGTTGGGGTACCCAGGATTGGCAGCCTAAGGGCCGAACAAATGTCATTGGCGCGTTACTGGGAACCGTCCTGATGGCGGTCGGATTATTTTTTTGTTCCATTAACAGTGATGTTTTTTACGCCTGGGTTACCCAGCGCCTTTTGCCTACTCTTCCTCCTCATTGTGTCATCGTGATGGATAACGCCAGTTTCCACAAACGTCTCGACATTCAGCAGGCTATCAGTAAAGCCGGGCATCGGATTGAATATCTCACTCCCTACTCACCTGCTCTCAATCCTCACTTTTACCCACAATTTTTGTTATTAAGAATAATGAACAATCTCACATTTTCTTGCAGGATCTCATACCCTCGCCAAAGCGACATTATTCCCGGTAAACCCTCGGCACGTCGGTTAAGAAATCCTCCCAATTGACCCAGCCATGTTATTGCCTGAAGCACTGTGGGGGGATGCTCGGGAAGGCGGCTTGTTGTCTGTATTCTGCAATACAGCTTTGCCATTCTATCTTTGACAACACATCGGTGCAGGTAGCCTCAGGACACAACGCTGCCATTTTGGTCATATACATCAGTTTGAAGGCGATAATGCTTTTGAGGGTGATCATTTTCGTTAGTTTGGTTGCCGTATTTAAACGACATTGTTCAACACAACATCCTGATTTCAGTGTTTTGAAGAACTCTTCTATCTTCCATCTCAGTCTATACCAATTCACTTTCTCTTCTGCTTCAAAGGCGTCAGTGGCCGTCAAATGGGTCAATAATACCCATTCGACAGGCGCTACTCCTTCTGGAGGAGGCTGTTCTTTAACACTGATGGCAGATACGTGAACCTTTTCATGGATATGCCGTGAAGCGTCTTTATTGGTAGGCCCATAAACTAGATTATTTCTAATGGGGAGCCAGCCTGAAATGGAGCGAATATCCACATAAGCCGTTCTTGCTACCCTTTGCTGATTTTTGGGCAGGGTGAGTGCTATGGTTTTTAAAATCGGCGTCTTTGACAAGGCGGTTTGCACCGTTGTTTTTTTCCCCTTTTCATCGATAAATTTTCTGTCTTTCCGGTTGCGGATAATAAAAAATGTTTTTAGTGAGCTTGCAACCCGAAAAAGTTCGAAAATATCCGCTTCTCTGTCTCCCAGCGTGATTAAGCAGGTATCTTTGGGTATCAGCGCCGCTGTCTCGTAGAGGGTCTCTATCCACTTAATACTTTCTTTCTCTTTCATTGTCGATTGATAAAGCCGCCGCTGTTTTTCCTGAGGGGGTTCCTCTCGGGAAACACGTGACCAGCATTTAAGCGAGGATAACCCAAGCGGCAAGCCCTCCTGAGTTACCATCAAACTTGCATGAAGCATCAACCCCATTTTATGTTTGTGATAGGCTTTAGATATACTTCCCAACCCCTCTGTCTTTTTATGTGTGTCAAAGTCCAACTCTGATCTGTCCTGAAGAGAAAAAAACCAGTGAATGCCCCTCCAGACGTTTTTGTGTTTGCACACAATGTGTACGGAATAGCGCGCTCTCGCTCACTCTCTCATTGCTAAAAAATCGATAAGCTCCTGTGGCCTGTGACCAGGAGCCATGACAGCTTGGGTAAATTGAACCTGACGCTTTTGATGATAAGAAGCCCGCTGTTTCAAAAAAACGCTCTTTAAGGCGTTTATCTCCGAAATCAATTTGATGAAATTCTTCCCGGATCCACTCATTCCCATTACCCGTTACTGTTTTCATGTGCCTGTTTCCTGATTTAACTATTGACTCTACCAATAATCCAATTTCACCTGAATCATTTTTCATTCAACGTTGTGGGTAAAAGTGAGGATTGAGATCAGGTGAGTAGAGAGGGAGATATTCAATCCGATGCCCGGCTTTACTGATAGCCTGCTGAATGTCGAGACGTTTGTGGAAACTGGCGTTATCCATCACGATGACACAATGAGGAGGAAGAGTAGGCAAAAGGCGCTGGGTAACCCAGGCGTAAAAAACATCACTGTTAATGGAACAAAAAAATAATCCGACCGCCATCAGGACGGTTCCCAGTAACGCGCCAATGACATTTGTTCGGCCCTTGGCCTGCCCATCCTGGGTACCCCAACAGCGTTGACCTCGTGCAGCATAACCGTGGGTTCGTGGCATATCGTGTGCGAAACCGCTTTCATCCAGATAAACGACCGGTTTTCCCTGCTTTTTATAGCAGGCTATCGTGTCCTGGAAGGCGCGCCGTGTCTCTTCGTCTGCCTTGGGATGACGCAGGGTTTTTTTTATAGGTGACGCCCAGGTTTTTCAGTGCCTGCCAAATGGCTTTCTGGCACACCTGAAAGCGCGCCGCCCGTTCCCGTTGGTAAGCATCGGGATAAAGTGCAACATCTTCAGCTAACGCCACTTTATCAAGCTTACGCCGACGGGGGAAGAAGGTTTAACCTCGATACGACTGAGCCAGCGGGTAACGGAAGCTGAACCAATGTGGAAGCGTTTAGCGGTCTCTCTGATACTCAAGTTTTCTTGCTCTCGAATACCCAGAACTTTACGGCGAAAATCGACAGAGTGGCTCATCGCTAACTCCCTGTTAAATAATTTAGCTATACATTGTAATCAAAATTAATACGTTACGCTATATGGCACCCATTGTTGCTCAATAGGCACCGAGCCACTATTAGGAAAAAAGTCTATTGATGTCATTCAATTCTTAATCTTTATCGTCGTCCCACTCGGCATTATTATCACGATGAGGAGGTAATTGCGGTTTATTTTTCAGATAACTTTTGTAATCAAGCCGGTATAATGCTTTGATAGCATTTAAAATAACGCCCACCAGCAAAATCAATATCACCCACCAATAATCTTTCAACCAGAGCAGATCTCCTAAGAAACCCATATCTTTACCCTTTTTTAACATGGCTTTTTCCACGACAGCAGGACAGCTGGCGTCAGCAAAGACCCCGTTTGAACGGCTAAAAGCCTGTTCCAAATCTTTTTCGCTGTGCTCAGACGAGGAAAAAATGGGCGAAAAAACGCAGTCTACTCTTTGTACACAACAAAAGGGAGTCAATGAGCATTTTGAACTCACTTTTTGATAAAATATCAGCGAACATAAGAAATTTCGAATAGGCTCTAAAGGTCGATAGCTCAGATGGTCTAGCATTAGATTTCTTGAAAAACCATCACGTGCGGTATGAAGTCAAAGTACCTGGCGTGCAGTCACTGCGCGCTACATACAAGTACATGAGGATTGCGAGCACCGCGTAACGCCGAATTCACACCACACAGCAGTTTATGCAAGAGGTCTATTTAAGAATTTTCTCCATAATCCGTTGATAAATACGGCTCAGTAATTGTAAATCAGCAGCCTTAACACATTCATTCACTTTATGGATGGTGGCATTAACGGGTCCAAGCTCTACCACCTGTGCACCCATTAAAGCAATAAAACGACCGTCGGATGTACCCCCCGTGGTGAGCAACTGTGGTGTGATTTCACTGTAATACTCCACAGCCTTGATCACTGTCTCGAGCAACTTTCCTTCGTTCGTCAGAAATGGCTGACCAGAAAGCACCCAATCAATGTCGTAAGTTAACTGATGCTTAGTCAGTAACGCTTCTACCTGTTCTTTGATCAGTGTATCGGTCAGTGCTGGGCTGAAACGAAAATTAAACTGCACCAATAGTTCACTGGGGATAACATTGCTGCTGCCATTACCGGCTTGTATATTCGTGATTTGCATACTGGTAGCAGGAAAAGATTGATAGCCTCGATCCCACTCCGTCGCCACCAGTGCTTGTAAAGCAGGTAGTGCACGATGAATCGGATTATCCGCCAGATGAGCATAAGCAACATGTCCTTGTACGCCACGGATCAGCAAATTGGCACTGATGGATCCACGCCGACCATTTTTAACTACATCGCCAACACACTGCATACTAGAAGGTTCGCCAACCAAACAATAATCCAGTCGTTCGTTGCGCTCCATTAACGCATGGACCACTTTGACCGTGCCGTTGGTCGCCTTGGCTTCTTCATCTGAGGTAATCAAAAACGCCAGGCGACCACCATGATTACGCCTTGCAGCGACAAAACGCTCAGCAGCAACCACCATCGCAGCCAGTGAACCTTTCATATCGGCAGCACCACGACCGTAAAGCATCCCATCGCGGATCGTAGGTTCAAACGGTGGATTGATCCACTGACGTTCATCACCGGTCGGTACAACGTCGGTATGCCCAGCAAAAGCTAATGTCTCCTCACTACTATGACCATGCCATGCCCAAAAATTCTTAGTATCAGCAAAATCCATCGGTTCGATGTTAAAACCAATCTGCTCCAGGCGTTCCATGAGTAACGTCTGGCAACCTTCATCTGCTGGGCTAAGCGATGGACGTTTAATTAATTGTCTGGCGAGCTCAATGACCGGACAACTCATATCATGACGCCTCGGAAAAAAACTGTTGATAGCTAGCAGGATCAAAACCAAGCAGTACTCTACCGGAATATTCTTCCAACAAAGGTCGTTTAATCAGCGCAGGCTGTGCCAGCATCAAAGCTTTGGCTGCGCTGGCGTCAATCACCACCGCACGCTCTGCCTCACTTAATTTACGCCAGGTAGTACCGCGGGTATTTAGCAGAGATTCCCATCCCAGAGTATCAATAAAATCTTGCAGACGTTCCGCTGTTAACCCATCAACACGATAATCGTGGAATTTATAAGCAATAGCATGATCGTCCAACCAGGCGCGTGCTTTTTGAATGGTAGCGCAATTTCTGATGCCATAAAGACGGTACCGAATTTTTGCCGTGGTATTAAACATGGAAATATCCTCTAGAGCCTATTCGAAATCGTCATGAGCAATGCTCAGACAAGAAAATAGGCGAAAAAACGCAGTCACTTTTTATATACGATACCGAGGAAGCAAATAAGCATTCCGAACCCATTTCTGACGAAGTATCAGCGAATGCAGTAGATCTCGAACAGGCTCTCAAAAGAACACGCGAAACCAGTAGCCTATAATGCGGGAAAATGATAGACAAATCTAGCAGGCTATCTTTGATTTTCCTTACCCACAGCTAACTGACATGAGATAAACTTGCATTACGGGGGCTGATAATTTCTATTGGCTATATTAGACTTCCTGCGGAAACCGTCATTCGTTATATGAAGTCAAAGCGTGCAGAGACCTTCGTTAACATACGAATACATGAGGATTGCGAGCACCACGTAACGCCGAATTCACACCACGCAGCCGGTTATGCAAGAAGTCTATTAATGAGGAAAAATAATGCCAAGAATTTTGAAAATTTGGATGTTGGTGAGTTGTATGACAATTTTTTCGGTCAATGCCAGTGAAATGGATAAAGTATTTTCGCTAATTGATCAACGATTATCCTATATGAAAGAAGTGGCAGCTGATAAAGCTATCAAGCATCTAGCGGTTGAGGATCTCAGGCAAGAACAAAAAGTGCTACAGAAAGCAATGAGAACAGCGGAGGCGAACCATTTGGATGCGGATTCCGTTAAGCCACTTTTTACTGCATTGATGGAGACTGCTAAAGTCATTCAATATCGTTACCGTGCAGATTGGTTGACAACACCACAAATAGACTGGCAGCCAAGAAAATTGGAAGAAATACGCGCAGATATTGCGCTATCAAGTGATTTATTAATTAAAGAATTACGGCGAAGATTATCTGCTAATATCGGCTTCGATCAAGTCTCCCGTGACAGACTCATGCAAATCGTCGATGAGCCTAAGCTAAGTGATGCCGACAAAGAACGAATTTTCACCGCACTGCAAACAGTAAAGCTAAAAGCAGCAAAACTGACGTAATAATGACCTTGGGAGTATCATGGCAAATTCAATTTATAATCCTGAGCGTCGCCGTCTGTTACAGGCTATAGCAGCAAGTTGGATGCTGAGTGTCAGCAAAATTGGGTTCGCCGCCCCTGCACAGATTATTGCGGTACGGATTTGGCCTTCATCAACCTATACGCGGGTTACATTAGAATCGAATATCCCTCTCAGATACCGGCAATTCCTGTTGTCTAAACCGGATCGGATTGTCATTGATATTGAAGGTTTACATTTAAACGGAGTGCTTAAGGAGATCAATAGCCAGGTTCGATCAGCCGATCCCTATCTCAAGCGGATACGAGTAGGTCAGTTTAATAAAAATACATTGCGTTTGGTGCTCGAACTTAAACAAGGTATCAGTCCACAGCTTTTTACCTTGAAATCTATTGCGAAATTTCACCATCGTTTGGTAGTTGATCTTTATCCTGTCGCTGGCGTGACAACAGAAGACGATCCACTATTAGCTTTGTTGGAAGATTACAATAGAGGTAATTTAGAACGCACCCTGCCGGATAAATCACCATCAGCAGGTAAGGCGGGTCGCGATCGACCGATTGTCATTATGCTTGATCCTGGGCACGGTGGAGAAGATCCTGGTGCCATCGGCAAAAATAAGACCCGCGAGAAAGATGTTGTGCTACAGATAGCCCGGCGGTTGCGGACGCTGATACAGCGAGAACCCAATATGCAAGTTTATATGACTCGTAATGAAGATGTTTTTATTCCCTTAACCGTCCGTGTCGCTAAAGCACGCAAGCTACGTGCTGACCTCTTTGTTTCTTTGCATGCAGATGCTTTCACCAATCGCGCAGCTAAAGGATCATCGGTATTTGCGCTTTCAACCAAAGGTGCGACCAGTACTGCGGCACGTTTTTTAGCACAAACACAAAACGAAGCAGATCAGATAGGTGGAGTCAGCAAGAGTGGTGATCACTACCTGGATCACACGATGATTGATTTGCTACAAACCGCGACTATCAAGGATAGTGTGAAATTTGGTAAAGAAGTGCTCAAACGCATGGACAAGATCAATAAATTACATAAAACCCGTGTTGAACAGGCAGGATTTGCGGTATTAAAAGCACCGGATATCCCATCTATCCTCGTAGAAACCGCATTTATCAGTAATCTTGAGGAAGAACGAAAATTACGTACTAGCCACTTCCAGCAACAGATAGCTGAATCCGTATTTGCGGGTATTAAGGCTTATTTTGCTAATGGTGGGGCAGCAGCCCGGCTGTAATAAAATAACCGTTACTTCCTGAGCCGCACACTTTCCACCGCATGATTAGCACTTTTCTTCATGATCAGGCTAGCCCGTTCACGGGTGGGTAGAATATTTTGTTTTAGGTTCAATCCATTTATCTCATCCCATAATTGGGTGGCTATCTTAATTGCCTCCTCTTCTGACAACCGAGCGTAGTGGTGAAAATAAGAATCTGGATTAGCAAACGCACCCTGTCTGAATTTAAGGAACCGATTGATATACCAGTTTTTTAATAAATTTTCAGGTGCATCGACATAGATTGAAAAATCAACAAAATCAGAAACAAATACATGGTGGGGATCATGAGCATAATCCATCCCACTTTGTAGCACATTCAATCCTTCTAATATAAGAATATCGGGCTGTTTAACGAGTTTATTACCATCGGGCACTACGTCATACATTAGATGTGAATAAACCGGAGCCCTTACCTGACAGGATCCTGATTTAATTTCAGCAATAAAATTGACTAAATTATGCATATCATAGGACTGAGGAAAACCTTTTTTTTTCATTAAACCACGTTCATGCAACACGTTATTGGGATGAAGAAAACCGTCGGTAGTAACAAGTTCAACACACCGATGCTCCGGCCAACGACTCAGCAATGCTTGTAATAGACGCGCCGTAGTACTTTTACCGACAGCAACACTGCCAGCGATGCCAATAACATAAGGAATTTTCTGCCCATCACTACCCAAAAATTGTTCCAGCACCGCCTGACGACGTAAGTTAGAGCTGATATAAAAATTAAGCAAACGTGATAGAGGAAGGTAAATTTGTGCAACTTCTTCTAATGATAAATCTTCATTAATCCCTTGAAGATTAATAAGTTCTTCTTCTGTTAATGTGAGTGGAACCGAATTACGCAAGGCTGCCCACTGAGTCCGATTGAATTCTAAGTAAGACATTGTCAACGATCGATCTTTTTTTATCATAAACCAAATTCTATCTGTTAGTACAATGTAAGAAAGGCGTTATATATCGACCCTGGATAAAAACCAGGCTGCATATTATAGGGAGCTAAGTTTTTAGCGTAGATATTTTTTATCCTCTGAGCATTATTATCTTTTAATTCACGTAGCAGGTTATAGCGTAACGTATTAATTTTGATTACAATGTATAGCTAAATTATTTAACAGGGAGTTAGCGATGAGCCACTCTGTCGATTTTCGCCGTAAAGTTCTGGGTATTCGAGAGCAAGAAAACTTGAGTATCAGAGAGACCGCTAAACGCTTCCACATTGGTTCAGCTTCCGTTACCCGCTGGCTCAGTCGTATCGAGGTTAAAGCTTCTTCCCCCCGTCGGCGTAAGCTTGATAAAGTGGCGTTAGCTGAAGATGTTGCACGTTATCCCGATGCTTACCAACGGGAACGGGCGGCGCGCTTTCAGGTGTGCCAGAAAGCCATTTGGCAGGCACTGAAAAACCTGGGCGTCACCTATAAAAAAAAACCTGCGTCATCCCAAGGCAGACGAAGAGACACGGCGTGCCTTCCAGGACACGATAGCCTGCTATAAAAAGCAGGGAAAACCGGTCGTTTATCTGGATGAAAGCGGTTTCGCACACGATAGGCCACGAACCCACGGTTATGCTGCACGAGGTCAACGCTGTTGGGGTACCCAGGATGGGCAGGCTAAGGGCCGGACAAATGTCATTGGCGCGTTACTGGGAACCGTCCTGATGGCGGTCGGATTATTTTTTTGTTCCATTAACAGTGATGTTTTTTACGCCTGGGTTACCCAGCGCCTTTTGCCTACTCTTCCTCCTCATTGTGTCATCGTGATGGATAACGCCAGTTTCCACAAACGTCTCGACATTCAGCAGGCTATCAGTAAAGCCGGGCATCGGATTGAATATCTCACTCCCTACTCACCTGCTCTCAATCCCATTGAACATAAATGGGCACAAGCCAAAAGCAAAAGAAGGGACTTAAATTGCAGCCTTGACGCCTTATTCTCTCAATATAGTGCATAATCATTATTATGTCGTTCAGCCATATAGGCCTATTGTGGATACGAAATTTCATGAAAGCAATTAACTGTCTATAGGATCAACATCCAACGCCCACTTGACCTTTTTAGCCAGTGGCAACTCGGTGATTAATGGTCGAAAATGGCTCATTAGTTGCTGCAATCGGCAGCGTGAAGGATGCTGGAGTAACAATTGCCAACGAAAACGCCCATTCCGTTTTGCCTGTAAAGCCGTTACCGGCCCCATGATCCAGAGTGCATCATCTTTCAAAGAACTCGATTCCAGTAAATGACGCAATTGTTGTAAAAATAACATCGATTGCTGATTATCGTGATCCTCGCTACGCACGATGATATGGCGAGTATAAGGCGGTAAAAATGCGTTCTTCCGCTCTATTAACGTTTGTTCAGCAAAAGCTGAATAGCCCTGTTGCAACAAAATTTGCAGCAAAGGATGCTCAGGGTGATGTGTTTGCAAAAAGACTTCTCCTTGCTTTCCCGCTCGCCCTGCTCGACCTGAAACTTGAATATAAAGTTGAGCAAAACTTTCAGATGAACGAAAATCAGCCGAAAATAACGCACCATCTACATCTAACAGAGCTACTAGGGTAACGTCTGGAAAGTGATGTCCCTTAGCCAACATTTGTGTACCAATCAGAATACGCGCACCCCCTTGGTGAACATCATCCAAATATTTTTCCAGTGATCCTTTACGGCTAGTGGTATCACGATCGATCCGTGTGATAGGCGTATCAGGGAACAAAGGGCGCAAATCATTTTCTAATTGTTCAGTGCCCACACCCACAGAGAGTAAATGAGTAGAGCCACACTCTGGGCACTGTATCGTTATCGATCGTTGACTGTCACAATGGTGACAACGTAAATGCCGCTGATTTTGGTGCAGAGTATAATAGTGGTCACAGCGCTGACATTCAGCGATCCAGCCGCATTCATGACAAAGTAAAGCAGGCGCGTAACCACGACGGTTAAGAAATAACATAACCTGATTCTTGGCTTTCAGATGATCTCGCATCCGTTCTAGCAAGGGTTGAGAAAGTCCAACCTTAAGATGCAATCCTTTTATATCAATTAGATGATGGTTAGCAGCTGTGGCGTTACCGGCACGTTTGGATAACGTAAGCTGTCGATATTTTCCTAGCTGTACATTATGTAATGTTTCCAACGCCGGTGTTGCTGATCCCATGACGATAGGAATATTTTCTTCCCGCGCCCGAAATATGGCGAGATCGCGCGCATGATAACGCCAACCTTCCTGTTGTTTGTATGAATTATCGTGTTCTTCATCGATAATTATCCCACCGAGCTGCAAAAAAGGAGTGAACAATGCGGATCGGGTACCTATGACGATAGCTGCTTCGCCACTGCGCGCTCGTAGCCATACCGATAACCGTTCACTGTCGTTTAACGCTGAATGTAGTACCACAACGGGCGCGTTAAAGCGCTCACGGAAACGTGCAATAGTCTGTGGTGTCAAACCAATTTCAGGCACTAAAATCAGCGCTTGTCGCCCTTGAGAAAGAATATTCTCTAATATACTCAAATAGACTTCGGTTTTGCCTGAACCTGTCACGCCAGCCAGTAACCAGGCAACAAAATGTTGATCCTCGCGACCTATGGCTTCCACTGCTGCCACTTGCTCACTATTAAGCTGTAGACGCTCACCCATGCACGAAAATTGGCAACGCCAGTCAGTGCTTATCCTCTCTTGCTCGCATACTGTGATCAACCCTTTATCACTCAAGCTTTTCAAGGCAGCAGGGGTTAATCCCATTTCATTCGTTTGATGGCGATAAAGCGGTTGTTGTAACAAGGCAGCGAGTACCCGCTGTTGCCTTGGAGCAGATTTCAGGCTTTCTAGCGGCGTTGCTCGCCCTTGTTCAGTAACAACCCACTGACATAATGGCGTAAATTGAGCGGGCTTTCCTTGACGCAACAAGATAGGCAGCGCATGGAATAATACCTCCCCGATGGGATAATGATAATAATCAGCAGCCCAACAAAGAATGTGCCACAGGCTAACAGGGAATAGACTCTGACTATCCAGAATAGCCTCAATAGCTTTGAGTTTTTCGTAAGGCAATGTACTGGTTGTACTGATCCCGGTCACTATGCCAATGGCCTTACGTTTACCAAAGGGGATCCTCACACGGGCACCCACAGCAGGGGATATCACAACACTGTCTAATCGATAGTCGAAAGTCCGAGCCAGTGGTACCGGTAATGCAATTTGAAAAACGAGCATGACATCATCCTTACAATCTGTAGCACCGATTGCGCACAGAGTTAACTTCTTGTATGATCCGACGCCTTTGATACAATCCAGTATCGACGACAGAACGGTATCAACAGCATAATATCGTCATTACTATTGCCAACTACGTGTAGTGTCTGGCGGAACAAGGCCCGATAGCGACACGGCCTTCATTAGAGGTTTGCCATGAAAAAAGATATCCACCCTGAATGCCACACCATTACTGCAACTTGCTCTTGTGGTAATAGTATGAAGATCAGCTCTACCCTTGCTTGTAACCTGAACTTAGACGTTTGTGGTGCATGCCACCCATTCTACACGGGCAAACAGCGTGACGCTGCTACTGGTGGTCGTGCCGAGCGTTTCAGCAAACGTTTCAATATACCGGGCATAACACGATAACTTTACACACTAGATAGAAAGAAAAAACGCCGTAGGGCGTTTTTGATTTGCGTTTGTTTTAACTGCCGTCCGTATATCAGCCATGCCTCGATGAATAGGCCCGTGTGTAGTGGGCCTGTTAGTATTCCCAGGTATCAGGATTAAGTCCCAGTTCACGCATATATATTTTTGCGGCTTCAGGGATCTCATCGCTACGTTCTTTACGCAAATCGGCATCATTCGGCAGAGGTTGGCTGGTAAATGCATGCAAAAACGCTTCGCATAACAATTCACTATTAGTGGCATGGCGTAGGTTATTGACTTGGCGCCGGGTTCGCTCATCAGTGAGTATTTTCAATACGTTGAGCGGAATGGAAACCGTAATTTTTTTGACCTGTTCACTTTTTTTGCCGTGTTCAACGTAAGGGCTAACATACTCGCCGTTCCACTTCGCCATGAGATACCTTAAATTTATCGAAAATACTATATTATGAAAACCGGCTCAGGCCGTCATCACGGTTTGTTCGACGCCACGCTATTGAGGATGCTTTTTTCAGCCAGAAAGACCGTAATGTTAGCTGTTATTATTGTTTTTCTCAATCTACACATCAAGATGTACTGGACTTCTTGCAAAGCCGTAGTTCGTTATACGAAGTCAAAGCACCTGGCACACAACTGCACGGCACATACGGACACATGGGGATCACGAGCACCACGTAACGCAGAATTTACAACACACAGCACCACGCAGTGGGTTTTGCAAGAATCTAGTGTTTACTTGAAAGTGTCCTTTGCAACTGCTCATTATCCAGTTGATTACAACATTTTGCGACAACAATAGTTGCCACACCATTACCCACCAAATTCGTCAGTGCTCTGCCTTCCGACATAAAGCGGTCAATACCCAAAATCAATGCAAGACCCGCCAATGGTAAATGGCCCACTGTTGATATAGTCGCTGCTAGCACAATAAAACCACTACCCGTTACCCCTACTGCGCCTTTCGATGAGATCAGCAGTACCACCAGTAAGGTTAACTGATGCATAAGATCCATAGGTGTGTTGGTAGCTTGTGCAATAAACACCGCCGCCATAGTTAAATAGATCGCAGTACCATCCAGATTAAAAGAGTAACCGGTTGGTAGTACTAACCCAACCACTGATTTTTCACAGCCGATTTTTTCCATTTTTTCCAACATCCGCTGAAACACAGATTCAGTGGAACAAGTACCCAACACAATCAGTAGCTCTTCTTTGATATAACGAATAAAGGCGAAGATACTGAAACCGTTGGCTCTAGCAATCATACCTAATATCACAACCACAAACATGACACAGGTTGTATAAAAACAGGTAATCAACTGACCTAATTGTAGCAATGAGCCAATACCGTATTTACCGACAGTAAACGCCATTGCTCCAAATGCGCCCAATGGGGCCAATCGCATGATCATATTGGTGATGCCGAAAATAACTTGCGAAAAACTTTCAACAACATTGAAAATCAATCGGCCTTTTTCACCTAAACGATGCAGTGTGAAACCAAACAATATCGCCAACAGCAATATTTGTAGAATATTCCCACCGACAAAAGCACTAGCAAAACTATTGGGGATCATATCCAACAGGAAAGGGGCAATCCCTTGCTGCGAAGCTTGCTCAGCATAGGTAGCAACAGCTTTAACATCGAGTGATGTGGGATCAACATTCATGCCCACGCCAGGTTGCACAATGTTAACAACAACCAAACCGATAATTAGCGCCAAGGTGCTGACAGCTTCGAAATCAAGTAGCGCAATGGCACCGGTACGCCCAACTGCTTTCAGATTTTCCATACCGGCACCGTTACCACGGCACAAAAAAGAATTGATGGAATAATCATTTTGATAAGTTTTACAAACCATCACCGAGTGCTTTCATTTGGATACCCAAGCTAGGGTAGAAATAAGCTAACAGGACACCTAATATGATCGCGATTATTACTTGAAGATATAACCTGTTAAATATTGAAGTTTGCATATTATCCTTGAGAGTAACGACGTGTTTCTCATCCGGATTTTTTCATCTATATCACGGACGCGCTAACACAAAAATTAGCACTCACATAATAATATGTAAAAACTAATATGTAACAAACAATTGATATAGCAGGGGCCATATAATAGGGTTGGCTTGATAAAAAATATTATTTAATATCAATATATGAATGTAAACTTTACAATCAATTTATACGGCTTATGTTATATATTAAATCTATTAATTTAATGTGCTCATTTCATCCCAAAAAAATCCAGAGATAGATACCCTACTCTGGATTTTGATCATCAGCAAAACCATTAAATATCGATATTGGCGGCTCTCAACGCATTTTCTTCAATAAAAGCACGGCGGGGCTCCACCGCATCGCCCATAAGAGTAGTGAACAGTTGATCAGCAGCAATGGCATCCTTTATCATGACACGCAGCATACGACGACCTGCGGGATCCATTGTGGTTTCCCATAATTGATCAGCGTTCATCTCTCCCAAACCTTTATAGCGTTGGATCGTCAGGCCGCGACGGGATTCTTTCACCAGCCAATCCAGAGCCTCTTCAAAACTATCCACAGCTATACGACGCTCACCCCGCTCAACAAACGCGCCCTCTTCTAATAAACCACGTAGTTTTTCACCCAACTGGCAAATTTTTCGGTACTCACCTCCGTGGACAAAATCAAAATCCAGATTGTAATCAGTATCGACCCCGTGGGTACGAATACGCAGCACCGGTTCAAACAGCGAGCGTTCACGATCCTCATGCACTATGGAACTATAACTACTACCCTGTTGTTCTTTTGCATTCAATAACGTTACCAAAGAATCTATCCATTGTTGAACGGTTTCTTTATCGGTCAACCCCTTTTCTTTTAAGCTTGGCTGATAAATCAGACTATTCAACAGAGCACGTGGGTAGCGCCGCTCCATACGGTTAATGGTCTTCTGTACGCTATAATGTTCTGCAATCAATTTTTCTAATGGCTCGCCAGCCAATGCCGGTGCATAGGCATTGGTGTGTAACGCCGCACCGTCAAGAGCCAAAGACAGCTGATACTGCTCCATTGCTTCATCATCTTTGATGTATTGCTCTTGTTTGCCTTTTTTGACTTTATACAAGGGTGGCTGCGCGATAAATATATGACCACGCTCAATAAGTTCTGGCATTTGGCGATAGAAAAAGGTCAATAACAAAGTGCGGATATGTGAACCATCGACATCGGCATCGGTCATAATAATGATGCTGTGATAACGCAATTTCTCTACATTATATTCATCACGCCCGATACCACAGCCCAGAGCAGTTATCAGTGTCGCCACTTCCTGCGAAGAGAGCATTTTATCGAAACGGGCTTTTTCTACGTTTAGAATTTTACCTTTCAACGGCAAAATTGCCTGATTTTTGCGATTGCGACCCTGTTTAGCCGATCCACCCGCAGAATCCCCCTCTACAAGATAAAGTTCCGATAACGCGGGATCACGCTCCTGACAATCGGCCAGCTTACCCGGTAAACCGGCCAGATCTAAAGCACCTTTACGACGCGTCAATTCACGGGCTTTACGTGCGGCCTCGCGGGCGCGGGCCGCATCAATAATTTTGTTCACTACAATTTTAGCGTCAGCCGGATTTTCCAGTAAATATTCTACTAGCTTCTCGTTCATCAGGGTTTCAACCGCGGTTTTTACTTCGGAGGAAACCAGCCTATCTTTGGTTTGTGAAGAGAATTTAGGATCCGGCACTTTCACGGAAACCACCGCAATCAGACCTTCGCGGGCATCATCACCCGTAGCGCTGATTTTTGCTTTTTTGCTGTAACCTTCTTTATCCATATAGCTATTCAGCGTGCGGGTCATTGCGGTGCGAAAGCCCACTAAATGGGTACCCCCGTCACGTTGTGGGATATTATTGGTAAAACAGTAGATGTTTTCTTGAAAACCATCGTTCCACTGTAATGCTACCTCCACACCGATATCATCTTTGATGGTAGAAAAGTAAAATACTTTCGGATGGATTGGGTTTTTGTTTTTATTCAGATATTCGACAAACGCCCGGATACCCCCCTCATAGTGGAAATGATCTTCTTTATCGCTACGTTTGTCCTGTAGCTTAATGGAGATACCGGAATTAAGAAAAGATAACTCCCGCAAGCGTCTGGCCAGCGTTTCATATTGAAACTCTGTGTTATTGGTGAAGGTCTGCAAACTTGGCCAGAAACGTACCTTAGTACCCGTTTGTTGTGTTTCACCAACAATTTTAAGGGAAGTCTGTGGTTCTCCCATCATGTAAGTCTGTTCGTGTACTTTCCCTTCACGATGGATAACCAATTCTAGTTTTTCTGACAACGCATTCACTACCGATACGCCAACACCGTGCAAACCACCAGAGACTTTGTAGGCGTTATCGTCAAATTTACCACCCGCATGGAGCACCGTCATAATGACCTGTGCCGCAGACACGCCTTCTTCTTCGTGCAAACCGGTTGGAATACCACGACCATCATCCTGTACCGATACCGAGTTATCCGCATGAATGATCACCATAATCTCTTTACAATGACCAGCGAGAGCTTCGTCAATCGCATTATCGACAACTTCGAATACCATATGGTGCAGACCGCTGCCGTCGTCAGTATCACCGATATACATGCCCGGACGCTTACGAACCGCATCCAAACCTTTTAATACCTTGATACTTGAAGAATCATAAGTATTTGACATCAACGTTTCTCACTTATTTTTAATTCTGTGGTTGAATCTCAATTTTGCCATGTTCCACACGGAACATCTTGTCCTTATTACCAAGCATATCGGCAATGTGTTCGGCGCTAAGCGCACTAACAAATACCTGTGCTTGGGTGGCTTGCAGACGTTCGGCCAATAAACGCCGACTATCAGTATCCAGTTCGGAAGCAAAATCATCAAGCAGATACAGGCAAGGTCGCCCGCTCTGTTGGGTGAAAAACTCACCCTGTGCTAATCGCAATGCGTAAAGCAGTAATTTAAGCTGACCACGTGATAGCAAATCTTCGACTGGCGTATCATTGATCCGAATGCGTAAATCTGCTTTATGTGGCCCTGACAGGGTATAAGTTAACATTCGGTCACGCTCAAACTGGCGCTCCAGTAATTCACCGTAGTCACTTTCTTTATCCCAGCCACGTTGAAAAGAAATATTCAGCGTAAACTCTGGCAAGAATAAGGCGCAGGTCGCGGTAATATCGGCTGCAATGGCATTACAATACGCCGCTCTCCAGTCGCTAATACGTTCAGCCAGTGGAATAATTTCCCGATCCCAAATACGAATCTGCGCATAGTGACTCGCCTGCCGTAGGGCCGCGTTGCGTTGTTTAAATAATCTTTTTAGATTATTCCAGGTAGTAAAAAAATTTGCATCATTATGAAAACAACCCCAATCCAGAAAAGCACGCCGATATTTTGGTCCCCCGTTTAATAAGGTAAATCCTTCTGGGCTGATTAATTGCATCGGCAGTAATTGCGCCAACTCAGCCACTCGATGCCCATCAGTGCCATCAATTCGCACCTTGGTATTACCTTGACGATCTTTACTCAGACCCACCGATTGTTTGCATTCACCGTTTTCCATTCGACCATGAAGTATAAATTCTGCGCAATGATTACGGATCACACGCCCTGCTTGCAAACTGCGAAAGGCTCTACCATGACCAAGGGCATAAATGGCTTCCAGCACACTGGTTTTACCGCTGCCATTCGCGCCGATCAGAAAATTAAATCCCCCAGCTAATAACAGATCTGCCGATCCGATATTACGAAAATTGTGGATAAACAAACGGGTTAATGCCATTGAGTTGGATCAACTTATAGATTAAAAATGTATTATTCAAAATTAAAGACGCATTGGCATAACAACGTAATCTGCGGACTGTGCCAAGCTAGCCCCATCTTTAATTTGTACACTAGATTCAGGATTCGTCAGTAACAGATGTACTTTTTCACATTTCAGGGCATTGAGTACATCAAGTATATAACTCACATTAAAACAGATTTCTAACTTATCTCCTTCATAACTGACATCGAGGATTTCTTCGGCTTCTTCTTGCTCTGGATTATTTGCCGTGATATTGAGCTGATTATGTGCAATCTGGAGTCGAACACCGCGACACTTTTCACTGGATAAAATCGCCGCACGCGAAAATGCCTGTTTCAGTAAACCACAGTCCGCCTCAACGGTTTTATTGGGGTTCTTTGGTAATACAAGCCGATAGTCAGGGAAACGACCATCAACCAATTTACAAGTAAAAATGAAATCACCTACATGAGCACGAATATAATCTCTGCCAATTTCTAGATCTAATCTGGTGTCTCCACCATCTAATAAACGTACTAACTCCATGACCCCTTTACGGGGCACTATCACCGGATACGAAGACTCACCAACAAGTGTCGAACAAATAACCTTATTAATAGGCATCGAACAGACAGCCAAACGATGACCGTCAGTCGCTACCGTACGTAACATTTCATTTTCGGTTTCGAACAACATCCCATTGAGGTAATAACGTACATCTTGATGCGCCATCGAGAATTGAGTAGACTCGATCAACCGCTTCAGCGTCGCCTGAGGCAATGTGAACTTTACCTTGCTCTCCCAACTCTCTCTATTAGGGAAATCGCTAGCCGGTAGCGTCGTGAGTGAAAAACGGCTACGCCCCGAACGCAGCAACAAACGCTCACCATCCAGCTCCACCGTGATTGTTGCCCCTTCCGGCAAACCACGCCAGATATCAAGAAATTTTCGCGCAGGCACAGTCGTCGTCCCAGGCTCATGAGCCTGTGATAAGGGTACCTTGGCTACCATTTCTATTTCCAAATCAGTGCCAGTCAGTTGCAAAGTGCCTGCGGTCACTTGCAGCAATACATTGCTAAGAATAGGAAACACGGGGCGTCCAGATAATGGGCTACTGACCTGTTGTAGCGGCTTCAGCAAATCTTCACGTTTAACGATGAATTTCATAACGTTAGGAGGATAAGGTTCTAATTAAATTTAAAAAATCTTCTTTGATGTCGTGATCTTCTTCGCGTAATTGATGGATTTTTCGACAACCATGCAACACGGTGGTATGGTCACGGCCACCAAAGGCATCACCGATTTCAGGTAAGCTATGGTTGGTAAGCTCTTTGGCCATTGCCATCGCCATTTGTCGTGGACGAGCCACCGATCGAGAACGTCGTTTAGAGAGCAGATCGGCAACTTTTATTTTATAATATTCAGCCACTGTTTTTTGAATATTATCAATAGTGACAAGCTTGTCTTGCAGTGCCAGTAGATCACGCAACGCTTCGCGTACAAAATCAATGGTGATCGCCCGACCGGTAAAATTAGCGTTAGCAATCACTCGATTCAACGCGCCTTCCAGTTCACGCACATTAGAACGCAAGCGTTTCGCAATAAAAAATGCCACTTCCGCTGGCAGACGAATATCGTTTTCATCTGCTTTTCTCATCAAGATAGCAACGCGGGTTTCCAGTTCTGGCGGCTCAATAGCGACCGTCAACCCCCAGCCAAAACGCGACTTCAAGCGATCTTCTACCCCATTAATTTCCTTCGGGTAGCGATCCGAAGTCAAAATAATCTGCTGATTACCCTCCAACAAAGCGTTAAAAGTATGAAAAAACTCTTCCTGAGAACGTTCTTTGTTAGCAAAAAATTGAATATCATCGATGAGTAACGCATCAACTGAACGATAATAACGTTTAAATTCTTCAATCGCATTATTCTGCAGTGCTTTAACCATATCCTGCACAAAGCGTTCAGAATGCATATACACCACTTTCGCATTGGCCTTGTGAGCGATAATACCGTTACCCACCGCATGCAGAAGATGAGTTTTACCTAAACCAGTACCACCATATAGAAATAAGGGGTTATACGCGGCACCCGGATTATCAGCAACCTGACGGGCTGCTGCACGTGCCAATTGGTTAGATTTACCTTCAACAAAATTATCAAAGGAATGTTTTGGATTAACATTCGAACGATAGGCATGTTCAGGTTGAGCAGGAGAACTGTCCCAACTTGGATGAGCAGGGGCACTGCGGATCACTGGCTCAGCAAGCACATCAACACTCGCCACCCCCGGTTGGCTAATCGTTGAAGTAATAGACTTGCTACCCACTTCAAAACGCAACAAGGGCACATCTGCTCCGCAAAAATCATTAAGCAAACCATTGATATTATTTAAATATTTATCACAAACCCAATCTAGAACAAAGCGATTTGGGGCGTAAAGCGCTAGCGTGTTGTCACTCAGTTCCGCCTGTAACGGGCGGATCCACATACTAAATTCTGTGGCAGGTAACTCATCCTGCAATCGGGCAAGACATTGCTGCCAAAGCGAAAGTGACACGGCGAACTCCACTCTAACAAAATCAACAAAAAAGAAGAAAAAAGAAACCAGACACTGTCCAATCCCAAAATACAAAATTAACCACATGGCAGGAGATAATAGCGCAAACGAAGCAATAGATCCTCCCCTTCCTGACAGATTAAATACTTTTTATCCACAGGCTGTCAGATACGCCACGGTTGCGGCACTCTCTTTGAAGTCATACAATTCGCTACGGCTTTGTAAGCAGTCTAATTTTTCATCTACAGACCAGAAAAAATCACGCCGACACGATCCTTGCGATTTTAGTGGGAGTCAGTATAATCGCCGCCTCTGCCCCACGACAGCGGATTAATGCCAGCTTGGGTGGCAACTGTTTAATAATCTACAATCATCCATCCTTATTTAGGTAAAATCGTTATGAAACGCACCTTCCAACCCTCCGTACTGAAGCGTAACCGTAGCCATGGTTTCCGTGCTCGTATGGCTACTAAAAATGGTCGTCAAGTTCTGGCTCGCCGTCGAGCAAAAAGCCGTGCTCGTCTGACTGTTTCCAAGTAACAAAGCTCACCGTCTCACGTGGTTAAGCTAGCATTTTCCAGGGAGTTACGTTTGTTAACTCCTTCTGATTTCACCTTCGTTTTTCAGAAGCCACAACGTGCCAGCACGCCGCAGCTCACTGCGCTCGGGCGCCTAAGCGAACTGGGGTATCCCCGTCTCGGGCTTGCTGTCGCTAAAAAGCATGTCAAACGCGCCCATGAGCGTAACCGGATTAAGCGCTTAACCCGGGAAAGCTTCCGTTTACATCAGCACCAGTTGCCTTCTATGGATTTTGTGATCCTAGTTAAAAAAGGTGTAGCTGACCTGAGTAATCCTGATTTGACGCAAATGTTGGAAAAATTATGGCGTCGTTATTGTCGCTAGGCTGCCGCGCCCTAATCGGGCTGATCAGAGGTTATCAGCGTGTTGTCAGTCCACTGTTCGGGCCACGTTGTCGCTTTCATCCCACGTGTTCTGATTACGCCCTTGAAGCCCTGGGCAAGTTCGGCGTGATAAAAGGCAGTTGGTTAACACTGAAACGCGTATTAAAATGCCACCCTTTAAACTCCGGTGGCTATGATCCCGTGCCACCCAAGTCCGAAGATAACAGAGAACACTAACGATGGATTCGCAACGCAATCTTCTTCTTATCGCTTTTTTGTTCGTGTCTTTCATGATCTGGCAAACCTGGCAAGTGGATAACAATCCGCAACCTGCCATGCAGATTACGCAACAGAGCACGAGCGCAATCAGTGGTGATACTACCCGTAGTGAAAACCAAACAATACCTACCGGTGGTCAAGGACAACTTATTAAGGTAAAAACTGATGTACTGTCGTTGACCATCAATACACGTGGTGGCGACATTGAACAGGCTAACCTCTTAGCTTATCCTGATACACTGGGTTCCAATAAAACTTTTGAGTTATTAGAAACCACACCCGCTTTTATTTACCAGGCACAAAGTGGCTTGACGGGTAAAAATGGTCCAGATAATCCGGCTAACGGTGACCGTCCACTTTTTCATGCTACTCAGCTAGATTTTGTCCTGGTAGATGGTCAGGATGAGTTGCGCATCCCACTGACTTTCACTAGCAAAGACGGCTCCGTCTTTACGAAAACCTTTGTGCTACAACGCAATAATTATGCGATTAGCGTTGATTATCAGGTGAAAAACGTCTCTGCGACTCCGTTGGAATTAACCCTGTTTGGTCAATTGAAACAAAGCATCAATTTACCTAAACACCGTGATACCGGCAGCAGTAATTTTGCTTTGCATACTTATCGTGGTGCGGCTTACTCTTCTGATGACACTAAATATCAGACATATAACTTCAGTAAAATCGAAGATGCTAATTTAGAAGTGATGACCCAAGGTGGCTGGGTTGCAATGTTACAGCAATACTTCGCAACAGCCTGGATCCCTGGCGCGAACGTCACTAATACTTTTTATTCCCGTAAGCTAGACAATGGGTTGGCGGCTATCGGTTTCAAAAGTGCGCCCGTGGTTGTACAACCTGGTGAGCAAAAACAACTCGCTGCCACGTTATGGATTGGCCCAGAAATTCAAAACCAAATGGCAGCCATTGCCCCTCACCTTGATTTAACCGTAGATTATGGCTGGTTATGGTTTATCTCGCAGCCACTGTTTAAATTGTTGCAATTTATCCAGGGCTTTATCGGTAACTGGGGTTTTTCCATCATCGTGATCACCTTTATCGTTCGTGGGATTATGTATCCACTGACTAAAGCACAATACACTTCAATGGCGAAAATGCGAATGCTTCAGCCTAAGCTGACTGCCATGCGTGAACGTATCGGTGATGACAAACAGCGCATGAGTCAAAAAATGATGGCGTTGTACAAAGCTGAAAAGGTCAATCCACTGGGTGGCTGTTTGCCATTAATCATTCAGATGCCAATCTTCCTGGCACTGTACTACATGTTGATGAGTTCTGTTGAATTGCGTCATGCGCCCTTTATACTGTGGATACACGACCTATCAGCGCAAGATCCATACTATATTTTGCCGATCTTGATGGGTATCACCATGTATTTTATCCAAAAAATGTCGCCGACCACTGTCACCGACCCCCTACAGCAGAAAATCATGACATTTATGCCTGTTATCTTCACGGTGTTCTTCCTCTGGTTTCCTGCAGGCCTAGTGCTCTACTATATCGTCAGTAACCTGGTCACCATTCTGCAGCAGCAGCTGATTTATCATGGTTTAGAAAAACGTGGCTTACACAGTCGTGGATAGACTTTTTGAGATAACCGATGAACACAGCGATACGATAGTCGCGCAAGCCACACCTCCAGGACGAGGGGGTATTGGTATTTTGCGAGTTTCTGGCCGTGCGACCAAGGAAGTAGCACAAGCAATATTGGGGAAGTTACCTCGTCCACGCTATGCCAACTACCTGCCATTTCATGATACTGACGGCAGTATACTCGATCAGGGAATTGCTATTTACTTCCCCTCTCCTCATTCTTTTACTGGAGAAGATGTGCTTGAGTTGCAGGGGCACGGTGGTGCGGTTATTTTAGATTTATTACTAAAACGTATTTTGATGCTACCTGGTTTGCGTATCGCGCAACCTGGCGAATTTTTAGAACGGGCTTTTCTCAACGACAAACTCGACTTGGCTCAGGCGGAAGCCATTGCTGATTTGATTGATGCTAATTCGGAACAAGCGGCGCGTTCAGCCGTCAATTCGTTACAAGGCGCTTTTTCAAATCACATTAATCGATTAGTAAAGACACTCACGCATCTACGGGTCTATGTCGAAGCAGCGATAGATTTTCCAGCTGAAGAAATAGATTTTCTATCCGATGGAAAAATTGAAGTACGGCTTAACAGGGTATTAGACGATTTAAAAGCAGTACAAACCGAAGCTCGCCAAGGCAGCTTATTGCGTGAAGGAACGAAAGTGGTGATTGCGGGTCGTCCCAATGCAGGTAAATCTAGCCTACTCAATGCATTAGCTGGGCGTGAAGCAGCAATAGTCACCCACATAGCCGGTACAACACGTGACCTATTGCGCGAGCATATTCACATCGATGGTATGCCACTACATATTACTGATACTGCGGGGCTGCGCGAAACCAGCGATGAAATAGAAAAAATAGGTATCGAACGTGCCTGGAATGAGATCGAACAGGCCGATAACCTGTTATTCATCGTTGATAGTACCACTACCCTAGCCACAGAGCCTACCGATATCTGGCCAGAATTTGTCGAACGGTTACCCACGACCTTGCCCATCACGGTGGTACGTAATAAAGCGGATATTACCGGTGAACAAATTGGTTTAACCCAAATGAAAGGGCACTCACTGATTCGTTTATCAGCTCGTACTGGCGAAGGTGTTGATCTATTGCGCACACATCTTAAACAAAGTATGGGTTTTACCAGTAACACAGAAGGGGGGTTTCTGGCTCGTCGTCGTCACTTACAAGCATTAGAAACGGCGGCTCAGCACTTGATAAACGGACACCAACAGTTAGTGAACGTGCAAGCGGGTGAATTATTAGCCGAAGAACTACGTTTAGCACAACAGGCTTTGAGTGAGATAACGGGTGCATTCGGATCGGATGACTTACTAGGGCAGATTTTTTCCAGCTTCTGCATTGGCAAGTAGGCACTAGAAAAAGCACATACCCGGGAAAACCGGGCCTTGACTTCACATAACGAACGACGGTTTTGCAAAAAGTCTATTGCGCTGTCAACCGGTGATTTTACGAAAAACTAAAGAACCATTCGTACCACCAAAGCCAAAAGAATTGCATAAGCTGTATTCTATATTTTTTTTATCACGGGCTTCATGTGGGACAAAATCTAAATCACAACCTTCGTTCTGATTATCCAAATTAATCGTTGGCGGAATGGCTCGGTCACGCAACGCCAATATAGAAAAAATAGACTCTATCGCACCCGCCGCACCTAAGAGATGTCCCGTCATCGATTTGGTTGAACTGATCATCACCTTACGAGCATCGCCAACAAAGACCGATCTCACTGCTGCCGTTTCCGCTTTATCACCAGCAAGCGTGGAAGTGCCATGCGCATTGATATAACCAATATCCTTAGGCCCCACGCATGCATCACGCAACGCATTTTTCATCGCTGACGCGGCACCCGCACCGTCATCCGGCGGCGAAGTCATATGATGGGCATCACTGCTCATACCAAAACCCACCACTTCTGCATAAATTTTTGCGCCACGTTTTTTCGCATGTTCATATTCTTCCAATATCACGATACCGGCACCATCGCCCAAAACAAAACCATCACGGTCTCTATCCCAAGGGCGGCTAGCCGCTTGCGGATTGTCATTTCGAGTTGACAATGCACGCGCGGCACCAAATCCACCGACCCCCAGTGGAGTACTGGCCTTTTCTGCACCACCCGTAATCATCACATCAGCGTCATCGTAAGCAATGATACGCGCAGCATGACCAATATTATGCACACCGGAAGTACAAGCAGTAGTGATAGATATACTCGGACCACGTAGACCATATCTAATACTTAGATGACCAGCGATCATATTGATAATAGTGGAAGGAACAAAAAATGGGCTGATTCTCCGTGGGCCACATTTAATCAGGTGCCCGTGATTTTCTTCGATCAAACCCAAACCACCAATACCTGAACCAATGGCCGCACCAATACGCGAAGCATTCTCCTCAGTCACTACAAGGCCACAGTCCTCCATGGCCTGTATCCCAGCAACTACCCCATATTGTATAAAGGTATCCATTTTTTTGGCATCTTTCGGTAAAATAAGATCTTGACACTCAAAATCTTTTACTAAGCCAGCAAATCGTGTTGTATAGGCGCTAGTATCGAAATGCTCGATCGAGCAGATACCACTCTTACCAGCAAGCACCGCTTCCCATGTACTCTCAACTGTATTACCGACGGGAGACAACATGCCCAGCCCCGTGACCACAACTCGACGCTTAGACACAGCCGTCCTCCAAGGAGGGAAATTAAAGAAGTTATCCAAAAAACTCAGGCGATCGAATGACCGCCCAGATATGTCCGTTTGCTGCTAAAGTTATGTGCCCTGATGTGCTGTGATATAGTCAACAGCTGCCTGAACCGTTGTAATCTTCTCCGCTTCTTCGTCTGGAATCTCAGTATCAAATTCTTCTTCCAGAGCCATTACCAATTCGACGGTATCCAGGGAATCCGCGCCAAGATCATCCACAAAAGAAGACGCTAAAGTAACCTCTTTTTCTGTAACACTCAGTTGTTCAACGATGATCTTCTTAACACGTTCTTCGATAGTGCTCATGTTCTTAAATTTCCTATCAAAACTCGCTTACGCGATGGTTCTCGTAGTTTATAAAATGTTGAAAAAGATGCAACTAAATCTCGGCTGGTCAAACCACTATTTTACGCCATTATGCGATTTTCACGGCAAATAACGCAAATAATTTTCACAGTTTCTTAAATCATACACATGCCACCATTGACATGTAACGTTTCACCAGAAATATAACTGGCTTCAGCTGAAGCCAAAAATGCAACAGCACTGGCAACTTCTTTGGCACTGCCAAGTCTATTGGCGGGGATTTGTGTTAAAATGCCTTCACGTTGCTCTTCTGTCAATACCTCCGTCATATCCGTCTCGATAAAACCCGGTGCTACAACATTAACAGTAATGCCACGTGTAGCAACTTCACGTGCCAACGATTTGCTGAAACCAACAACACCTGCCTTAGTGGCGGCATAGTTAACCTGCCCTGCATTACCCGTGGTGCCAACCACCGAACCAATGGTAATGATACGACCAAAACGTTTTTTCATCATAGCTTTCAATACCGCTCTTGACAGATGAAATATCGAGGTCAAATTAGTATCCAAAACATTCTGCCACTGCTCGTTTTTCATACGAATTAGTAAGTTATCAGCTGTGATACCGGCATTATTCACTAAAATATCAATTACGCCACATTCACCATAAATGTCTTTAATGCCTTCCATCAGCTTGTCGATCGACACAGGATCAGCAACGTTCAACACAAAACCCTTGCCTTTTTCACCCAGGTAGCCATCAATATCTTCAACACCCTTTTTACTGGTCGCAGTACCAAACACTCTAGCACCGCGTTCAGCTAACAACTGCGCGACCGCACGGCCAATACCACGGCTAGCACCCGTTACCAGCGCAATTTTTCCTTCAACGCTCATGTCATCCTCTTTCGTTATTGTTCAAGCGCAGAGCACAACGAGGCAACATCATTGATCGATGCCACAGTCAGTGTATCGACAATACGCTTGTTCAGGCCAGTTAAAACTTTGCCAGGCCCTATTTCTAACAGCCGTTCAATGCCCTGCGTCGCCATATATTCGACAGACTCAACCCAACGAACCGGACTATAGATTTGACGTACCAAGGCACTACGAATGGCTTCAGGGGAGCTTTCTATCTTTACATCAACGTTATTCAGAATTGGACACCTCGGCGGGTTAAAAATCATTTTTTCCAATGCGATAGCCATTTTTTCCGCAGCGGGTTTCATCAGCACACAATGTGAAGGCACACTAACGGGTAACGGTAACACACGTTTTGCTCCTGCCATTTTACAAGCAACCACCGCCCTTTTCACAGCCTCCTTATTACCTGCAATCACTGCCTGATTTGGTGAATTAAAATTAACCAATGAAACAACCTGCCCTTGTGCCGACTCCGCACAAGCTTTGGCGATGATATTGTTATCGAGGCCAATAACCACTTCCATCGCGCCCACACCAGGCGGCGCCGCTTGCTGCATCCATTTTCCACGCAGTTCAACCAGTCGAACCGCTTGTTCAAAATTCAATACATCCGCACAAACCAAAGCAGAATATTCACCTAAACTGTGACCCGCCATCATCGACGGTAATGTACCACGCTGTTGCTCCCAGACACGCCAAATGGCTACTGAAGCCGTCAGTAATGCCGGCTGAGTTTGCCAGGTTTTATTTAGCTCTGTCGCCGCTCCTTGTTGCACTAACTGCCATAGATCGTAGCCTAATACTGACGATGCCTGTCTAAATACCTCTTCAACAAGTGGAAATTTGGCAGCTAAATCCGTCAACATACCAATAGCCTGAGAGCCTTGCCCTGGGAATACCATTGCAAATTTTGCCATTTTTATTTCCCTGTCAAATCAAAATCGGATCAGAGCTGAACCCCAAGTAAAACCGCCACCAAAGGCTTCCAGCAACACCAAGTGCCCACGTTGAATTCGCCCATCGCGTACCGCCTCATCCAGTGCAGAAGCTACCGACGCCGCAGAAGTGTTACCATGCCGATCTAAAGTGACCACCACTTTCTGCATATCCATTTTTAATTTTTGAGCTGTTGCTTTAATGATACGTAAATTAGCCTGATGAGGTACCAACCAATCCAATGCTTCACGCCGTAGATTATTCGCCTCTAACGTTTTATCGACAATCTGAGCCAACTTAGTCACTGCAATTTTAAATACCTCGTTCCCTGTCATGGTGATATAAGCAGGCTGATTCTGAGAATACCGATAAGGCAATGTCAATAAATTGCCAAAGCAACCATCGGCATGTAAATGCGTTGAGAGAATCCCCGGCTCTTTTGACGCGCCTAACACCACCGCTCCTGCACCATCACCAAATAAAACAAGTGTTTTGCGATCTTGTGGATCAAGCACACGGCTGAGAGTATCAGAACCAATCACTAACGCATTTTTTACGGTACCGTTTTTAATAAATTGATCAGCAACACCCAGCGCATAGAGAAACCCCGTGCAAGCGGCAGCCAAATCAAAGGAAATGGCATCCGTAATCTCTAGCATTTGCTGGATTTGACAAGCCGAACTTGGGAAAGCATGAGTCGAAGAAGTGGTTGCAACGATAATCAAACCAATATCATTTTTATCGAATTCTCTTGTTGCTTCTCGCGTCATTTCTAACGCTTTCTCCGCAGCATACCAGCCCATTCTAGCTACTGTATCATCGTCCGAGGCAATACGCCTTTCTTTGATACCGGTACGAGTTTGGATCCACTCGTCGGAGGTATCCACCATTTTTGCCAAATCCGCATTGCTGCGCCTGTGTTCGGGCAGATAACTTCCCGTACCGAATATCTTAGTGTACATGTCCTGTCATCTTAGGTAATAGCACGCTCAGAAAACCTCAACGCTGCCCCATCTCATCTAGCATCTATATGACTTTTAATAAATATCCTGTAACAAAAATTTATCAATCAATAGCATAACTATTTCATGGTACAGTTCCACAGGAAACTCATGTATCCTGTAAATTCAGATTGTGGGTAGGATATTAACAGAACTATTTATTAGCTTCCCTGGCTTCCTTACCGGCTTGTCTTTTCTCTTTCCTAGCCTGACTAACAGCTCCGGGTTTTTCTTGTGCTCTTAATTTGATAGCTTCTTGCTCTTCAGAAACCTGACGACCACGGTAGTAACCGTCAGCGGTCACATGATGGCGCAAATGAGTTTCACCGGAGGTTTCATCTTTAGAAAGAAGGGAAGTAGTCAGCGCATCGTGAGAGCGACGCATACCACGCTTAGAACGAGTGGGCTTGTTTTGTTGTACGGCCATTGACCTTACTCCTTAATTGCTTTTTTTCAAATTTGCTAATGCGGCAAATGGATTGGGTTTCTCCGCTTCTTCAGGGAGCTGACCACACACCATATCCGCTTCGGACACTTCACAGTATTCAGATTCATGCAGCGGAATAATAGGCACCGAGAGAATAATTTCGTCTTCAATCATTGCCAGCAGATCAATTTCGCCAAATTCGTCAACGTCAACTGGCTCATACGCCGCAGGTAGTGCCTCAGTCTGCTCATCATTAGCCACTGGGCTAAAACAATATGTGGCGTGAATATGATAGGAGAAATTGTTACCGCAGCGCTGGCACATCAATGTTACATCAACATCTGCATGACCTGTAATAACCGCCAGGCGCCGATTATCAAGATTAAATGATAACCAAGCCGCAACATCACTATTCACGCTGACTACCGAGTCAGCAACACGCGTTACCTGCTCAGCAGGGTAGACACCAGAATAGTCCAAGCGTTTTTGAGCACTACGAAGCACATCAATGGTTAGGGGCAATTTTACCTTTTGCATAAGCCGCGCATACTAACTTTGTAATGACGTAGAGTCAAAGAAAAAGGGATGTCTTGCGTAAAATTTGCAAACAATACCGTAATTGATCATCCAACGGTGCTTCTACACGCATACTTGTGCCCAGATGAGGGTGTTCGAAACAAAGTGCGCTTGCATGCAAAAATAAACGACGCAATCCACTGCCCTGTAATTCGAGATCAAACTCCCGATCACCGTAACGGTTATCGCCGGCAATCGGATGTCCCATATGTAAAGTATGAACACGGATTTGGTGTGTTCTGCCCGTTATCGGACTCGCTTTCACTAAAGTCGCTTGTGCAAAACGCTCTTCGACTTTAAAACGCGTCTCTGATGGTTTACCGACACTGTTCACCTTCACTACTCTTTCACCACCTTGCAAAATATTTTTTAATAAGGGAGCCTGTATCGCTTTACAGTGAGATGGCCACTGACCGCGCACCAGTGCCAGATAATCTTTCTGCATATTTTTTAGACGTAACTGTTGATGTAACAAACGTAAAACAGAACGCTTCTTGGCAATCAATAACACGCCCGATGTATCACGGTCCAGTCTGTGAACTAACTCTAAAAAACGCGCTTCCGGCCGCAGAGCGCGCAACGCCTCTATGATACCAAAATCCAGTCCACTGCCGCCATGCACTGCAATACCAGAGGGTTTATTCAGCACCAACAGGTACTCATCTTCAAATAAAATACAGTCAGCCAGTAGCGCAACCTTATCCAACTTCGTCGATAGTTGCATCGTTTCACGTTCCGCCACCCGCACCGGTGGCAAACGCACGATATCGGCAGCAACCAGTTTATATTCAGGTTTAACACGCCCTTTATTAACGCGAACCTCACCTTTACGCACAATGCGATAAATCAGACTTTTCGGCACGCCTTTTAACCTAGCAAGCAAAAAATTATCGAGCCGCTGACCGGCTTCATCGGCAGAGATGCTGATTAATTGTACTGACGGATCCTTTATTTTCATAACCTGTCATTCTAAATACAGCGAGAAATTAGCGCCACCTCTTTTTCTGTGCTTAACTGTTAAGCTAATGGTTGAAAGCAACGTTTACAAGTTATGTGTATCTGATTTAACGATTGGATTTATTCAACTTAACGAATAACTTGCTCAATTTAACAACTCATGATCATCGGCAAGATGAAGCTAGCATAATCTTTACTCGAGAAGTAAAGTCACCTTGCTATATCAGTATCAGCAATGGAATAATGCAGCCGATTCCGCGTTGATTTTCGTTAGCCTGTGGAATGATAAAGTTTGTTTGGTCATACAAAAACGCAGCAATGGCATAAGACGTAATGTGAAATCAAGCAGTTAGCGGGCTGCGGGTGACTAGCTTAGCTGGAGACTCGGCGTTATAGAAGCCGTCCTCATACTAAAGTGCTATGAGGTTATTTTACTCGCAGTTTTAATGCCAATGTAGAAAGATAACGAGTAAGTCAAGATGAGAAGAATGTTGATTAATGCAACTCAGCAGGAAGAGTTGCGTGTTGCTCTTGTAGATGGACAACAGCTTTACGATCTGGATATAGAAAGCCCAGGCCATGAGCAAAAAAAAGCAAATATTTATAAGGGTAAGATCACCCGGATTGAGCCGAGTCTGGAGGCCGCTTTTGTTGATTATGGTGCAGAAAGACATGGTTTTCTGCCATTAAAAGAAATCTCCCGCGAGTACTTTCCCAGCAATTCTTCTTCCCACAACCGTGTCAATATCAAAGAAGTTCTACGTGAAGGCCAGGAAGTCATTATTCAGGTAGATAAAGAAGAACGCGGCAATAAAGGCGCTGCATTAACGACTTTCATTAGCCTAGCAGGCAGCTATTTAGTTTTAATGCCAAATAACCCTCGTGCCGGAGGTATCTCTCGTCGTATCGAAGGGGAGGATCGTACCGATCTGAAAGAAGCCTTATCTGGACTACAATTGCCTGATGGTATGGGGCTTATCGTTCGTACTGCTGGTGTCGGTAAAAATGCCGAAGCGTTACAATGGGATCTATCATTCCGCTTAAAACACTGGGAAGCCATCAAAAAAGCGGCCGAAGGTCGCGCCGCTCCCTTTTTAATCCATCAGGAAAGTAACGTTATCGTTCGTGCTTTTCGTGACTATTTACGCCAAGACATCGGTGAAATACTGATCGATAATCCTAAGGTTCTCGATCTCGCCAAAGAACATATCACTGCCCTGGGGAGGCCTGATTTTAACGATAAAGTTAAGCTGTATAGTGGTGAGGTTCCCTTATTCAGCCATTATCAGATTGAGTCACAAATTGAATCAGCTTTTCAACGTGAAGTACGTCTGCCATCCGGTGGCTCCATCGTTGTTGATACGACCGAAGCATTAACTGCTATTGATATTAACTCTGCACGCGCGACCCGGGGGGGTGATATCGAAGAAACGGCGTTTAACACCAATCTCGAAGCTGCTGATGAGATTGCGCGCCAACTCCGTTTGCGTGATCTCGGTGGGCTGATCGTGATCGATTTTATTGACATGACACCAATACGCCATCAACGTGAAGTAGAAAACCGTCTGCGTGATGCAGTACGTCAAGATCGCGCCCGTATTCAGATCGGTCGTATTTCTCGCTTCGGTCTGTTGGAAATGTCGCGCCAGCGTCTTAACCCATCACTAGGGGAATCCAGTCATCACGTCTGTCCACGTTGTAGCGGTACCGGTACCATTCGCGATAATGAATCCTTGTCACTTTCAATCCTGCGTTTAATTGAAGAAGAAGCATTGAAAGAAAATACTCATGAAGTTCATGCTATCGTGCCCGTACAGATCGCATCTTATTTGCTCAACGAAAAACGTGACTCCATTAATGCAATTGAAAAACGGCAAGGCGGGGTGCGTGCCGTAATAGTCCCTAAAGACAAGATGCAAACACCTCATTATTCGGTATCACGAGTGCGCAAAGGTGAAGAAGCACCCACACTAAGTTATCTGCTAGCACAACGATATGATCCAGAGACGGCGACGTCACAAGAAGAAACGCTCAATGAGCGTAAACGTCCGGAACAGCCAGCACTGTCGCCCCCACTATCGACATTATCACCGTCAGAAACAGCATCCGTTGCTGAACCTGTTACTGTGACCCCATCGGCGTTACCACCATCAACTAAAGTGACCACGGTAACCGGCCTGTTTCAGCGCCTGTTAACCAGTCTAAAGGGTCTCTTCAGCCCTTCGGTTGAATCTGTTCAACCCATCGCCAAAATAAGATCAAACACCGCTGAGAATCGTCAGCCAGATCGTCGTCAGTCGCGTCGTCAAAGCAATGGGCGCAGAGATCGAGGGGAACGTAACGCACGTGAAAGCCGTGAAGAACAAAAACGTAACAAACGTACCCCATCATCCAATTCGTTGATTGATACCCCTATCGATTTAGACAAAGCACCGCAAAAAAACCAGCAACATCATCAACAAAATGATAAACGTCAAGCGTCAGTGGAACCAAAGATAACGGATATCACCGCAACAAGACGAGAAGTTCAACCTGAGCAAGAAGAAGTGCCACAGGTTGTTACGCCCCGTCGGCAACGTCGTCCACTGTCCGGAAAAATACGCTTCCAGACGGCTGACGATAGCGCCACACCACACACACTGCCATCAACAACCGTTGCAGAAACCGGCGAGGATAACAGTGATTATTCAGTCAATAACGAAAATGTAATTAGTGATGAAAACAGTATGCCACGCCGCTCACGCCGCTCACGCCGATCACCACGTCATCTGCGTGTCAGTGGTCAACGCCGACGTCGCTATCGTGATGAACGTTACCCAGTTCAATCCGCTATGCCATTAGCAGGTGCTTTTGCATCACCGGAAATGGCTTCAGGTAAAGTATGGATCAGTTATCCATTAGCAAAACGGATAGAACAAACAGATCGACCAGAGCAGACAACACAGACCAGCTCAGAACCTGCTGTACCGGCGGAGCAAAATACCACCTCAACGCAAGCACCGGTCATTATCAGTAATGACATTATCGATAAAAATGACCATAAAATTCACTGTAACATCGTTGATAATGCCGTTAATAATACAATTAATAACCTTGTTGATGAGGTAACTGTCGCTGCTATACCTGATAAGAATCATTCCATTGCAACACCTGTTCACCCACAGGAAAACAAGGCAGTACAGTCTAAATCTGTGGAAGCTTATCCATTGAGGATATTATTTAAGCATCATGCCAGCGCACCCATGACTAAAGCACCTGCACCGGACTATATCGCACAAATTCCAGCACGTAGCGATTGGCAGCGATCTTCATTTGATTTTACGGGTAAAGGATCCGCCGGTGGTCATGCCGCCGTTAACCAGGCATGTGCTCCGGTGGCCAAGCCACAACCTGTCAAATAACTTTTTATTAAATAACGACAACCCGCCTTTGGGCGGGTTTTTTTGGCTTGATGCAAGAAGTCTACTGCCTGGTGCGAATAATCCTCGTTTTATCATACTCAGTGGAGCCCGATTAATGACCGCAAAACCACAAACCCTCACAATCCGCTGCCCAGATGATTGGCATGTTCATTTACGGGAGGGCAAAATACTCAAAACCGTATTGCCCTATACCAGTGGAACTTTTCGCCGCGCTATCGTCATGCCCAATTTGGCAACACCTATTACTACGGTTGCCGCCGCTAAGAATTATCGGAAAGAAATTATAGAGGCAATACCTAACGGGCATACATTCACTCCATTAATGACGTGTTATCTAACGGAAACACTGTCAGCCGCCGAACTGAAACAAGGTTTTGACGAAAAAGTCTTCACCGCAGCCAAGCTGTATCCTGCTAACGCGACCACTAATTCTGATCAGGGCGTGGCTAATATTACTGCTATCTATCCGTTATTTGAACAAATGCAAAAACTGGGTATGCCATTACTTATCCACGGTGAAGTAGCAGATATGGCGATAGATATCTTTGATCGTGAAGCGCGATTTATTGACCAAATATTAACGCCTATTCGTCAGCATTTTTCTGAATTGAAAATCGTATTTGAACATATCACTACTAAAGAAGCGGTTGAGTACGTGTTAGGTGGCAATGAGTTTCTTGCTGCTACTATCACGCCACAACATTTAATGTTTAACCGTAATCATATGTTGGTTGGTGGTATCCACCCCCATCTATTCTGTTTACCGGTATTAAAACGTAGTCATCACCAACAGGCGCTGCGTGCGGCCGTCTCCGGGGGCTGCAACCGTTTTTTTCTTGGCACCGACTCGGCACCCCATACCAAAGACCGTAAAGAATCGGCTTGCGGCTGTGCCGGGGTATTTAATGCACCAGGAGCACTACCCGTTTACGCCGCTATATTCGAAGAGTTGAATGCACTGAAGTACTTAGAAGCATTCTGTTCCGAAAATGGCGCAAATTTTTACGACCTACCCAAAAATGAAGGTTTCATTGAATTGATACGGACCCCTTTTATCCAGGCGGAGGAAATTAATGTAGACCAAAGCTCAATTATTCCTTTTTTAGCAGGCCAGTCTATTAATTGGTCAGTTAAAAATTGAATATAATGGAAAGACCTCCTATCCTATGGAGTTGAACCTCTTTTACAAGAGGGTTAATGAGTCTCATGGATCCTTACTGATTGCTAGCGTCAATGACTACTAAAAGATAAGGGGGCTTTATGGATATAAACGACAAAATTATACAGACTCACCCATTAGTAGGTTGGGATATCAGTACAGTAGATGTGTATGACGCAATGATGATACGCCTTCACTATTTGTCTAAAGAAGGCGCTGATAGAGACAAGCCATCAGAACAAGTATTAGTCGATAGAACACTTTGGTTAACTACCGATGTTGCACGTCAATTGATTTATATTTTAGAAGCAGGCATCGCTAAAATTGAATCATCGGACTACATCGATTTTTACCATCGTAAACATTAGTTTTAAAAAAATAAAAACCAGGCATCAGGGGATATTCTTTGATGCCTTTGGCGGTATAGGCACACTAACTTGTAATAACCCTTTAGATTTGTTGAAAATTTTCATGCCATTTACCCGCCCCACACGACGTGCACGTTGTTCTTCGCTCGGTAATTGCAATTCATCCTGACAAATTTGGCTACAACATCCCGCAAATTTCTGCATACAATTTTGGCATTGAATAAATAACAGATGGCATCCCTCATTTTTACAATTAGTATGTGCATCACAGGGTATACTACACTGATGACAATGGGCGATCACATCATCAGAAATCCGTTCTCCCATACGTTCGTCAAAAACAAAATTTTTACCCACAAATTTTAGCGCCAAACCTTGCTCTTTGGCTTTACGGACATATTCAATAATACCTCCCTCGACATGATAAACATTTTCAAAACCACTATGACGCATATAAGCACTGGCTTTTTCACAACGAATGCCCCCCGTACAATACATAACAATATTTTTCTGTTTATCATTTTGTAGCATGTCAACAACCATCGGCAATTGCTCGCGAAACGTATCGGATGGCACTTCTACTGCGTTTTCAAAGTGACCCACTTCATATTCATAATGATTACGCATATCTACAAAGAGTGTATCTGGATCATCAATCATTCTATTAACTTGATCGGCTTGCAAATAGTGACCGGTATTCGCTGGGTTGAAACTTTCATCGTCAATGCCATCGGCAACAATACGTTGGCGAACTTTCATACGCAGCACCCAGAATGATTTACCGTCGTCTTCAAGAGCGACATTCAAACGTATTTGATCTAATGCCGGATGAGCGCTAAACAACACCTGTTTAAACGCGTCATAACGATCAACCGGCACACTAATTTGAGCATTGATCCCTTCTTTGGCAATATAAACCCGCCCAAACACGCCCAATTTAACAAACTGACGATAAAGGCTATCGCGAAATGCTTGCGCATCTGGCAGAATGAAGTACTTGTAAAAAGAAACTGTTGTTCGCTGTTCAATTTCAGCCAACATACGTGCTTTAAGTTCCTTATTAGAAATTCGATTATATAATGCTGACATACCGTACTTTCCTGTTGAACAGGTTCAAAAACGGCATACTAACAGATTTATGGCTATCCTGAGAACAAGTTAACGTACTCTTGGTAACCCACTATGATATTGAAAACAGATGATACAAGCTCCTCCTTTTGATCGTTCACTGCTGCATCCGCGTTATTGGCTCACCTGGTGTGGATTCGCTCTTCTCTATTTATTAGTGCTACTTCCGTACCCTATTATTTATCGCCTGGGTATTTTTCTTGGTCGTCTTTCGATGCGCTTCTTGCGGCATAGAGTACAGATTGCGCAGCGAAACCTGGAACTGTGCTTTCCTCAAATGTCTCGTGCTGAGCGTGATCAACTGGTAGCAAAAAATTTCACATCCGTCGGTCTGGGGCTGTTTGAAACGGGTATGGCATGGTTCTGGCCAGACTGGAGAATTAAACGCTGGAGTCGTATTAGCGGTTTAGAACATATCCAACGGGCACGGGAACAGGGTCAGGGGGTATTACTTATCGGTTTACACTTTCTGACCCTGGAATTAGGTGCCCGTATTATTGGTATCAATACACCGGGCATTGGTGTTTACCGTCCCCATGATAATAAAGCGATAGACTGGATGCAGACTTGGGGACGTACCCGTTCCAATAAAGCCATGCTCGATCGTAAAGACCTCAAAGGCATGGTTCGCAGCCTGAAAAAAGGAGAAATTATTTGGTACGCTCCCGATCACGACTATGGCCCACGCAGCAGCGTATTTGTCCCTTTCTTTGCCGTTGATCAGACAGCGACGACCACCGGCAGTTACTTGCTAATACGTATGGGTAAAGCGAATGTCATCCCCTTTACCCCCCATCGACTAGCAAACGGCAAAGGCTATCACATTGTTATACAACCGATGGTCGAAAATTTTCCGCTGGACAACGAAATCGAAGCGGCAGCCTTTATGAATAAAGTGGTAGAGAAAGAAATTACCAGTGCTTCCGATCAGTATATGTGGCTACATCGGCGTTTTAAAACACGTCCAGAGGGACAACCTTCACTATATAACTGATTAAGAACCTGTTCGAAATCTCTTGTGCTCGCCGTGTTTTGGTCAAGTCATTCGTCAAAAATGCACTCAACATGCTCATTGACTCTCTTTTGTTTCATACAAAGGGTAACTACGCTTTTTCGCCCATTTTTTCCTCTTCTAAGCACAGCGAAAAATATTTGGAACAGGTTATAAATACATATAATCAATGACAAATATTAATTGAAACACTTGAATTAAGTATTTGCTTTAACCTTTATTTACACGTTTCCGTGTATAATCTTAACTCATGCTGTGTACTAGTAACCGCTTTCAGTAATCCTCTATCAAATTAGGAGACCGCCCACTTTGGACGCCATCACTATCAACAACCTCTTTTTGATCGGCGCAGCATTAGTGGGAGCGAGTATTTTACTCAGCTCATTATCATCCCGTTTAGGGATCCCCATTTTGGTTATTTTCCTTGCCATCGGTATGTTGGCAGGCGGTGATGGTATTGGAGGCATCCCATTCGATAATTACCCTCTTGCTTATTTGGTAAGTAATCTTGCATTGGCGGTGATCCTGCTTGATGGTGGTATGCGCACGAGAGCATCATCATTTCGTGTCGCATTGTGGCCGGCGCTATCACTGGCCACCGTAGGCGTGGTAATTACTGCGGGGTTAACTGGATGGTTAGCCGCTTGGTTGTTCGATTTAGACATTATTCAAGGGTTATTAATTGGCGCTATTATTGGCTCCACAGATGCAGCAGCAGTATTTTCTTTGTTAGGTGGTAAAGGGCTTAATGAACGGGTGAGCGCTACCCTGGAGATCGAATCCGGCAGTAACGATCCGATGGCTGTTTTTCTGACTATTACTTTGATCTCCATGATTTCTGCCGGGGATAGTCACTTAAGTTGGATGTTTTTAGTTCATTTATTGCAACAATTTGGTTTAGGTATCCTGATAGGGCTTAGCGGCGGTTTTTTATTGTTATCACTGATCAACCGTATGCAGCTGGCTAACGGCCTTTATCCTCTGCTGGCGGTCAGTGGTGGGATTACAATTTTTGCTTTGACAACAGCGATGAATGGCAGCGGGATCCTCGCAGTCTATCTTTGTGGATTGACACTCGGTAATCGTCCAATACGCAATCGCTCTGGAATACTACAAACTTTCGACGGGCTGGCTTGGCTGAGTCAAATAGGCATGTTTTTAGTATTGGGTCTACTTCTTAATCCGAGTGAACTGTTCCTCATCACTCTCCCTGCTTTGGCACTTTCACTGTGGATGATCCTGTTTGCCCGCCCAGTTTCAGTTTTAGTCGGATTATTGCCATTTCGCAGTTTTAATCTCCGTGAACGTCTCTTTATCTCATGGGTTGGATTACGGGGTGCAGTACCCGTCATTTTAGCCGTCTTTCCTATGATGGCTGGATTAGCCAATGCGCATTTATTTTTTAATGTCGCCTTTTTCGTGGTGCTAGTCTCCTTGTTGCTACAAGGCACTACCTTATCGTTTGCCGCCCGCAAAACCAAGCTGGTAGTGCCTCCACCCTTGGCCCCTGTTTCACGAGTCGGCCTTGACATTGATATTAACAATCAATGGGAACAATTCATTTATCAACTTAGTTCCGATAAATGGTGCATCGGGGCCGCACTGCGTGATTTGGAAATGCCAAAGAAAACTCGTATTGCGGCACTTTTCCGTGGTAAAGATCTGCTACATCCAACAGGTAAAACCCGTTTAAAAGAGGGCGATATTTTATGCGTTATCGGTCACGAACATGATTTACCTGCCTTAGGTAAACTTTTTAGCCAAACACCGAGTATTCAGCTTGATGAACGCTTTTTCGGCGATTTCATTTTAGAGGCAGATGCTAAACTTGAAGACATTTCAAATATTTATGGTTTAAATTTGGAAGAAGGCGCGGATAACCAGCAAACCTTGGGACAATTTGTGATTCATCTATTAGGCGGCAAACCCGTTATTGGCGACCAAATTGAATGGGATGGCTTAACCTGGACCATTGCTGAAATGGATGCCGAACGTGTTAGTAAAGTGGGGGTCAAGATCGTTGCTAACAAAGCATAACAACAGAGGGATGTACATTCAAATCTACATAAGGGAAATGTTTTATTTCTGCAACCCTATGCTAAATGTTAGTATTGCCGTGCAAACTTTTAGATTAAGGTAACTCGGTGAATATTCAGGCTCTTCTCTCAGATAAAATCGGCAAGGCGCTGATCACGGCGGGTGCGCCCACAGATAGCGATGCTCAGGTCCGCCAATCAGCCAAGCCACAGTTTGGCGATTATCAGGCTAATGGTGTGATGTCCGTTGCCAAAATGTTAGCTATACCGCCACGCCAATTAGCGGGAAAAGTCGTTGATTTTCTAGATCTTAAAGGTATCGCCCGCAAAATAGAAATAGCAGGCCCGGGTTTTATCAATATTTTTCTTGATCGTCAGTGGTTAGCGACACAGATTGACCAAATATTGATAGCACCTAAAAAACTGGGTATCACCCCAGTATCACCCCAAACCGTGGTTATCGATTACTCAGCCCCTAACGTAGCCAAAGAAATGCACGTCGGTCATCTACGTTCTACCATCATCGGTGATGCCATCGCCCGTACCTTGACCTTTCTCGGTCACAACGTCATTCGCGCCAACCACGTGGGCGACTGGGGTACTCAGTTTGGCATGTTGATCGCCTATCTAGAAAAAATGCAGCATGATAACCCTAGTAATATGGCGTTATCGGATCTGGAAACATTTTACCGCGCCGCAAAAAAAAACTACGACGAAGATGAAGAATTTGCGCAACGCTCGCGCGCTTATGTGGTGAAATTACAGGCGGGTGACGAACAGTGCCGTAAAATGTGGCGTCAGCTGGTTGACATTACCATGACACAAAATCAGATTTCTTATGATCGTTTGCATGTCACTCTAACCAAAGACGACATCATGGGCGAGAGCCTGTATAACCCGATGCTACCGGGTATAGTCGCGGATTTGAAAGCCCAAGGGCTAGCGGTAGAAAGTGCAGGCGCGACCGTGGTATTTTTCGACGAATACAAAAATAAGGCAGGTGAACCGACGGCCGTTATCGTCCAGAAAAAAGACGGTGGCTATCTTTATACCACCTCTGATATTGCCTGTGCTAAATACCGTTGCCAAACTCTCGGTGCTGATCGGATCCTCTATTACACTGACTCCCGTCAACATCAGCATCTGACACAAACCTGGAGCATCGCGCGCAAAGCCGGTTATGTACCAGAGTCAGTGTCACTGGAACATCATATGTTTGGAATGATGTTAGGTAAAGACGGAAAACCCTTTAAAACCCGCACTGGCGGTACCGTTAAGCTGGCCGATCTCTTGGATGAAGCTATTGAACGGGCGGATAACCTGATCCGCGAAAAAAATCCGGAGATGCCCGCCGAAGAATTAAAACAACTGGTCAACACCGTCGGTATCGGGGCAGTGAAATACGCCGATTTATCTAAAAACCGCACTACTGACTATATTTTCGACTGGGATAATATGCTCACTTTCGATGGTAATACCGCACCTTATATGCAATATGCTTATAGCCGCGTCGTTTCCATATTTAAACGTGCCGCAATCGATGAAACTAGCCTTACAGTGCCCCTCATCATCAGTGAAGATCGCGAAGCGACACTGGCAACACGTTTATTACAATTTGAAGAAACCATTACCACAGTGGCACGTGATGGCACACCACATGTTATGTGTGCTTATTTGTATGATCTCGCTGTTTTATTTTCCAGTTTCTATGAACACTGTCCGATTTTAAATGCCACCAGTGAACAAACACGCCACAGTCGCCTCAAACTCGCATTACTCACGGCTAAAATACTAAAACAAGGTTTAGATACCTTAGGGATCCAGACAGTAGAGCGGATGTAATTTAGAAAGACCGTGAACCCATAAAATCACGCAGCCTAAAGCCTAACAATCCCAACACGGCAAAATACGATCCCGCGCCCACTAGCACCACTGCGGACAAACGCAATAACCGATACACCATGCCGCCGCTATCCCAAGGCGGCATTAACCCTAATACTGTTAGCAACACCGCACACATGATCAATACTGCGACCAACAATTTGCCTAGAAATAGCAACCAACCAGGTTGTGGATGAAAAATCTTTTGTTTACGTAATTGCCAATACAATAAGCTGGCATTTAAGCACGCTCCCAACCCAATAGACAACGACAACCCGGCATGTTGTAAGGGTGTAATAAAAATCAAATTCATTATCTGCGTCATAATCAAGGTGATCACAGCGATTTTGACCGGTGTTTTAATATCCTGCCGTGAATAAAATCCCGGTGCCAGTACCTTTACTACAATCAATCCCATCAAACCCACAGAATAAGCCACCAACGCGTGTTGGGTCATCAACGCATCAAACGCGCTAAAGTTACCGTACTGGAATAATGCCACCGTGAGAGGTTTAGCGATGATCCCCAAGGCAAGGGCACTGGGCAGCGCTAGCAAAAAACAGAGCCGTAATCCCCAATCCATCAAACGGGAATATTCATCATCATTGCCGGTAGAAAAACTTTTAGCTAACGCAGGCAACAAAATAGTGCCTAATGCTACACCTAATACACCTGCTGGAAACTCCATCAAACGGTCAGCGTAATACATCCAAGAAACCGAGCCAGAAACCAAAAAAGAAGCAAAAATGGTATTGATGATCAACGAAATCTGGCTAACAGAAACACCGAAGATAGCCGGCACCATTTGCCTCATTACCCGCCAAACACCGGTATTACGTAGATCTAACCGCGGTAAAACCAACATCCCCACTTTTTTCAAATAGGGTAACTGATAGCCTAATTGCAGTACGCCGCCTAATACTACTGCCCATGCCAACACTAAAACCGGTGGATCAAAATAAGGAGCGGCAAACAAGGCAAAACCAATCATACTGATATTCAAAAAACTAGGGGCAAAGGCTGGGATAGAAAAACGGTTCCAAGTATTTAAAATGGCGGCAACCAATGAGGAAAGAGAAATCAATAAGATATAAGGAAAAGTAATACGTAACAACGAAGAGGTCAATGCAAATTTATCCGCCGTATCGACAAACCCAGGGGCAGTAATAAAAATAATCCAAGGTGCTGCTAACATACCCAGCAGTGTAACCACAACCAACACTAAAGTTAATAATCCAGCGACATAAGCCACAAAAGTACGTGTTGCCTCCTCTCCTTGCTGGTTTTTATATTCAGCCAAGAGAGGCACAAAAGCCTGCGAAAAGGCACCTTCGGCGAAAATACGGCGTAATAAATTAGGTAATTTAAATGCGACAAAAAATGCATCCGTGGCCATACCTGCACCAAATACCCGCGCTATGACGGCATCACGAGCAAAACCCAATACACGTGAGAACAGGGTCATAGAACTAACGGCTGCCAATGACTTCAATAAATTCATATTTTCTTCTATTTAGTGTAATTAATCACAACTCTATTAGATAATCAATCGTGATAAAATGAAAATCATTTGTATAAAAATTGGATATGTTATGGCGAAAACAGCAGTCTAGCCGCTATTATTAGCCAGATATATTTTTTAATAGGGTTGAGATGATGATAAACAGATGGCTTTACGTAGTCATTATGCTGACAGTGGTGTGGACAATCACCGCGTGCAAGCCACTCATGCAATACAGTATCAGTGAGCAGGAAATCAATAAATACCTGCAACAGCATAATAATTATGAAAAAAAAATTGGCATTCCGGGTCTGGTCGATGCGCAAATCACCCTAAGCCAACTACAAAGTCAGATCGGTCGCACTGTATCAGATAAAATCCAGCTAACCGGCAATGCCAAAGTGGCTATCACTTCACTTTTAGGGCTGCAAAATGCGGATATCACTTTGACGCTGATAGCTAAACCTCAATTTGATCGCGACAAAGGCGCCATTTTTCTCAAAGATTTGGCGCTAACTGATTACACCGTCAAACCGGAAGAAATGGACGCCGTGATGAAGATGTTAACCCCTTATCTCAATCAATCGCTAAAATCCTATTTTAATCAATACCCCGCTTATGTGCTAAATGCAGATAACAGTATCGTTGAAATGCTCGCCCAAAAATTGGCTAAAGGACTGGAAATAAAACCCGGCCAACTCGTGATCCCATTTAAGGACTAAGTCAGCCTGCAAACTGGTCAGATGAGTAAAATCGTTAGTCACCATGACTACTACTTACTTTGTAGGCAAGTTGGATGGTAAACTAACGGCGATTTATCTTGGAGCCTGTTCCAAATCTTTTTCACTGTGCTCATGAAGAGGAGAAAATGAGCGAGAAAGTACAGTGACTCTTTGTATACAACGAAAAGGAGTAAGTGGGCATTTTGAGCATGTTTTTGACGAATGACTTGATCAAAAAACGGAGAGCACAAGAGATTTCGAACAGGTTATTAAGTACTTTCTTTCATTTTGCTTTACTAGACTTCTTGCAAAACCGTCGTTCGTTATGTGAAGTCAAGGCTCCCCGGCGCACAGCAACCTCAGTGTATAGAATACATGAGGACTGCGAGCACCGTGTGACGCCACATTCACATCATGCAGTAGGTTTTGCAAGAAGTCTGTTGTGATCCACACCACATCACTCTTAGATACATAACCATAGAGAAAAACCTGTTAGAGAGCCATCATGCCCAAAACAGATGAACTGCGGACCGCGCGCATCGACAGTTTGATCACGCCACAACAGCTAGCAAACAAATTGCCGATTTCTGACAGTGTCGCAAATAGCGTAGAGCTGTCACGTAAACGAATTGAGAATATTCTGACAGGGGAAGATCGTCGCCTGTTAGTCGTGGTGGGTCCTTGCTCTATTCATGATCCCATCGCTGCTATCGACTATGCAGAGCAACTTAATCAGCTACGGAAACAACATCAAAAACGGTTAGAAATCGTCATGCGTACCTATTTTGAGAAACCACGTACCGTCGTCGGCTGGAAGGGTATGATTTCCGATCCACTCCTCAACGGCAGTTATCAAGTCAATTTAGGTATCGAACGAGCACGAGAATTTTTGCTGGCTGTCAATCAACTCGGTTTGCCAACCGCGACAGAATTTTTAGACATGGTGACTGGACAGTATATTGCTGATCTGATTAGCTGGGCGGCGATTGGCGCTCGCACCAGCGAAAGCCAGATCCACCGTGAAATGGCTTCCGCTCTTTCCTGCCCTGTCGGTTTTAAAAACGGTACTGATGGCAATATTCATATTGCTATCGATGCCGTCCGCGCCGCACAAGCCAGCCATGTATTCCTCTCGCCAGACAAGCAGGGTCAAATGACCATCTACCAAACTCATGGCAATCCATATAGCCATATTGTTCTGCGTGGTGGAAAAAAGCCAAACTATCATCAGGCAGACATTGCAACGGTTTGCAAACATTTGCAGAAATTTAAACTCGCGCCACATCTCGTAGTAGATTTCAGTCACGGCAATTGCCAAAAAATGCACCGTAACCAATTAAATGTGGCGGATAGCATTAATCAGCAGATCCGCTCAGGCTCTTCGGCTATCGTTGGTGTCATGGTCGAAAGTTTCCTTGTGGAAGGCACTCAAAATATGCTCACTGGACAACCCTTGGCATATGGGCAATCCGTTACTGATCCCTGTCTCGGTTGGGAAGACACCCGAGATCTGTTAAATAAATTAGCTGATGCGGTCACTGCTCGCTTTACGTTGAGCGACTTCATCAAGGAATGACAATTGATACGGTGACTTAAGCTCTACTGCAGGCAACCCAAGCTGGAGGGCGATCCCCGGTAAAAAATGATCTCCTACCTTTTCTGATAGCAAGCGATTTTGTTGATAAACCACGATAAATTTTTCATGACAAGACAATTGGCTTAGCCTGGTGACGGCTTTGCTATCCAATAGTGCCCTTTCAACAATGTTATTCGGATTGCCCATCGAGGACAATGTCACCACTCTTATCCCTTTTTTATAGGCAGTAGAACACAAATTTCTCAGTGCAAGAGGCAGATGCACTATCTTTGCCGTCATCCCGCTTTCCATGTAATCCTCTACTGATCGTCTTCTTTCCGTGGTTAATGGCAAACAAAGGGTGCTAATGCCATGTGCTTTGAGTTTGTCGATGTACTCGACAATAAAATTCAGACTGTTCCTGTACTGGGCAGGATTGCTATCGTCATAACCCAAGAGTACGCCTGGGGGGCCCTGCTCCAGCACAACCCTCAGTTGAGTTTTTACGTGCTGATCTTGAATTCGTTGATGTTCTTCGGGGGAGACAGCGGCTTCAAGAAAGCATCGACTAGGCACCTGAAAAAGTCGCTCATTCAAACTGTTCCGTGCTGTACCAGCATACTTGCTATCCCAGTGAGCGACATCCAGCTTAGTATAATAAATGCTGTCATAAATTTTTTTTATCTCATTAGCCGCCGCTGGAGGGGTGTCGCTGACTTCTTCAAGCAGGAAATTGATTAAATCTGAACGGGAAGATAGCTTTGTATTAAACAATATCTGATAAAAATCAACCGCAAACGATAAGTTCTTTTCGGCAATCTTGATAAGTTTTCCTTGGCAAGGTGCTACCCTCTCACGATTAAATAGCGCCTGGGTAATCTGCTTGTCCAGTAACGAAACTGTTTTACGGTCAGTATCCTGAGACCGTAGTTGCATTTTCAGCGTAAAAGCGGCGGTAATTTGCTCTCTACCCGACGTACGATGAAGTGCATCGAGAGACGTGATCATGGCGCGATATGACGAGCTTGAAGCACGAGTGAGCTTAAGCAAGTTTGCCGTTTCATTGTCGGTGAAAATATTGATTATATTCCAGCTATTCTTAATGTTAACGGGAATGGCGCGCAATTGCCGCAATAATTGTGTCTTTTTACGGAATTGACTGACTGACATCACACCAACAAAGCCATTCCCGGTTTGTTCGCTTTTACCCTCTCCGTTACGAATGAGTGTGCGATGGGGATTTTTTTCTACCCGTAATCTATCAATCATCGATGTATAGTCGATGTCACTGGCATGCTTCAACAACTGATCCAATATATTAGCGTATGTATCTGTGTTATCACCCACAGCACCCGTCATATAAGAAGCCGCGTGGCATGTCTGCGTGTACAGGATATCCAACAGATGAGGCCCAGGTGTAATCTTTAACTCTCTCCAATGACTGAAAAATTTACCGATATCTGAGAGAGTCATCGAGTGTAACAAGTGAGGTGAGATACCCGTCAACTCACCGTCAGGCAGACCAGAAAGCACAGGTATTAATAGGTAAGGCTTTTCTAAACGTTTAAACCACTCTGGGTTCTTTTCTATGTAGTCAAGAGCGGTCTTACAGTCTAATTTTGAGAAAAAACGATCAGCGTCTTGCGGATTTTTCAGGCCATCTACAGTGGTTAAAAAACAGGGTGTGGCTAAGCTGGCTATTTCTGTAGTAGTCTTCAGCATACAAGTCCCCCTTGCACTAAGCGATATAAATCTACGCCATATATATTCCCGTCCCGTGTCATCTTCTAATAAATTTATAGATATTTTTTTATTATAAAATTAGTGAATAAATTTGATTGCCTGGCATTAATTATATTTAATTATAAAATGAAAACAGAAAATTCATTCATGAACAGCGAGCACAAGAGATTTCGAATAGGCTCTAAGCATAGAGCCTTCAACAACGATAAGTAAGGGTAGACGTTAACCATTTTTATATAATAAAAAATTATATTCTTAGTTACATAAGTAGTAAAAACTAAATAGCTAACGTGATAATTGCCTTATTGTGGCTACGATGGATACCACCACGGTCCAACAGGCTCAGATTTAGGCTGATCACTTTCGTTTCCTAGCTTTTCTTGAGCATTATCGATTTCCTGTTCTAGCTCTTCTTTGGAAACTCTGAGTTCTTCAAGTTTTATATTTTGAATTTTTATCGTATTGTTAATTTCTTCAATTGTAGCCCGACATTTCTTTATTTCTGCTTCCCTTGCTAACTCCTCATCATCTAACGTAGAGATATTAATATCGAGAGAATCCCTCTTTTTTTGTATGTCTATTATTTTAATTTCTAAATTAGCACGCTGATCTTCAAGTGCACCTATGTTTTCCTGTATCATTTTGCATTTTTTTATTTCCAGTCTGTCGCATAATATTTCCTGTATATTTTTTACTGTCTTATCACCTTGTAACGCAGATATATTATTATATATACCATTGTATATCTTTGTCTGACTATGATCTGTATAATCAGCCATACTACCTATTATTTCTTTTATAGACTCTATCGTGCTTAACTGTTTTTCAGCTGTAAGAGTACCCATTTTTTCTTCAAGTACAGGCTGATATTTTGCTATTTTTTCATCTAAATATAATGCTATCTCATCTGTAGATAATAAATCCCGCTTCAATTTCTCTATACTTTCATTCCCATCTCGATACTCCTTTTGCAGTACCATCACTTCCTGATTTTTTTCTTTAAGCTTATGTCTTTCTTCTATGATTAGACTATCCTTTGTCTCTCCTTCTAATTTTATTATCTTCTCCTTATTTTCCAACAAAGACTCTTTATTTTTCTCAATTAAAATTAAGAGTTCATTGATTCCATTTATTTTCTCATCATGCAAAATATATAACTTATTCCAATCAGTTTTTTCTTTAGCCGGTTTTTTAATTTCGCTATTGAATTCTCTATTATCAGGCAAAATCTGATAATAAGGTTTAAAATCAGGCTCAGATGCAAGGAACGGAAGTAGAGGGTATTCACCCTTGCTAACTCTTTCAAGATCCGATTTTAACTCTTCTATCTTTTTTGTAACCTCCAATTTAACTTTATGCCATTTTTGTATATGTCCTCGCTTATTCGAATTTTCTATTACTAATTTCGGGTCAGCAGGATTATCAGTTTCTAACTCTACATCTGCTAGATTTTGATCAGCAGTCAATAGCATTTCTTCATATTGACCAAACACGGTCTCCAGCAATTTTGTTAACTCTTTACTCTTAGCATCAGACAGAGAAGTATTAGCAGTTTGAGTGACCTCAGTAGTGTGATTTAATGCGCTTGCGTTTTCTCCTGACTCCGCTTTCATCGTATCAATCTGCGAAGATATTTCATCTTCCGGCCTCAAGCTATTAAGCTCATTCCATTCCGCAATCAGCTTTGTTTTATATTCTTCGATCAGCTTAATCTCATACTTTAGGAGCCGTACATCCCGAGCTGCTTCTTGAGGCGCTTCCCCGAAATTTTTTATAGACTGTATCGCGTCGTAGCTATTTCTTCGAGGATCTGTCACAAACTGTTGAGCCTGTTGTTTCTCTTCAGGACTTATAGCTGGTACTACCTTGTCAGGATTTTTCTGTAAATATTCGATGGCATTGCGTAGAGTCTCAGAACCACTATCAAGCAATTGGAATGCCTGCTCTTCCGATCGGTACTTAAGTTCTCGTGAATGTAATTGGAGTTTTTGCACGGTTTGACTATAGAGGCTTTCATTATTTAGCCTTGCCAAATCATTATAACCCTTTGATAAAATACCTTCCTTCTGAAAAATAGATCTCTCCAGTCGAGTTATTCTATCCTTTAGGTAACTGGAAAATTTAGGCGCCATTTGAGACATTTGAATATTAGCCAACATACGATCTAAGTCAGGATCTGGAGCGAGCATGCGAGCTAATAGCTGATCATCTGATTCCTCTGGCACAGCTATAGGCATGGTTTCAAAGCCCTCCACACCTCGTTCCCCAATAGATGTTTTTTCGCTTTCCGTAGGCTCATTCCACAGTGGAAATACAGGGCTTTTCTGGCTTAACGTTGATGTTGTTTCTGGTGCAGTTGTTGGAATTTTCTCAGCTTGACTGAGAATAGATTGCGGACTAGCGCTATTCGTTTTTGGAGGCAAAACTAAAGGAATGTCTGACACTCGAGCCGCGTCAGGACTAGGTCCTACACTTAATATCGTTGGCGTTTCGTCTTGCACAACTTCACTAGAAGGTTGATTAGCTTCAAGGGCTGGTTTAGACATCGTCCCTGTTACTGCCTGAACATTCACTTTGTAAATGTCAAACCCTCCGAGTTGCCCAATTCCGTAATGCTTCGCCAGTTCTTTTACTCTACTCTTTAGCTCATCAATATTGTCACCTATAACGCTTGTAACAACATTCTCACCATAGAAGTCGAGGGATAGTTTTCCTTCTTCACTTTTTTTGATAATAAAAGGAACAGTATCATTTTTGCTTTTTAATAAATAAACCTCTGGTTTTTTCCCGTTGAACGGATCTATTTGCTTGATGGCAGTAAAAATATGAGGATTTCCGACGACATCAATCTCTTTTATTTTTCTCATTTTCTCAGGAGATAACATGACTTGCATCATTCCACTTTCGGAAGAAGCTAGGCTTTTTTCTTGTCCATTAGTCACTATTTTCTGCAGGCTTAATGTTTCCTCACTTGGGATGATTGGTTCTGCTTGTCCAGATACAGACGGATTAAGCCTTGTTTGCAACTCTTCAGATCCCAAGACGCCAAATCCATTCTTAGACTCTAATTTAGATGGTTTACCTTTTTGCAATTGCACAGAATGCTCTGTAGCTCCACTGCTTATTTCCGTTGGTGCACCAGTATCGACTGAATGTGAAAAGGGGACAGGCGCTTTTGCTGCCTCAACTATTGTAGCGGCCTCTTTCACTGGACTTGCAGGCCTAGGTTCACTCTCAGCGGCAAATATCTTAGCAGACTTACTGTCCAATTTGATTGATGTTGATGTATCGAACAAAGACGAATCTTGTTTCCCTAATACCGCAATTCCCTCAACAGGAGCGTTATATGATGATTTCTTTTCTTCAGCTACTACCAAATTCTCCCCAGAAGTCGCTAGGGTGACACGATTTGCAGGAGGTGGGCTCGCTTGAACAGTCGGCTCAGTGACTTTGTCGGTATTCATACCTGCTTCACGCACCGGATTCTCAGGCTGAGGCTCAGTGGCGCTTGACTGACTGATTGGTGTCTCGATTAAAGGCGAATGTTCTTCCTGTAATGGCACCGAGGAGCTTTTAGCAGGCCTCTGGGCAGGGTTCATTTTTGATCGTTTTTCTGGCTCTACTTTAACGTGCATCGGGCCATCATTAGGTACTTTTTCAGAATCACCTAGGTCATCCAATTTCAAATCCGTAAATCTATTCCCAAGCACTAACTCAAATGGTTCATCTCCTTTGATAGCTGCTCTCCATGATCCATGTCCTCCTCTCTGTCTTTTTTTAACAAAACCCTCCTCGTCTATTTCAAGAGGTTTACTCTTGCTGCTAACTGCTAAATTTGAACTTGGTTTCACTCCCTTTCTATTTGTTTTTTGTTTAGCGTTAGCTTGAGATGAAATGGCCTTCGGTTCTTTTGGTGCATTATTTTCCTTTACAACCTCCGCGAATGTTCTTCGTTCACCAGCATCAGAGAAATGTGAAACGGGCATTCCCTCGACAGGAACGTTATTTGATGATTTCTCTTCTTCAGCGACTACCAAATTCTCCCCAGAGAGTGGCTGTGTTTCTGTTACCGCTACTGTATCACTAACAGATAATGTAATAGGTTGGCTCGGAAGACTAGCGCTATTCGTTTTTGGAGGCAAAACTAAAGGAATGTCTGACACTCGAGCCGCGTCAGGACTAGGTTGTACACTTAATATCGTTGGCTTTTCTTCTTGCACAGTTTCACTAGAAGGTTGATTAGCTTCAAGGGCTGGTTTAGACATCGTCCCTGTTACTGCCTGAACATTCACTTTGTAAATGTCAAACCCTCCGAGTTGCCCAATTCCGTAATGCTTCGCCAGTTCTTTTACTTTACTCTTTAGCTCATCAATATTGTCACCTATAACGCTTGTAACAACATTCTCACCATAGAAGTCGAGGGATAGTTTTCCTTCTTCACTTTTTTTGATAATAAAAGGAACAGTATCATTTTCGCTTTTTAATAAATAAACCTCTGGTTTTTTCCCGTTGAACGGATCTATTTGCTTGATGGCAGTAAAAATATGAGGATTTCCGACGACATCAATCTCTTTTATTTCTCTCATTTTCTCAGGAGATAACATGACTTGCATCATTCCACTTTCGGAAGAAGCTAGGCTTTTTTCTTGCCCATGAGTCACTACTTCCTGCAGGCTCAATGTTTCCTCACTTGGTTCTGCTTGTCCAGATACAGACGGATTAAGCCTTGTTTGAAACTCTTCAGATTCCAAGACGCCAAATCTATCCTTAGACTCTAATTCAGATGGTTTACCTTTTTGCAATTGCACAGAAGGCTCTCTAGCTTTACTGCTTATTTCCAGTGTAGACTCTTGTTGCATAGCAAAACTGCTCGCCGCTGTATTTTTAGCTCCTCTATGTCTTTTAGGTGTAACAAAACCATCCGCGTATGTTTTTTTCTCTGCACCCAAAATAACCGCTGACTCAGAGAATAACTTATCAGATGATAGCTCAGACTGGGTTTCAATATCTGCTTGCTCCGGAGCCAAAGGTAACATTGATGTTGTTTCTGGCACAATTTTTGGAACTTCCTCAGATTCACGGGAAGGAGCTTGATTCGCCGCTTCAATAGCCGGTTTAGAGACTGTCTCTATATACTTAGACTGCGTATTTCCGTGAGAAAGACTCTTTGGAGACAATCCGTCTTTATATATTTCTTTTGCAAGAGACTTAATGACAGCTTCTATACTTTCTAAACTGTATTGCTCTGCAATTTTTCTTAGCCCCTGTTGCTCGGTGGCTATACGCCTTGTTGTGTCAAAAAACAAGTCTTGAAGTTCAAGCCTTTTATTTTCATCATTAATAGAGTCAAACAATTCCGCTTGCTTATTAATAGAAGCAACAATTTCAGCCATTTTATCTTTGAGAAAAGAATCCTCTGCGGATACGTGATCATTTGATTCGATAGGTAACTTTGGAGCTAATTCAGAAGTTGGATCGTAAGAATATGGTGCTGATAATAGCTTATTCAATTCGCTGAAATCGAGTGAAAACGTTCTCGCACCTGATATCGCCACTGTACTCTCTGTTTGAGTTGAAGCTTTGCTAGCTTTGGCTACAACACTCGTGATCTCTTCAGTTTCAGGCCGTATACCTGCCGTCATCCAACCAGCACCTTGCTGTTTTGGGTCTTGTGGATCTTGTCTCAGAACCGGAGCACCATTTACACTATCTCCTTTGCTTAATACAGATTCCGATGACTCAGATCCATTTTGTTCTCCAGGCATCTCAACTAGGGTTTTTTCATCAATCTTAGGCGTTTCTATTTCTTGCTTTTCTTCAGCTGTCACTAAACCATCGACAGATGTAGATGCATCTTTACTATTTGATAGCATTGATGCACCAACCGATTTATGTTCTTTAGCCGGCTCTAAATCATCGACAGATGTAGATGCATCTTTACTATTTGATAGCATCGATGCACCAACCGATTTATGTTCTTTAGCCGGCTCTAAATCATCGACAGATGTAGATGCATCTTTACTATTTGATAGCATCGATGCACCAACCGATTTATGTTCTTTAGCCGGCTCTAAATCATCGACAGATGTAGATGCATCTTTACTATTTGATAGCATCGATGCACCAACCGATTTATGTTCTTTAGCCGGCTCTAAATCATCGACAGATGTAGATGCATCTTTACTATTTGATAGCGTCGATGTACCAACTGATTTGTGTTCTTTAGCCGGCTCTAAATCATCGACAGATGTAGATGCATCTTTACTATTTGATAGCGTCGATGTACCAACCGATTTATGTTCTTTAGCCGACACTAAATCATCGACAGATGTAGATGCATCTTTACTATTTGATAGCGTCGATGTACCAACCGATTTATGTTCTTTAGCCGGTACTAAACCATCGACAGATGTAGATGCATCTTTACTATTTGATAGCATCGATGTACCAACCGATTTATGTTCTTTAGCCGGCACTAAATCATCGACAGATGTAGATGCATCTTTACTATTTGATAGCGTCGATGTACCAACCGATTTATGTTCTTTAGCCGGCACTAAATCATCGACAGATGTAGATGCATCTTTACTATTTGATAGCGTCGATGTACCAACCGATTTTGTTTTTATATTTTTTTTCAGAGCAGTAGGTTGCGGCTGTTTCCTTTCTTCTGGCATCTTAACGACTAATTTTTCTTTACTAACAGATCTGCTACGACTCCTAGGGTAATGGATTTCTGAATCTAAACCATTTTGACGGGACGTCTGAAGAGTCCCTCCCTTCCTAGAATTTGTAGGATGCATCTGAGGTACCGTACCCGATGTTTGAACAGATTTACTGCTTACTTCCCTTGCCGTTGATGTACCGCCTGATATTTCTTCGACTTCTGTTCCAGATTTTTCGCTCACTATGGGTTCGGATTTTGAAGGGTTTTTATGTAATATTCCCTGAAAGAATCTCCATATCATCCTGAGAAATCTATGTTGTTTTTTTTCAACAACTCCTACAGGATCCGTGAAAGTAGATTTATCATCGGTGCTTGGTTTCGCTGATTGTGTTTCTTCCTTATTTGCAGAAGCCTCCGAAGGTTTGCTCTCTATGACATTCTTTTCTGACATAGACGATGATACAGCTGGAGATTTATGAGCCTTCGGTGGTACAACAGGTTGATGAGGTTCTGTAGGAAGATCAGTCTGAGTACCTTGATCAGTGAATGATGGTTCTGGAGACGTTCTTGCTGCTAAATGAGGAGTCTCCGGCAGCTGACTTTGCTTTTCTGGATGTGGAATAACACGACCCTGTTTTTCTCCTTCTGCAGCACCTGCAGAATACTTTACTGATATAGAGACGGATAAGCGGTAAGGTAAGTAAGGCGAGCGAAAAGCACCCGTAAATTCTACAGCAAAGGGTGTAGTGCACTTTGCTGCTCCAGTTTCTGTAGACACTACGACTCTTACAATAGAATGAGTTGTCTGCTTAGTATTATTATAAGAAACTGTGCCCACGGTCTTCTCCAATTTTTATATTTGTTATTTTATGTTTCTGTTTAAAACAATTAGTAATATTTTGAATCATCTTAAACATTCATCTCGTAACACGCTTGCAGAAAACGCTTAAACAGCCGCATCCATACCTGAAGATAGGCCTCGTTGTACAGGGAATAACAGCAATAGACCTCTTTCCAAACCTGCTGCGTGACTCGAATCCTGCGTTGCCCGGGGCGCGCAATCCTCATGTACTCTGTGTTAACGAAGGTTGCTATGCGCCGTGCACCTTGACTTCGCATCACTCGCTAGGGTTTGGAAAAAGGTCTAATGAACACCGTGCCGGGCTGTATATCTCATCGTCAAACGGTATACTGCTCCATTCCACTTTCATCCACTTGTATTCTGTGCGGATCCAACATGCAACAGTTTGATAACCAAAGCTTTCAGCGCTTAATTTTGACATTACAGGACTATTGGGCGCGTCAGGGCTGTACCCTTGTACAATCACTAGATATGGAAGTCGGCGCGGGGACTTCTCATCCCATGACCTGCCTACGCGCACTTGGCCCTGAACCCATTGCCGCTGCCTATGTGCAGCCTTCACGGCGCCCCACTGATGGGCGCTATGGCGAAAACCCGAACCGGTTACAACATTATTATCAGTTCCAAGTCATCATTAAACCTTCGCCTGACAATATTCAAACGCTTTATTTAGATTCGCTACGCGAGTTGGGCCTTGATCCCAAACTCCATGATATTCGCTTCGTTGAAGATAATTGGGAAAACCCAACACTGGGTGCCTGGGGTTTAGGTTGGGAAGTATGGCTTGACGGTATGGAAATCACCCAATTTACCTATTTTCAGCAAGTCGGCGGTTTGGAGTGTAAACCCGTTACCGGTGAAATCACTTACGGCCTGGAACGCCTGGCAATGTATATTCAGGGTGTAGACAGCGTTTACGATTTGCTGTGGTCTGATGGCCCCTTGGGTAAAACCACTTACGGGGATATCTATCATCAGAACGAAGTAGAACAATCTACCTATAATTTCGAATACGCCGATGTGAATTTTTTATTCTCCTGTTTTGAGCAATATGAAAAAGAAGCACAATCACTGTTAGCATTGGAAAAGCCCCTGCCACTGCCCGCTTATGAGCGTATTTTGAAAGCAGGGCATACCTTTAATTTGCTAGACGCACGTAAAGCTATTTCAGTGACTGAGCGTCAACGCTATATTCTACGCATCCGAACACTGACTAAAGCCGTCGCTGAAGCTTATTACAGTTCGCGCGAAGCGTTGGGCTTTCCTATGTGTAAAAAAATAAGAACTAAGAGGCTGTGATGACTCAACAGACTTTCCTCGTGGAAATCGGCACCGAAGAGTTGCCACCGAAGGCACTGCGTACGCTGGCGCAATCTTTTGCCGACAATTTTACCGCTGAACTGGATAATGCCCATTTACTGCATGGCAAGGTGCGTTGGTTTGCTACCCCCCGCCGTTTGGCACTACAGGTAGAAAATTTAAGCCCGCTTCAGACTGATCAGGAAATAGAAAAACGTGGCCCTGCAATCGCTCAAGCCTACGATGCCGCAGGTAAACCCACCAAAGCAGCTGAAGGCTGGGCGCGAGGCTGTGGCATTACCCTAAACCAAGCAGAACGTTTGTTAACAGAGAAAGGCGAGTGGCTGTCGTATCGTGCTTACATTAAAGGCAAACCAGCCAAGTTATTGCTGGTAGAGATGGTTAAGAGTGCGCTGAGTAAGTTACCGATCGCCAAGCTAATGCGGTGGGGTGATAAAGCGACACAATTCGTACGTCCCGTCCATACGGTGACCCTATTGCTAGGCAGCGAATTAATTACCGGCACTGTGTTAGGAATTGACTCAAATCGTATCCTCTACGGTCATCGCTTTATGGCTGAAGCACAATTCAGTATTCATCACGCCCAAGAGTATCTACAAATTCTTCGCGTGCGCGGTGCGGTGATCGCTGATTATGAGGAGCGTAAAGCACAAATTAAGCATGATGTGCAACGAGCAGCGCAAAAAATTGGCGGTGTTGCCGATCTCAGTGATAGCTTGCTAGAAGAAGTGACTTCACTGGTTGAGTGGCCAGTGGTGTTAACAGCAAAATTTGAAGAAAAATTCTTGGCCGTACCCGCAGAAGCTTTGGTTTATACCATGAAAGGAGACCAAAAATACTTTCCCGTGTATGACGCCCAGGGTCACTTGTTACCACACTTTATTTTTGTGGCCAATATTGCATCAACCGATCCACAACAGATTATCTCGGGTAATGAGAAAGTGGTGCGACCTCGTTTAGCGGATGCCGAATTCTTTTTTAACACTGACCGAAAAAACCGTCTGGTAGATCATTTACCACGTTTGGAAACGGTGCTCTTTCAACAACGATTGGGAACGCTGCGCGATAAAACCGATCGAGTGGCAGCATTAGCAGGCTGGGTCGCCGCTCAGATTGGTGCCGATGCGAGTCAGGCAACCCGGGCGGGCTTGTTATCCAAATGTGATTTGATGACGAATATGGTCTTCGAATTTACCGATACACAAGGTTTTATGGGGATGCATTATGCTCGCCACGACGGTGAAACAGAAGATGTGGCACTAGCATTGAAGGAACAATATCAACCACGTTTTGCCGGTGATACATTGCCAACACAACCCGTTTCTTGTGCGTTAGCCATTGCCGATAAGATAGATACCCTGGTAGGGATCTTCGGTATCGATCAACCACCAAAAGGTGATAAAGATCCTTTTGCGCTGCGGCGGGCCGCTTTAGGTGTGCTGCGTATTATTGTTCACCATAATTTGCCGTTAGATCTACAAACTCTCAGCGAAAACGCAGCGGATCTCTATGTTAGCAACAACGTTAGCAAATTGAGTAACAAAAATGTGGTGGCTGATGTGGTTGAATTTATGTTAAATCGCTTCCGAGCCTGGTATCAGGAAGAAGGACACAGTATTGATACCATTCAAGCAGTTCTGGCATCTCGTCCAACCAAACCCGCCGACTTCAATGCACGTATGCAAGCCATCAGCTATTTTCGTACGCTGGACGCGGCAGCGGCTTTGGCGGCAGCCAATAAACGGGTGTCTAATATTTTAGCCAAATCCACGGATACTCTGAACGATCAAGTCAATGCAGCAGTGCTAAAGGAAGTGGCTGAGCTCAAACTGGCAACACATTTGGTGGTGCTACGTGATCAATTGGAACCCTTGCTGGCTCGTGGTCGTTATCAAGAGGCCTTGGTCGAGTTGGCCGCATTACGGGAAACCGTCGATGAATTTTTTGATAACGTGATGGTGATGGCTGAAGATAAAACCGTGCGCGTGAATCGTTTAACTTTACTCAGCAAACTGCGTGCCCTGTTTTTGCAAATCGCAGATATCTCGCTGTTGCAATAAGTTAATTTTTTAATCCGCCAAAGGAGGAAAAAAATACCTCCTTCGGCTATTTTTATTCATCTGACTTCCTCACACCACGCAGCAGGTTATGCAAGAAGTCTAGTTACGGCACTGTCTGTGACGCTATCTGTTGCAGTATCGCCAGTCGATCTTCTTCTCCTCTATCTACAACAACCTTACCGTCAACAATCTGCAAAATGGAAATGCCGCTAAATTTAATTTTTTTATCCTTGGCCTCAGGTAAGTCACCAAACTTCCCCGTATAGGTAGCACTGGCTTGCCAGCGAGCAACCACTTTGTCATCACCTACACACTTATCAACCAGTTCAAAATGACTGCGGGTAAAAACACGATGAAAAGCGAGGATCTTTTCTTTCAACGCTTCTTTGCCGGACAGCTTTCCCGTCAACGGGTAGCAAAGCAACACCTTGTCAATAGCCAATTCGTCAACAATTGAAGCATTTCCTTTCTCCCAAAACTCCTCGAACCATTTCTCCGCGACAGCAATATCTTGTTTATCCATGATATTTTTATACTCACTATTTACACTGAAAACATATTTATACCACGCCAAGGCAAGCATTAATCATAGAATAGATTTGCTCATTATCATGGTTAATGTCGACATATCTCTTGGCGAAAATCCGAGTTTCCTATACAGATTTATCGCCGCTTTATTATGGACGAAAACGGTTAACTCCGCGTGCGAAATCGACGGTCTGCTTTAAACTACCGTTCACACCCAGTTTAACTTGCGAAAATGTGAAAAAAATAAAATCTGTTATGTGGCAAAAATTCTATCATTACGTGGAATTATTGTTTACCTTGCAGTGTTGTTTCTTGCTCTTTAGAATTGTGTGCTTATAAAATCGAAGCTTAGTGCTAAAAACGCTAAAAACGAGTAGGAATCAAGTATGTCCAACGTTGAATTACCACAGGGTACTCATTTCCAACAAGCCGGGAAAAGAGTATTAGAGGTTGAGCGCAACGCGCTGGCACAGCTCGATCAATATATCAACGAAGATTTCTCCCGTGCCTGTGAAAAAATTTTCCAGTGTCGTGGCAAAATTGTCGTGATGGGAGTAGGTAAATCAGGCCACATTGGCAGAAAAATAGCAGCGACTCTCGCTAGCACCGGCACTCCCGCTTTTTTCGTCCATCCCACGGAAGCCGGTCACGGTGATCTTGGCATGGTAGGTTCAGGAGATATTGTTCTAGCCATTTCAAATTCTGGTGAATCCGATGAAATGCTGTCCCTGATCCCAATGCTAAAACGCCAACATATCCCCCTTATTTGTATGAGCAGTAATCCTGACAGCCGCATTGGTAAAGTATCAGATATCCATCTGTGTATTAAAGTAGCAGAAGAAGCTTGCCCGCTGGGACTAGCACCGACTACCAGCACCACCGCTACGCTGGTTATGGGTGATGCACTCGCCGTAGCATTGTTAGAGGCACGTGATTTTACCCGGGAGGATTTTGCGCGTTCTCATCCGGGGGGAACCCTTGGACGAAAACTGCTATTACGTGTCAGTGATATTATGCATACTGGCGATCAAATCCCGTATGTTGACTCCGATGCATTATTGCGTGACGCATTGCTGGAAATTACGCGCAAAAAACTCGGTTTAACCGTTATCTGTAATAATTTGATGACAATTGAAGGAATCTTTACCGATGGTGATTTACGGCGAGTATTTGATATGGATATTAATCTCAATGACGCCAAAATTGCTGACGTTATGACCCGAGGCGGCATACGTGTCGGCGCGAATATACTGGCGGTGGATGCCCTCAACCTCATGCAGGCACGCAGTATCACCGGTTTATTGGTGGCTGAGGGTGATACCTTATTGGGCATAGTGCACATGCATGACATGCTAAAAGCGGGGGTTGTATAGCAACCGGTTCAAGCACCTATTAGAAATCGTCGTGAAGAGACTTTTTGCAAAATTGTTAGCCAACACAATAACTTGGAATAGATTCTAAGGACATAGGTCAATGAATAAATTTATACATACCGACTACGGAGACGTACAACAAGAGATTGTTAAACGTGCTGCCAATATCCGTTTACTGATTTGTGATGTCGATGGTGTACTATCAAATGGTTTATTGTATATGGGGAACCAAGGTGAAGAACTGAAAGCTTTTCATGTCCATGATGGTTATGGTATCCGTTGTTTAAAAAACTGTGGTATTGAAGTTGCTATTATAACCGCGGGCTCTACCCAACTGGTGGAAGATCGAGCAAAAATGTTGAAAATTGCTCACGTTTACCAAGGTCAAGAAGATAAGCGTGTCGCCTATAATGAGCTGTTAACCATACTTGACTGCAAACCTGAAGAAGTCGCTTATATTGGTGATGATTTGATTGACTGGCCTGTAATGAAAGAAGTGGGTTTATCCGTTGCCGTGGCAAATGCGCATCCTAGATTGTTGGCTAACGCACACTATGTCACTCACCTTGCCGGCGGTTATGGAGCAGTACGCGAGCTATGCGATCTCATCTTGTTGGCTAATGAGAAGCTTGAGGGAGCATAAAAATTGTCGATATGAGTAAAATAAGGATCGGGGTAACGCTGCTACTGGCTATTATCGTTTTAGTGCTGATTGGCTACAATTCCGGCATTAATCAGCGGCGAAAACCAAGTGATATTGACAATGATCAACCCACTTATCAAAGTCAGCAGACGGTTACTACTGTGTATCATCCAGATGGTAAACTACATTACAAATTGGTGGCGAAAGATGCACAAAACTATGCTCATGATTATGTCGATGATAATGCTGATAATCACGCTCGTAACGCAACACCAAACGTGACGAGCCAGCCCGTTACCTGGTTTAGCCAGCCAGTAATGACGCTGTTTGATGAAAACGCAGTGGGCAGCTGGATGATAAAAGCTGATCGCGCCAAACTCACCGATGATAAGATACTCTATCTGTACGGTCATGTTGAGGTTAATAGTTTAACGGCGAACTCACAACTGCAAAAAATTGAAACCAATAATGCTCAGATTAACTTAATCAATCAGGACGTTTCCTCCGATGATGAAGTTACCCTGTATGGCATTGGGTTTACTGCCAATGGTATGAAAATGCGCGGAAATTTACGCAGTCAGACCGCAGAACTGATCGAGAAGGTTAAGACCTATTATGAAATCCAAAAATAAGATCCATAACATTTTACTTGCTAGCCTATTTTCAATTTCACTTTTAGCCGTCAACTTGCCGCCCGCCTTGGCATTAACCAACGACAATGAGCAGCCGATTAATATTACATCCGATAAACAATCGTTAGATATACCCAATAATGTTTCAACGTTTACCGATAATGTGATCATCACGCAAGGTTCTATTGAGATCAAAGCCGATAAGGTTGTGGTGACTCACCCTAGTGGAGACCAAAATAAAACGGTGGTTGAAGGTTTTGCTGATCCGGTCACTTTTTATCAAATGCAGGATAACGGTAAAGCGGTAAGCGGTCATGGTCAAAAACTACGTTATGAGCTTGCTAACCAATTGCTGGTGTTAACAGGTAATGCTTATCTAAAACAGTTGGATAGTGATATTAAAGCTGATCGTATTACTTATTTAGTCGATAAACAGCAAATGGAAGCATTTAGTGATAAGGGTAAGCGTGTAACTACCGTATTATTACCCGCTCAGTTACAGGACAAAGGGTCTAAAACACCAGATCTTAAAAAGGGTAAATAACACGTTATGGCAAGCTTGATCGCAAAAAATGTAGCCAAGTCTTATAAAGGCCGTAGCGTCGTTAAAGACGTGAGTTTGACAGTAAACTCAGGTGAAATTGTGGGCCTATTAGGTCCCAATGGGGCCGGTAAGACAACGACTTTTTATATGGTCGTCGGCATGGTGCCTCTCGATGCCGGACATATTCTGATAGATGAAGAAGATATCAGTTTGCTGCCTTTGCACGAACGCGCTCGACGTGGTATCGGTTATTTGCCACAGGAAGCCTCTATTTTTCGCCGTCTGAGCGTTTACTATAATCTAATGGCGGTGTTAGAAATTCGTAAAGACCTGTCGCCACAGCAACGTAAAGAGCAAGCGGAAGCGTTGATGGAAGAGTTCCACATCTCTCATTTACGCGATAGTCTAGGCCAATCGCTATCTGGTGGAGAACGTCGCCGAGTCGAAATCGCCCGGGCGTTGGCAGCTGATCCTAAGTTTATTTTGCTTGATGAACCCTTCGCCGGTGTCGATCCTATTTCGGTTATTGATATCAAAAAAATTATCAAACAATTGCGTGATAGTGGTTTGGGTGTTTTGATTACCGATCACAATGTACGTGAAACACTGGATGTCTGTAAGCGAGCCTATATCGTCAGCCAGGGACATCTTATCGCGCACGGTACACCACAGAAAATTTTAGCGGACGAGCAGGTTAAACGGGTTTATTTAGGCGCTGAATTTCGCCTCTGATTTAAACAACCCTTGACTTATACCGTCTCTAAAGCGAGTAACGAGTCACTTGGGTGCGATATTCATTTGAGGAACATTGATCCAGCATTATGAAGCAAGGTTTGCAACTCCGTCTCGGCCAGCAATTGGCGATGACCCCACAACTCCAACAGGCAATCCGTCTGTTGCAGCTTTCGACGCTTGAACTGCAACAAGAAGTACAACAGATGTTGGAAAGCAATCCTCTGCTAGAGCAAACCGATATTCATCAGGAAATTGACACAAAAGAAATTATCGATTCTATCGATCAGGATACGTGCGAAGCGCTAGAACAAAATGAGATACCCGAAGAATTGCCGCTAGATACAACCTGGGACGAAATTTACACCGCCAACACCCCGTCGAGCATGCGTAATGACTACAGTGATGATGATTTGCCCGTTTATCAAGGGGAAACCACTCAAAGCCTGCAAGATTACCTCATGTGGCAGGTGGCTTTAACCCCTTTTTCAGACACCGATACCGCCATCGCCACCTCTATTGTTGATGCGGTAGACGAAACCGGATACCTTACCGTACCACTGGAGGATGTGCTTGAAAGTACCGGAAATCCCGAACTGACCCTCGATGAAGTGGAAGTCGTGTTAAAAAGGATGCAACATTTTGATCCTATTGGTGTTGCGGCACGTGATTTACGTGAGTGTTTATCCGTACAGCTCTCGCAGTACGCCAAAGACACGCCTTATCTGATCGAAGCGCGTTTAATCGTCAGCAATTATCTCGATTTATTGGGTAATCGCGATTTCCGTACCATGATCCGTTTAAGTCGACTAAAAGAACAGGTACTTAAAGAAGCCATCGCCCTGATCCAATCGTTGGATCCACGTCCAGGGCAGTCGATTAGTAGCGGCACATCTGAGTATGTGATCCCAGATATTATCGTACGTAAAGAGGGTAATAGCTGGGCGGTGGAGTTGAATGCTGATAGTTTGCCACGCTTAAAAATCAATCAGCATTATGCTGCTATGAGTGGCAGTGTACTTAACGATAACGATAATCAGTTTATTCGTAGTAATCTACAAGAGGCAAGATGGTTGATAAAAAGTTTAGAAAGCCGCCATGAAACGTTATTGAAAGTCGCTCGTTGTATTGTCGATCAACAGATTGAATTTTTTGAAAACGGTGAAGAATTCATGAAACCAATGGTGCTGGCTGATATCGCCCATACCGTGGATATGCATGAATCAACGATATCCCGTGTTACCACTCAAAAATTTCTTCACAGCCCTCGAGGTATTTTTGAGTTAAAGTACTTCTTCTCCAGTCACGTGAATACCGAAAGTGGAGGTGAAGCCTCTTCTACGGCAATTCGAGCGTTGGTGAAAAAGTTGGTAGCGGCAGAGGATCCTGCCAAGCCACTCAGTGACAGTAAATTAACCCTGTCGCTATGTGAACAGGGTATTATCGTGGCTCGGCGCACTGTTGCAAAATATAGAGAATCATTATCCATACCCCCGTCAAATCAACGTAAACAATTGATTTAATTTAAATTGAGAAGGAAGACAGTATGCAGCTCAATATAACCGGACATAACATAGAGATTACTGATTCACTGCGCAAGTTTGTCACCACAAAATTTAACAAGCTGGCCAAATTTGAACAATATTCTGACTATATTCAGCAAATATACGTGACCCTAAGCGTAGAAAAAGTGCAACAGATCGCAGAGGCAACGGTACATGTGCATGGTGGGAATCTACGTGCCACCTCAGAGCAGGAAGATATGTATGCAGCAATTGACACACTGATCGATAAACTGACCCGTCAGCTTAGAAAACATAAAGACAAATTAAAAAAACATTAAGAACCTGTTCGAGATCGCCATGAGCGATGCTTACAGTAGTCAATTTCACGACTCTTGGTGGATGCAAGAGTCTGATTAATCCCGTACAGAAGCCACAACATCAGGATGGAACAGCGCTTAAGTGAAAGATGAAATGATCGACGATTATACAATGCAACTGCACTCGGTACTCAATGTCGAATGCACTAAGATCCAAAGCCCCGAAGAGTGTTCAAGCAAAAAACGGGCTTTAGAAATTATCAGTGAGCTGGCCGCCAAACAGCTAGGCCTACAAACGCAGGTTGTCTTTGACGCGCTGTTAACACGTGAACGTTTAGGCAGTACAGGGATTGGTAATGGTATTGCTATCCCACATGGAAAATTAAAAGAAGATACATTACGTGCTGTCGGTGTATTTATTCGCCTTAAGCAGCCCATCGCCTTCGAATCCACTGATAACCAACCCGTTGATCTGTTATTCGCTTTGCTGGTGCCGGCAGATCAATGTAAAATCCACCTACACACGTTATCTTTGGTCGCCAATAAATTAGCCGATAGGGCCGTGTGTCGTGCTTTACGTACGGTTGAAAGTGATGAGGAGCTTTATCAAATCATCACCGAGCCGCCTCAGGAAAAGCCCTGATAATGGGGATATTACCACATGGTACTTGTGATTATCAGTGGCCGTTCCGGTTCAGGAAAGTCTTTCGCCTTACGTGCATTGGAAGACATGGGCTTTTATTGTGTCGATAACTTGCCCGTAGTGCTGCTACCGCAGTTGGCAGAGATACTTGTCGAAAGGAAGAAGCCTGCTGCGGTAAGTATTGACGTGCGTAACATGCCTGAATCGCCCGAGGTATTTAAATCTGTGATGGAACAACTGCCTGCATGTTTTTCCCCACAGTTGCTGTTTTTGGATGCCGATAATAAGACACTGATCCGACGTTACAGCGATACGCGGCGCCAGCATCCGCTATTAGATAGAAATTCATCCTTGGAAATAGAGCACACCCGCTCGCTAGCAGATGAAGATCTATCCCTGGAAAACGCAATTGCTCAAGAGAGTACGCTACTGGAGTCTTTGCGTTCACGAGCTGATCTGGTGATCGACACCTCTGAAATGTCAGTACACGAGCTAGCCAACATACTACGCGCTCGCCTGATCGGCAAACGTGAACGTGAACTTACCATCGTCTTTGAATCCTTTGGTTTTAAACACGGTTTGCCAATCGATGCAGATTATGTTTTCGATGTGCGCTTCTTACCCAATCCGCACTGGGATCCGAAACTACGCCCAATGACCGGTCTGGACAAACCCGTAGTCGCTTTTTTGGCACGTCATGTTGAGATACATAATTTTATTTATCAAACCCGTAGCTATCTGGAGACATGTTTGCCAATGCTAGAAGCCAATAACCGCAGTTATTTGACCATCGCTATTGGTTGCACCGGTGGTAAACATCGTTCAGTCTATATCACTGAACAATTGGCGGATTATTTCCGTTCCCGAGGAAAACATGTTCAATCGCGTCATCGCACTTTGGAAAAACGAAAATAATGACGGTAAAACAAAAAGTCAAAATAAAAAACAAACTAGGGATGCACGCCAGACCTGCAATGAAATTATTCGACCGGGTGCAGAAGTTTAAGTCCAAAGTTATATTGCGGAGTATGCGTAATGATAAATCCTGTATCGAGGCAGAAGCCAATAGTGTGATAGCACTATTAATGTTAGATTCAGCCAAAGACGGTGAAATTGAGATTGAGGTCAGTGGCCCAGATGAAATTGAAGCATTAGAAGCGGTTATTGAACTATTTAATTCTGGCTTTGATGAAGATTAGAGGCTACGTTTTTCCCTCACCCTCTTTAGATTAGGTAGCCGGCACATCGGTTAGCATACAGGAGAATAAAGAATGGCCAATCCGCTGTATCGCAAAAATGTCATTTCAATACAGGATCTGAGCCGTGCAGAGCTGGAATTGATCATCCATACTGCAGGAGAACTGAAGAGTAAACCGCAGCCTGATCTACTGAAACACAACGTCATCGCCAGTTGTTTTTTTGAAGCCTCCACCCGTACCCGTTTATCCTTTGAAACCGCCATCCATCGTTTGGGAGGTTCTGTAGTAGGTTTCTCCAGCAACAATACTTCTTTGGATAAAGGAGAAACACTCGCTGATACCCTACGTATTATTTGTACCTACGTTGATGCGGTTGTGATTCGCCATCCTCAAGAAGGCAGCGCACATTTGGCGATGGAATGTTCTAATGGTATACCCATCATAAATGCAGGTGATGGCTCCAACCAACATCCGACCCAAACCTTGCTAGATTTATTTACTGTTAAAGAAACACAAGCGCGTCTGGATAAGCTGAATATCGCCATCGTGGGGGACTTAAAATACGGTCGTACAGTACATTCTCTCACACAGGCCCTGGCGAAATTCTGTGGCAATCGCCTCTTTTTTGTTGCTCCAGAGACGCTGGCAATGCCTGACCACATTTTGAAAATGTTGGAAGAAAAAGGGATCGCTTATAGCTCACATGCCCACCTTGAAGAAATACTGCCGCAGTTAGATATACTGTATATAACCCGAGTGCAGAGAGAACGCCTAAGCACATCAGAGTATGCCAACGTCGAAACCCCATTTGTGCTGCAAGCATCCGATCTCACTACAGTACGTCATAACCTGAAGGTATTACATCCACTGCCACGCATCGGTGAAATCAGTATTGACGTGGATAAAACCCCTTATGCCTATTACTTTCAACAAGCAGGTAACGGTATTTTTGCCCGGCAAGCGCTACTGGCGTTGATATTAAACACTGAATTAGCACTTTAACAACGAATTTACCCCTTTCCCCATTTTATCGATTAGGAGTCAACATGTCATCACAACGCACCATCAATACCCAACAAGCCCCTGAGGCGATTGGTCCTTATGTCCAAGGCGTTGATCTAGGCAATATCGTCATTACCTCCGGTCAGCTACCGATTAATCCTGACACCGGGATTATTCCAGACAACATAATCGCGCAGACTCGTCAATCGCTCGAAAATGTCAAAGCTATTGTCGAAGAAGCAGGGCTAACCGTTGCTGATATTGTTAAAACAACGGTATTCGTTAAAGACTTGAATGATTTTTCTGCAGTTAATGCCAGTTACGAATCTTTTTTCATCGAGCATCATGCCCCCTTTCCTGCGCGTTCCTGTGTTGAAGTTGCACGCTTGCCTAAAGATGCGAAAATAGAAATTGAAGCCATTGCTGTACGAACGTGACAATCCACTCATTAGACTTCTTACAAAACCTACTCCTTGCCGCAAAACCACGTGCTGCAAATTCAGCGTTACTTGGTGCCCGCAGTCCTCATGTGCTCGCGTGTACCACGCAGTTACTGCGCTCCAGGTACCTTGCTTCGCATAACAAACTACGGTTCTACAAGAAGTCTATTGTGGCTATTCTTCACGCACAATACCAAAATGCCGATAAGCATGATGGGTAGCTATCCTGCCACGAGGAGTACGTTGGATAAAACCTTGCTGAATAAGATAGGGTTCTAGCACGTCTTCGATGGTTTCACGTTCTTCACCGATCGCCGCTGCTAAATTATCCAGCCCTACAGGCCCCCCTGTAAACTTATCAATAATCGCTAACAACAACTTTCGATCCATATAGTCGAAACCTTCTACATCGACATTAAGCATATCTAACGCTTTGGTCGCCACATCACCGTCAATAACACCGTTAGCCTTAACTTCAGCGAAATCACGAACACGGCGCAACAAACGGTTGGTAATACGTGGTGTCCCTCTAGAACGCCGTGCCAACTGATGCGCCCCTTCCAAGCTCAATTCCAATCTTAAACAACAGGCACTACGGGCAACAATGCGTTCCAAATCGGCGACTTGATAAAATTCTAGCCGTTGCACAATACCAAATCGGTCACGCAATGGTGAAGTGAGCGAACCTGCTCGGGTCGTCGCCCCAATTAATGTGAATGGAGGTAAATCCAGTTTGATTGAACGCGCAGCTGGACCTTCACCGATCATAATATCTAACTGATAATCTTCCATTGCCGGATAGAGAATTTCTTCCACCACCGGTGATAAACGATGAATTTCATCAATAAAGAGCACATCATGTGGTTCCAGATTAGTGAGCATGGCAGCTAAATCACCTGCTTTTTCCAATACCGGCCCCGAGGTAGTACGAAGATTGACTCCCATCTCATTAGCGACAATATTGGCTAGTGTAGTTTTACCCAAACCCGGAGGACCAAATATCAACAGATGATCTAAAGCATCGCCGCGTTGTCTTGCTGCCTGAATAAAGATTTCCATTTGCTCTTTGACATGCGATTGCCCAATATACTCAGTCAAAAGTTTAGGGCGGATTGCCCGATCAACAATTTCTTCATCGTTTACCACGCTAGCCGAAATCAAGCGATCTGCTTCGATCATTTTTTACCTTTATTTCTCATGTTACATACAAGATTAGACTTCTTGCAAAGCCGTCGTTCGTTATGTGAAGTCAAGGCACCTGGAGCGCAGCAACCGCTGCGTACACCCGAGTACATGAGGATTGCGAGCACCGCGTAACGCAGAATTTGCAGCACGTAGTAGGTTTTGCAAAAAGTCTATTGAACGACCCTGGATGATACAACCACTAAGTTGGGTAGTACACTTTTTTACCTGGCGGCTCTGAATCACAGTCACCCCGAGCCGAATAATTTTTTTCAAAGCGTCTCCTCGTACAGTATAATGAGCACCTGTAAAACCGGTTGTAAGAACCTGTTCGACACATCTTTTGTGCTTGCCGTGTTTTAGTCAAGTAATTCGTCAAAAACGAGCTCAACATGCTCATTGACTCCCTTTGTTGTATACAAAGAATAAACTGCGCGTTTTCGCCCAACCCAGATTATTGATCTAACCTACGACCCAATAATGGATAAATTTATGGAAGCCTATTTGCAACATTTATTGACACAATCTTTGGCTTTCACCTTACTTATCATCGTATTTGTGACTTTTCTTGAGTCTTTAGCACTGATTGGTCTGTTATTACCGGGTACCGTAATGATGACCAGCATCGGTGTGTTAATCGGCAATGGTCACATAGGATTTTACCCTGCCTGGGTGGCAAGTTGTATTGGTTGCCTACTTGGTGACTGGGCGTCTTATTTACTTGGTCGAGTGTTTAAACAACCTCTGCATCGTTGGTCTTTCCTGAAAAAGCGTCAATCATTATTGGATAAAACAGAACACGCGTTATACCAGCACAGTATGGCGACAATACTACTTGGACGTTTTATTGGGCCAAGCCGTCCGTTGGTACCCATGATTGCCGGAATGTTAGCGCTACCCCCGCTTAAATTTGCTTCACCTAATATCATTGCTTGTCTCACTTGGCCTCCGGTCTACCTTTTTCCTGGAATACTGGCCGGTGTAGCGTTTGAAATCGCCAATAACACTCATAGCCTGATATTTAAATGGCTACTGTTTTCCGTGGTGCTACTAATCTGGTTAGCAGCGTGGCTGGGATGGCGTTGGCGGCGACATGGTAAACATCGGGTTGATCGCCTTAGCGCCTGGCTGCCACGCACCCGTTTACGTTGGCTAACTATCGTGGTAGCATCCGCGGCTGTTGCCAGCTTTGTTTGCTTATATCAGCAACCACTGATGCCAATTTATCGCCACCTTTTGTGGCAGGTGTTAACGAGTTGACATCTGATAAATTATCCATTCGTCACTATCGGAGTTTACTATGCCGACACGCAACGCCCGTTTCGCCCACAACCGCTGTACCGCGCTCCAAGAACAAATTCAACGAGATATTCCCCTTACTGTTACCCAAGCACTGCACGAAGATCTCGGTGGTACAATTGATACTGGGCGGGATCTGACCGCCCAATTGCTCCCTACAAATAAACAGGCTTCTGCTAGCATTATCACCCGCGAAGCCGGCATTTTTTGTGGGCAGCGGTGGCTAAACGAAGTATTCACTCAATTGGATAGCAAGGTTACAGTGGAATGGTTGACCGCTGATGGAGAAGTATTAATAGCCAACCAAACACTTTGCCACTTGCACGGATCTGCTCGTACTCTGCTAACAGGTGAACGCACAGCATTAAATTTTTTGCAAACTCTGTCGGGTGTCGCGACAGAAGTCAGCCGTTATGTCAAAGTATTGACTAAGGTTAAATCCTCCACTCAATTACTAGACACACGGAAAACGATTCCTGGTTTACGTAGCGCACTAAAATACGCCGTACTCTGTGGTGGTGGTAAAAACCATCGACTGGGCTTATCCGATGCTTTTCTGATCAAAGAAAATCACATTATCGCTGCCGATTCAATCCAAGATGCAGTTGATAAAGCCATAATGCTACAACCTGGTGTTCCTATTGAAGTCGAAGTAGAATCTTTGACTCAGCTACGGCAAGCCTTGGCTACCAAAGCCGATATTATTATGCTAGATAACTTTAAAATCGAGGATATCTGTGAAGCGGTTTCTATAAAGAAAACACTCAATAAATCCACCCCGTTAGAAGTCTCTGGCAACATAACGTTAGCCAATCTGCCAAACTATGCTCAAACTGGTATTGACTATATCTCTGTCGGTGCATTAACTAAACACATTCATGCATTAGACCTCTCTATGCGTTTTCACTCAACATCCCACCCATCCTAAAACCCCCCCATCATAGAATAGATTTCTTGCAAAACCACGGCGAGTGCTCGAAGTCAAAGATACCAGTTTAGTGGACAAGCTTTAAACTCATCACGTCATTCAGGTTTAGCGCGTCTCGGTCCGGCCTGTCTTTGTCATCTCTTCCAGCTGCCTGCGCAACCTTTCAGCATTCACCTTGTCCTTTGGTGAACGTTTAATTTTTACACCAGAAATAACGACAACCTTTCACTCAAATACCTCAGGTATTGCCTGCTCCAGGGTTGCATGGCCCTTTCTGAGCGTTTCACCCTACTCCAATCATAGGCCGTGCAAACAGTTAATCTGCGCGGTGCGAAATTTCACCAACTGGCGACGCATTTTATGCAATGCTAGTATCGACTGCTGACTTTCTAATTTCACCGTGACTTCTTTACCCGGTTGTTGCCCCGCCATCTATACCCAAGTGAAATCAAGATGCAGGATTTAGCGCCTGGAAATTATCGTTTAAGCGAGATACCAGAGAACTTGCCATTTGTGGTAGCTTCACTTCAAAGAAGTTTAAGATATCGTTCTTAAAACTCTGTTTAGATGGGTAATATCTATTGTTTCGTGTTTGCTCATTCATCACCTTCCACAATCGCTCTATCGGGTTTAGATTCGGGCTATACGGCGGAAGGTAATGAAGCTGGATATTCAACGTAAGCGCGGCGTCTTGCACAAGCTGTGAACGGTGATAGCCTGCACCCTCGAGGATCACATGTGCCGTTGTCGTGATGGGATAATGCGCGCGAATGGCAGACAGGAAGTGAACCACATTTTCGCTGTTAATCGTCTCATCATCACGGATTATGGGGTTAGCCACATTCTGGATGTTCAAGGCTCCCATGATATTCAACCGCGTTCTGCTCCCGGTGGTCTCTATCGTTTTATCCTGGCCTTTTCGTATCCAGCCGTAGCTTATTTTGGTGGCTTGTGTCGGATGAACGGCATCAATAAACAGTATGGGGTCATTACCCGCGGCGTCTTTCAATTCGCTGTAGGTCTTTATAAATTGCTGCTGTTTCTCAACGGCAAATTTATGCGGAACACCTTTCGGCTTTTTATAGCTAAAGCCATGCTGCTTCAACCCTTTATACAGACCTGATACGGTAAAGGTGATGTTCCAGCGTCCAGCGATATACGCCACAATTTGGTGATTGTGGTGGTAGAGCGGCTGGGTGAGATGTTCAACCAGCGACGTGGTCTGTTCCGCATTGAGATAGCCATCGGAGCCGCCATTTTCAGGCTTGAGCTTGTTGAGTTTATGATAGTCTGTAAGGTGGCGCCGCACCGTGGTTTCATTAATGAGCTGTGAGTGAGCAATCATAAGGGGAGTCCAGCCGTCTGCGGACAACAAAACACACCGGATCCTGTCACAGACACGGCGGTCATGGCTTTGACGATGTTGGGCTTCGAGGGTAATTTTCTGGTCAGCAGTCAGCTCTATTTTCATGGCTATGAGCATGATCCTTATCGACTTCAAAATCAAGCATCTTCATTGATCACGGGTATAGATAGCCCGTGCATCCATGACATCGTTTTTGTTACCGATGACAAAGGCTTTAACAAATTCGCCCGGCATGAATTTGACTTTATGCCCCAGTTTACCGAGTTCACGTGCCCAGTGGTGAGCGCCTCCGCACGCTTCCATGCCAATCAGGCAGGGCTCCGATTGGCAAAGTACTCGAGAAACGCATCCCGACTGATGGGTTTGTCAATCACTTCGTCGGTATGAATATCAACCCAGTGCAACTGCATCACATATTTTGCAATATCAACACTTATCGGTGTAAATTTCATGGGGTGAACCTTTTCGTTTGCCGGAAGCGTTAACGCTTCCATTTGTGGGCACTATGGTGCCGTAGGCCAGTAAGGGTTCACAAATCCTTTTTGCCACTTGCACTGACATTCATGTAGACGACAGGGAACCTGTACTCGACCTCATTTCTGGTCTTTTTTGCCAGCTTTACACAGACAAAGGGGATATCTCTAAGACACTGTTACAACAGCTGAAAGAAAAAGTGATGGCATTGATCACTCGCGTTCGTAGCAACATGAAACCCATTGAGCACACGGAGTTTGACACGGCCTTATTACGTCAACGTTCATAGATAGGAATTTTAATAATTTGGTTTTATTGTCAAAAACAGAATTGGATCAAAAAATAAACGATATTATTTTCAAACTTTAGGGTTATTCTCCTTAACGTAGAGAGTCCCGGGTGATAATAGGGTCATTTTCGTTTAAAAAACCAGCATTTTCGAACGCGAGGCGCCCCTTCCCTGCAGAGGCTAAATCCCCTTCATTTTTGCCAGAGATTCATGGTGAAGCATTAACTGATGCCACGGCAAGCCTGATGTGATACCGCTTAGCACCAAACGAGAGCCACACAGGATGCACTCATGAGGGTCAATACGACTTAGGCGTTTTAACATTGCCGCATAAGTGATGTTGACGGTTTTTTCTTTTTCCTGCCCCAACAAAGCATCTATAATCGGCAGCAGTGTAGTCCGACGGCGGGGCGCTAAAAAACCATAATAGCGGACCATCCTAAAATGTTTATCCGGAATGTGGCTAATAAAACGCTGAATAAACTCGTCCATACTGAGGTTAAGTTTTTCTTGCTCTCGGGTTTTATGACTGAGGTAGCGATAGGTCACTTCCTGGCCGTTATAATGTTCCAGCCGGGATAACGACACCGGAGGCTTTTTTAAATAACGGCCTAAATAATTGAGCGTTTGCTGGGCATTGTCTGTCGGCTTTGCCAGGTCGATATTCCAATGCCGTTGGTAATGGAAATCCAGAAACTGCTCCCGTTGACCCAGCCTCGTGAGGGTTTGTGATAACTCCGGTGGTAATTGCAAGGTATCCCACTGTTGACGAAGTAGTGTGATAATCTGATAACGCCACTGTTTCATCAACGTTTTTCCGCTAAACGTGATTTTTTTCCATTTTTCGGCATTGTCATCGAGTCCGCCACAGGTCACCGAAAGATGCACATGAGGATGCCAATTCAGCGCTCGCCCATGCGTATGCAACGCCGTGAATAGGCCAGGCAATAGGTTTTTTGGCTGGCAAAAATCTAAAATAACCTTGGCAGCGAGACGACTGAGATGCGTTAACAGCGCACGATTTAGCTCAAACAACGGCCAGAACTCACGGGGAAAAGTGAACGTAATGTGTTGCCATTTTGTGATGGGAAGCACCGTGCGCTGTTTGGCCACCCACCGCTCTGTGGCTTTCTTACCACAGGAAGGGCATGAACGGCTGTGGCAGGTAAAGCAAATCCGTTTGGTGTGCGTACAGCCTGCCTTTTGACAGCGCCAGCTGGCAAACCCCAGCGCCGATGTTCCGCAGGAAAACAGTTTAATCAGATTATCGACCACCACCGGCCGTATTTTATCCGCATGAGCACAATAGTAATTCCACCACGCATGACCGACCTGAAAAGGATGACGCAGTTTACGGTTCATCTTTCAGCTCAAGCATCACGGGTGTTCTAGATCAAACGACCGACACTCCGGGCAAAAATAGACCGCATTCATTGCAGACTCTGCGGGAAAGCGAGCCCAGAATATTTCCCAAAACGTCTCTGTAATGAAAAGATTATCTCCGCCAGTAAAGGCCTGATGCGTTTTCTGATAAGGCATGGCTAAGGCTTTAGCAACCTCTTTCAAGGTCTGCTTCACCATTTTGGTATGCGCTGTTTGATGTGAGTGACAGATATTTTTAGGCATAACACCTTAGCTGAACGAGTAACGGGACCGGCTAATAGATAACACCGTTTCTTCAAAAAAATCAAGAGATAACAGACTACTTCACGTCGCCGACCTTAGGAGGCAGCCTTGATTGGTTGAAACCGTTTTTGATCAATTAAAAATATGTGTCAAATAGAGCATACTCATCATCGTTCCCCCAGAATTTTCTCGTCAATTTACTCGGTGGCATTGTGGCTTACTGTCTTATTCCATCCAAACCCAAATTAGCGGTGAACTGTTCGAATATCGTCGAATTATAAAATAGACCTCTTCGGAAACTCTGATTTATCTAATTTCCATGTTATAAATTGCTGCAATCAGATTAAATCGTAATCCAAAACGTTTTCGCCTGTTTCGATAACGATCTGATACGATTTTAAATCGTTTAATCATACCAATGACATTTTCGTTTAATACACGCTGGCTTGATAACTCACGATTGTTGCGTTTATCTTCTTTTGTTAAGGGATTTTTCTTTGTCTTTTTCTTAGGCAACGCCGAGTTTGAATGGATCTTGCCAAGCCCTTGGTAACCTGTATCTGTCACTGTTTTGATTTCAGGATGTATTCGCACGCCAGACTCTTTGAACAACCTAAAATCATGACGCCTCCCATGAGTAAAGCTTGTACAGATGACTGCTTTGCTTTTTTTATCGACGATCACTTGGGTTTTTAAGGTGGGTCGTTTCTTTTTTCCTGAGTAAAACTGCTTTTGTTTTTTTGGGGACGTTCAATCGGCGTTTCTGTGGCATCAATAAGAACGAGCTCATACTCCCTATCACTTTTTAATAAAGCTTTGCGTCCAGGGAGTGCAAAATCAGGATGCTTTATTAGCGTATTTTCTATCCATTTAATCGTTTCATAGCAGGTGCTCTCACTCACCCCATCGCTTCGGCTAACATGAAAATAAGTGCGATATTCCCGTAGATACTCAAGGGCCATTAATAAGCGATCTTCTAAACCCAGCTTGGGTTTCCGACCTCCTTTCCCTTGCTTACATTTATCTGCTTCATTCAATATCTTTATCATCTTTTCAAATGTACTGCGTTTAACTCCGGTTAAGCGCCGAAATTTTTCCTCTTCCAATACCTTTATTTGTTCATATTTCATGGGGGCTCCTTGTTCAGGAGATTTTTACCAACATTCCTACATGAATGCTATAGCAGGCGCCGTATCAGTTGATTATGAAAATTAGAAATAACATATTGATATTAATTAATATTTATTAACAAAAGTGATCACGTTACATGGCGCCTGCTATAGTTTCCGAAGAGGTCTAATAGTCTCCTTACCCCCATCAGCTTAATAATAGCGCAATATTTTTGACAGTGGCTAGCCATTGCATGATGACTTTTTTGTTTTGCGAGTCCTACCACACTTAGCAATGTATTCTTGGTAAACACTGAAAATTTTCGGCAATACACTTTGCAAATTTATGCCCTGTCTCTGTCGATAACGATGAAAAACCTGCATGCTACCTGAGTTCTAAGGCACAGTAGAGGAGTGCATGTAAATGACTTATCAACCAGTGATTTATCAACAACGTGGCTTTACTCTTATTGAACTGATGGTTGCTGTCGCTATCATTGCTGTTCTCAGCAGCATAGGGATCCCATCCTATCAACGCTATGTCCAAAAAGCCGCGCTCACAGACATGTTACAAGCAATCATTTCCTATAAAACGGCTATTGAGCTTTGTTTCTTCGAAAAGAATTCGGTAGCCGGATGTAATACCGGTGTTAACGGTATTCCTGCTGCACAAACAACACGTTATGTAAAGACCATAGAAATCACTCGAGGTATTATTACATTATCGGGCCAGCAATTACTTGATGGGCTTACTATCGTTATGACACCGACGAAAAATAGTAGCGATGGATTAAGCTGGGCTCGTACCTGTACAAGCACAAGTACATCTATCGTGGATAGCTGTAAAGCTGTTTTCCGTTTTCTTTAAAATAACAAGGCTATTTTAAAGTGATAGATTATCTGATGACTCCCTGCGGGATAATCAGCGCAGAGTTACATTCACTTTGTGAACGTTATAAAGCTATCGCGCTGACTATTGACAAAAAAACGCTAACTATTGCCATGGCTAATAACGCCAATGATGAATTGTTAACGGCGCTACGCTTTGCTTGTGGACGTAAAATCAAAGTGGAACACTGGCCAGAAGCGAAAATTGAGCAAACTCTTCGTCAATGGCTCCCACGAGGTCAAGTAAGAGCTTCAGAGTCCTCTGTTGATGCCACTTATTTTTCTGACACCGCAGAAAAGTTACCACCAGAGACCGAACCATTAGTGTTGAAAAGTCATATATCGCCGCGTGATTTTTCTACCGATGAAGAAACCTCTCTGAATAAAGAAAGTGATACTCCTGTTATTCAGTTTATTAACCAGACACTACGTATCGCTATTCAAAAAAGGGCTTCTGATGTCCATTTTGAACCTTATCAGCATCATTATCGTGTTCGTTTGCGTATTGATGGTGTGTTGCAAGAGACAAATTCTCCCACAGATGAATTAATCCCCCGCATTAGCGCCTGTTTGAAAGTCATGGCTCAACTAAATATTGCAGAAAGACGGCTACCACAAGACGGCCAATTTGCATTACAAATGGATAATTTGCGTTATTCGATGCGTATTGCCATATTACCAACCCAATACGGTAAAAAAATCGTACTACGCATTCTTCACTCCCAACAGCAACCTGATTTAGAACAGCTAGGGATGACAAATGATGCACGCGAAAAATTGATACAGGTATTGTCTTCGCCTCAAGGACTCATATTGGTAACGGGACCAACAGGTAGCGGTAAGACAGTTACCCTGTACAGTAGCCTATTACAACTTGATCACGAACAAAAAAACATCTGTAGCGTTGAAGATCCCGTTGAGATCCCTGTTGAAGGCATAAATCAAAGTCAGACTAATAATAGGATCGGCTTAGATTTTTCACGTATTCTACGAACCTTACTGCGTCAGGATCCCGATGTCATCATGATTGGTGAAATTCGTGACAATGAAACCGCAGAGATTGCAGTAAAAGCGGCTCAAACGGGTCATCTGGTATTATCTACCCTACACACTAACTCTACTGCTGATACTTTGACACGGCTCATGCAAATGGATGTGCCAGGTTATCTGCTTGCATCCTGCCTGAAATTAGTCATTGCACAACGTCTAGTACGCCGTCTCTGTTTACGTTGCAAACAACCGGCAGCGCCAATGTATTACCCTGCCAATATCTGGCCGACGCCACTAGATAATTGGCTAGCTATAGGATGTGAGCATTGTTGTGCCGGCTACTATGGCCGTATTGGTGTGTATGAAATGCTAACTGTTACCCGAGAGATCAGACAAGCTCTGGTTCAACAATTTGATCCCTCTCAATTAGCAGAAATCGCACAACAGCAAGGGAATATCACTTTACTAACAGCAGGATTAACATTGGTTGATCAAGGGATCACTACCATTAAGGAAATTAATCGTGTTGTAGATATTTTGCCGCAATGGAGACCAATAAATGAATTCCCGTCGCTTATATAGATGGCAGGCGATTAATAAAAATGGATATTTGCAAGAGGATATCTTTTTAGCGACAGAAAAAACGGCTGTCTACGAACATATCATCAAACATGGTTTACAACCCATCAGTATAAAATCAGGTAAACGTATTGCCGATAGCTATTGGCAAGGAGAGCATCTAACAACTATCACTCGCCAATTAGCCACCCTTTTGCAATCAAGTTTACCCTTAGTAAATAGCCTACAGCTTTTAGCCAAAGAAGCTGAAGCCCCCGCTTGGCGTTGCTTGTTACATGAAATAAGTCAAAAAGTTATCCAAGGGCTGTCATTTTCTGAGGCTATTGGCCATTACCCACAAATCTTTCCCGCGTTATATTGTCAACTGATCGCTGTAGGAGAACTGACGGGTAATTTAGATCAATGTTGCTCACGATTGGCAGAGCAGCAGGAACAGCAGCAGCAGTTACAAAAAAAAGTCTCTAAAGCATTGAGATATCCTCTATTTGTTTGCGTTATCACCTTATTGGTCAGTATTGTTATGCTGGTGATAGTATTACCGCAATTCGCAGAAATCTATCAATCATTTGCAGCCCCCTTACCTTTACTGACCCGTGGGCTGCTTTTTTTATCCGACATGCTAATAGGTTACGGGTTATATGTGATTTTACTATTGACCGTCATGGGCGTGGGCTACTGCCGTAAATTGAGAAAAATCCCACATTGGCGACAACGAGAGCAAGCTTGCTTATTACGCTTACCCTTTTTCTCCGCATTGATCCGTGGTAACTGCTTAGGTCAAATATTTCAGACACTGGCTATGACTCAGATCTCGGGTTTAACACTGGCCGCAGGTCTACAAGCGGCGGCATTATCGGTGAATAATTTTTTTATCAGCAAGCGATCTACGGGATTTATCAACAGATCGTTCAAGGAACCCCGCTACACCATGCTTTATCCCAATATAATTTATATTCCTCTCGTCCATTATTCCCACCGTTATGCCAACAATTGATCCGTGTTGGAGAGGAATCGGGTTCTTTAGACTTGCTATTAGAAAAACTCGCCTATTGGCACCAACAACAAACTCAAGAATTAGCTGATAGCCTGACCCAGATGCTGGAGCCAATATTGATGCTAGTCGTCGGTACCATTGTCGGCGTGTTAGTTATTGCTATGTACTTACCTATATTTCAATTGGGCAATATTATGGAATAAATCTGTTACCGAAGTATTTTGCTAGTCAAATTCACACCACGCAGCAGGTTATACAAGAGGTCTAATTGTAAATTCTACAATGAATTTATGGGTTCAATTATATTATTCAAACAGACGGTTGAGGCCATTGAGTGCAGCCACACGGTAGGCTTCTGCCATAGTCGGATAATTGAAAGTAGTATTAACGAAATATTCGATAGTATTATTTTCTCCTTTTTGTTCCATAATAGCCTGTCCAATATGAATAATTTCGGCAGCCCGCTCGCCAAAGCAGTGAATACCGAGAATTTGCTTATTCTCTCTATGAAATAATATCTTTAAACTTCCAACGTCCATACCGACAATTTGTGCTCTGGCGAGATGCTTAAACTGTGCACACCCCACTTCGTAAGGTATTTTATCTTCCGTAAGCTGTTGCTCAGTCTGACCAACGGAACTAATTTCAGGAATAGTGTAAATTCCTGTTGGAATGTTTTTGATCAAACGAGCTTTGGCTTCACCACAAATCAATACCTGTGCGGCAATACGTCCTTGGTCGTAAGCCGCCGATGCTAAACTTGGATAACCAATCACATCACCCACAGCACATATATGAGAAAGGGCCGTTTGGCACATACTGTTAACTTTAAGTAAACCTCGGCTATCCGCTTTTAAACCGATATTTTCCAACCCTAGATCATCGGTATTCCCAGTACGACCATTGGCGTAGAGTAAACAATCCGCTTTCATTTTTTTGCCGGATTTTAAATGAACGATCACGCTATCTGCAGTACCTTCTATTTTTTCAAATTCTTCGTTATAACGCACTACCACACCATTACTTGAAAAATGGCAGGAAAGGGCCTTTGACACTTCCTGATCGAGAAAAGCGAGTAAATGACTGCGAGTGTTGATCAAATCTACTTTGACATTTAATCCGCGGAAGATAGAAGCATATTCACAGCCGATCACCCCAGCACCGTAGATAATGATGTTGCTTGGCTTGTGCTCAAGTTTCAGGATAGTATCACTGTCGTAAATACGTGAATGCGTAAAATCAACGTCTACGGGATGATAAGGTCGCGATCCTGTCGCGATCACAATATTCTTGGCGCAAAGAATTTCAGAAGTGCCCTCGGAGCTTACCCTTAGCGTATTTGCATCGATGAAGCTAGCATTACCAAAGAAAATCTGACAACTATTACGATCATAAAAGCTCTGACGCATACGAACTTGTTGTTCAATGACTCGTTCAGCATGACGCAAAATATGAGAGAAGGAGGATGATGTGATGGTACGTAGATTATCGTTGTACAACGGATTCTGGTTGAATTCGATAATACGGCTAACCGCGTGACGTAACGCTTTAGAAGGAATGGTCCCCCAATGGGTACATCCACCGCCGACATTGTGGTAACGTTCAATAACGGCGACACGAGCGCCTTGTTTAGCTAGCCCCATTGCGGCACTCTCACCGCCAGGACCCGAACCAATAACGATGGCATCAAAATGGGAATGCTGTTGCATGTGGCAAAAACCTATTTTCAGACAAGATTTCCGCCCGATGCTAACACTATCTTATTTATAACCCAACTATCTATTGGCTTTTTCACTATGATCTTTTTTGCGAAGTATACTTACGAGCACCGCACAACGCAGAGTTCATTAGATTTCTTGCAAAACCTACTACGTACTGCAAATTCTGCGTTATCTATAGACGTACTGCTGGAGTAACACAATAAGTGCAACCAGCCCCCAATAATGTAGGTTTCACAACAGATCTGGCCATATAATGGTGATTCACACTACAATCAACGGTTTCATCAGAGATCTATTAAAAAATTGGATATATTTGGATACGATTATGGGGGTTCGGGCACAACAAAAAGAACGTACTCGTCGTTCTCTTATCGAAGCGGCGTTCAATCAACTGAAAGCTGAACGCAGTTTTTCCAGCCTCAGCTTGAGAGAAGTCTCCCGTGAAGCAGGCATTGCGCCAACTTCTTTTTATCGACATTTCCGTGATGTTAATGAGCTTGGATTAACCATGGTCGATGAAAGCGGTTTAATGCTGCGACAGCTTATGCGTCAGGCACGCCAGCGCATCGCCAAGGGCGGCAGTGTTATTCGTACATCTGTGACCACATTTATGGAATTTATTGGCGAGAATCCAAATGCGTTTCGTTTGTTACTGCGTGAACGCTCAGGTACATCGGCAGAGTTTCGGGCTGCAGTAGCACGCGAAATTCAACATTTTATTGCTGAATTAGCGGATTATTTAGAACTAAAAAATAATATGCCACGTAGTTTTACCGATGCACAGGCCGAAGCAATGGTAACTATTGTATTCAGTGCCGGTGCGGAAGCGCTCGATATTGATATTGCACAACGCAAGAAGTTAGAAGAAAGTTTGGTATTACAATTACGAATGATCTCCAAAGGGGTTTATTACTGGTATCATCGTGAGACAATAAAATAGACTTCCTTCATAGTCTACTGTGCGGTGTGAATTCGGCGTGAAATCAAGGTACACAAGTGAATGATCAAACATATTTTTCCAGTAAAACTCCACATTCCATATGGCAGCTATAGGGAAATTGGTCAAATAACGCTAATCTTTTGATTTTATGACTGTATTTTAACTGTCCGAGGTTAGCACACAAGGTGATTGGATTGCATGAAATATAAAGGATACGTGGGTAAGCACGCACCATATCGAGCATGTTATTATCCAATCCACTACGTGGCGGATCGACAAAAATGGTTTCACAACGATAACTATTTAGAGCAATAGATTGCAAACGATTAAATTTTCTCACTCCCTGTAAGGCCTGGATAAGTTCTTCTGCCGACATACGAATAATTTTTACGTTATCGACATTATTAGCCACAATATTAAATTGCGCAGCGGCAACTGAAGGTTTTGCTATCTCTGTGGCTAATATCCGATCAAAATTACGCGCCAGTGCCAACGAAAAATTTCCATTACCACAATAAAGCTCAAGCAAATCACCCTGAACATTTTTTGTTATTTCTATAACCCATTGTAACATATGAATATTTACTGCCGCATTGGGTTGAGTAAAACTGTTTTCTACTTGCCGATAAATAATATCACGCCCAGCAACAGGTAATATTTCATCAACATAATCTTGATCCAGAAGAATTTTAGTCTTGGCAGCACGCCCAATAAGGTGCAAATCAAATCCCTGTGACCGTAGCTGATCACGCAAAATGCTCGCATGCTGCTGCCATTCTTCATCTAATGGGCGGTGATAAAGCAAAGAAGCAATAATTTTATTACTGCGTGTCGACAGATAATCAATCTGAAATAGTTTATATCGTAAAACAGGCTTATCTTTGATGGCAGCGATCAACGCACGCATCAGGAGGTTGATTAACTGGCTAGCAGCTGGAAATTGTTCAATACGGATATGCTGTTTCGTTCCTGGCACAAACATGATGTGATAGAGCTGATCTCCATCATGCCATACCCGGAACTCTGCTCTCATGCGGTAATATTTTGCTGGGGAGCTAAATATCTCTGCTTCAGGTGCTTGGAACGGGGCCATCATGCTCTTGAGGCAAGCCACTTTTTCTGCCAATTGATGAAGGTAACTCCCACTAGGCAAGGTATTGAAGATCATCAAGGTCCCTCGGCTGGCTATTGATATTTATTCGCTCAAAAGGCAAGTACCGCTCGACCTCTAACAACGGCTTCGCTGTCCATGGTAGGATCGTTCACCTATTTGATAAAAATTACGAGACGGTTTATGGCGACCACACTCCAGAACGCGAACATTTTTTCACTGGAAGCTATAACTTCTAAGGCTAACCCGGCCCCCCCACTACCGCCGACTGTGCTAATTCTTGATTCAGGAGTCGGCGGCCTGTCAGTATACCAGCACATCCAAAGATTACTGCCGGATCTTCATTATATTTACACTTTTGATAATTTTGCCTTCCCTTATGGCGAAAAATCAGAAGAATTTATTGTGGCACGCGTATTGAAGATTGTTACAGCAGTGCACCAGCGCCATGCATTGGCACTGGCGGTCATCGCCTGTAATACTGCTAGTACCGTTTCTCTGCCTACCCTACGCACACACTTTTCTTTTCCTATAGTCGGTGTAGTTCCTGCCATAAAACCCGCCGCATGGCTCACTCATAACAAGGTAATTGGCTTACTGGCGACTCGGGCAACGATCACTTGTTCTTATACACAGGATTTGATTAAACGCTTTGCTAGTGGTTGTCAGATTGAACAGCTATGGTCCTCCGAGTTGGTTAAACTGGCAGAAGCAAAATTACATGGCACCAGGGTATCTATCGATATGTTAAAGGAGATTTTAACCCCTTGGATTAATATGCGAAAACCACCTGATACCCTGGTACTCGGCTGCACACATTTTCCTCTGCTAATAGAAGAATTGACACAAATTCTACCACAAGGTACCCAAATGGTAGATTCAGGTGCAGCGATAGCACGTCGTACATCTTTACTGCTTTCACCCCTGAGCAATAGGGTATCCGCTGAGGAAAATATTGCTTATTGCCTCGTTAAAAACACTGACACTGATCTTTTATTACCTGTTTTACAGCAATATGGTTTTACCACAGTGAAAACATTACCCATTTAACAACATGATAAATAAACAACGAACAGAGCATTGGCTTAATACTTTTCCAGTTAGGTACCATTCTGGTGGTATTTTGGTCTGTCTCGTCTTTCTGAGAAATTTAGCGTTGACAGTATGATCACAGCTGGATATGATGCGCACCGTTCACATCATTCCCCTGTAGTTCAGTTGGTAGAACACCGGACTGTTAATCCGTATGTCACTGGTTCGAGTCCAGTCAGGGGAGCCAAATACGATATTAGCCGGTATTAGTGGCTGACTGTAGTGATAAAGAAGCCCGCATTCTAACTAGGTTTGCGGGTTTTTTATTGCCTGTTCTCTTCCAGTATGGCATGGCTATATTCTGTTTTTTAGGGACTAGATTTGGGACTCTATTTTTTAGTCCCCCAAATAGGTAGTTCCAGAGTCCTATTAATGGTGATTAATATGGTAATACAAATAAAATCCCTGACCAATGATAAAAGCAGTAAGGCAGAACGATTGGTAAAATTAGATCATACAACCGATTCGCTTGATGCTAGTGACAAATAGAAAACTATTAGGCAACTGATTTAGTGTTTTTAATGGCGATGGCTATATGTTAACTGTCCCTAGATAAAAAACAGTCTTTTACTGGCTTGTAGAATTTGTTACTTCTATACCCATCGCCATTAAAACCACTGGAAAATTTGCTCAACTAGATTAAAAATAAGGTCATGAAAATAAACTCACCGACAGCCTCTCAAAAACAAGATTTGGAACGCCTTCATCGTTACGAACACGATGGCCGTGTTCGAGATCGAATCAAAGCCGTGTTGTTGAAAAATGAAGGCTGGAATAACAAAGCGATTGCCCACGCATTAGGTATTCATGAAGAAACAGTGAGGCAACATGTAACAGATTGGCTTTCAGACGAAAAATTAAAGCCTGAAAATGGCGGTTCGTATAGTAAGTTGAGCGTGCATGAATCTTTATTGCTTGAAAAACACATTGAAAGCACGACTTATAGCCGTGTCATCGATATCTGTGCTTATAATTTGGCGTCTGTTACACCGTATCTGGCATGACAAAATGGCTGCAAGCGCATTGTTTTAGCTATAAGCAGCCCAAAGCGACGCCGGTTAAAGTGGATGTTGCTCAGCAAGAAGCGTTTATCGCGTCTTATTTCACTTTGCTAGAGAGTGCTCTTAAGAATGAACCGATTGTTTTTATGGATTCAGCCCCTCCAACGATGGCTACTAAAGTGGTCTGCGGTTGGATAAGGAAAGGCAAAGATAAGCCGCTGGTCAAAACAGGGGCAAAAACACGGGTTAATGTCATGGGTGCCATTGAATTGAGCACCATGAAGGTGGTCAGTGCCCGTCCTGAGCAGGTGAATTCAGAAACCACCGTCGCTTTTTTTGAGCAGCTCAAAGCTGCTTATCCTGATGCACAAAAGATACACATTATTTTAGATAATTCTGGCTATCATTGCCGTCAGCGAGTCAAAGACGCCGCATTAGAGAAGGCTATCGTACTCCATTATTTACCCCCTTATAGCCCTAATCTTAATCCCATCGAGCGATTATGGAAGGTCATGAACGAGCGTGTCAGAAACAACCGATTTTTCTCTTCAGCCAAAGAGTTTCGTGGGGCTATAGCCGAATTTTTTGATAATACATTGGCAAAAATTGCTCCCTTTCTCAGGGGCAGAATTAACGATAATTTCCAAACCATCTAATCCAGACCTTCAAGTTGAATGAGTATATAACAATTTATTCAGGATCTCTCGCTAAGGTTAAAGAAAGAAAAATCAAGCGAAAGAATGCGGTTTATAAGGAGCACAATAAGATGTCGGAGCCGATTTCTAATAGTACGGCTACTCTCGTGACTACTAGCGTAACCATTGCTGATGTATTATCACGGGCGGATGCAAATGTACTGATCGCTGCATTAGCAGGAGCAGTAATTTTTGTTCTATCGGCAATAGAATTTACATTGTTCAAAAGAATCATGTTGTTTGCGGTATCTTTTTTTACGGGTATTGTTACAGCTGGTTTTGTTTCTGAGATGCTCGCCACGATTGTACCCACACAGATAGAAGTTAAAGCGCCTATCGGCGCTCTACTTGCTTCAACAATCTCCGTCCGTTTTTTGATGTCGATTAACAATAACCTTACTTTTTTTATAAACCGTTTTGACAAGCGAGGTGGTGAAGATGTTAAGTAAATATGTAATTATTGTTAATGCAATCGCATGTTTGGTGACTGCGGGGCGCTTGTTCTCATATCAACGCCAAGGCGCCGCCTATCGCCCGTGGGCTGGATTTTATGCGTATATTCTGATTGTTGCCAGTGGATCTGTAACAATCCGCGTTCTAATGGGTGATTACACGACTGCTGACTGGTCAGAAACCTTAATCAACATCACAGTATGTATTGCTGTTGTCGCTGCGCGTGGAAATATCATGCGTTTAGCACGACCTGCAAAAGATAATCTGTAGTTACGTTACATTAACATCAATAAACCAGTTTCCTAATAGCCCTCCATCATATTTTCAATCGGCTAGAAGAAAATAATAAAGTCGAAAGAGGGCGCAGAGATGAAAGAAATAGAAATGACCAATGCAGATCGCTTGTTACTATATATCATATTCTAATGTTGCGCTTTCATCACTAATTGTTATGGTGACCGTTGAGTCAATGATAAGAAAGCGCATATCTGAAATATGTCCATTAGGAAAAAAATCTTAGAAATTGTATATTTCTTTACATTTTCTGCAATAACTTCATAAGCTCTTTAGTTATATTGTGATTTACCTCCACCTATATTTTCATCCCACCGAAAACAATACCTCGTATTTTACTTAACGCACCAGAAAATTCTAATCTTTGCATGTATCGGTCTATCTTGTAATAGAAATCCTCTCCGACCTCTTCTATAAATAGAATGGCATCTTTATAAGAAAAATTGTATTTTGTTCCAACGAGCGCTGCTACTACAGTTAAATTCCCCCAATCAATTTTCCCTTATATTCGCCTGTTTGGTTGAGTGAATTATTATCAATTGAATAATTAATTTTTTTTCGGCCAATATTTTAAAAATATTTTCATAAGATATCGGAGTTGATTCAGGCACTCTGATAATATCTTGTCCATGTATGTTCCAGCATAAGAATAGTAGTGATTATATTTATCAAGGGTATTAGATCCAAGTTTAACAATATAGCCTTTGCCTTTAATCATATTAATTGCCATATTTAAAAATAAATAATTTTCATCCTTTACCGCACCAGCAGGAGACAAAATTGCAATTTTACTACCTTCTTTTAAAGGCTTAGGCCAATTTGGATTATTTGATATCATTGTATTGCCGCATTTCAATCATTTGTTTTCGCATCATAAATTTTTGCACTTTTCCTGTAACGGTCATTGGCATTTTATCGACAAAACGTACGATTTTTGGAATTTTGTAGCTGGCGATCTTTTCTTGGCAGAACATAATAATCTCCTCTGCGGTCGCTTGTTCACCCAAGCGTAACACCACCCATGCACAGACCGCTTCACCATATTTTTTATCGGGTATACCAAAAACCTGTGCTAACTCAATTTTGGGGTGCCGTAGAGTAGGTCTCTGGTTTGACATCATCTCCCCAGCGACCTCTCGTCAAACCGTGCTTGCAGTTTTCCCGCACACGGCTTTCCGACTGTCTTCTTTCCACAGCGTTACGACGGCACAGGTCGGGCATACCGACTCCCTTCATCTCCGGTTACGGACAGGCTGTACAGCTTAAACAGCCCGTGGTAATCGTAGAACCAGGACGGCGGGTGGTCCCTCCACCCCTTACCCCGTTTCTTGTGCTTCTTCCGCAACATGATGCAGAGTGTCCATATCGTGTAATTCGCTATGCTCAAGAAATGCTTCCTTGAATTACCTGTCTTGAAGTAATTCCCCCATCCGCGAAGAATCGGGTTTACCTTTTCTTTCACCAATGTGGGCCAATCCCAGTGCTGCCCTTTTCGGACAACATCACGGATTTTCTGCTTAACAGACTTCATAGCCTTGGGAGTCGGATAGTAAAAGGTCTTCAACTCGCCCGTCACTTTCGATGGTTGAACTGCGAACCTGTGACCTAGAAAGTCAAACGGCTCTTTCATGGCATTAACTATCCGCGTTTTCTTGGCATTAAGCGTCAACCCAAGTCGGTCTAAGACTTTCTTGGCCTGATCCAGATAAAACTCCGGGCGCTTGCTGCACAAAATCACAAAATCGTCGGCATATCGCACGATATGAGCATCATGCGGACGTTTACCGAACGCCTTTTTCTCCCACGTCGAATCAAGCCAGTGCAGGTAGAGATTAGCGAGCAAGGGAGAAATTACTCCCCCTTGCGGCGTACCGGTCGTCTCCTTCCGGATTTTCATCTCTTCCATCGCTCCAGCTTTAAGCCACATCTCGATCAGCTTTACAACCGAGCGATCAATGACTCTGGTTCGAACGGACAGCAGTAATTTATCGTGCGGAATTGTGTCAAAGTACGACTTCAAATCCGCATCTACCACCCAGTGGCACTTAAAATTCAGCCACTTGTAGATTTCCCGCAATGCTTGTTGTGCATTCTTCCGAGGCCGGAAGCCATACGAGCAATCCTTGAAGGTAGCCTCAAAAAGAGGTTCGATAACAATTTTCACCGCTGCCTGAACAACACGATCTGCGATAACGGGAATGCCTAGAGGTCTTTGCGTTCCGTCAGCCTTGGGGATGTACACCCGTTTGACCGGCAGAGGCGTGTACCTCTTTTTCATGAGTTTTGTTTGGATTTCAGCCAAGAATGACCCAACTCCAACTTCCTTTTCAATGACTTCAAAAGTCTGCTGGTCGATGCCTGGGGCACCTTTGTTGGCTCGGACTTGCTTGTAGGCCATCCATAACACATCGATCTGACACACCTTGTCATACAGCACGCCGAATTTCCGTGTTGGATTCGTCTTGGCTGCTAGGTATAACTTTCGTTGCAGTACTCGCACTCTTTCTAGCGACGTGTTTTCAGCTTTCGCAATCACGTAATGCCTCCTACAAAAAATAGCATGACAGAAGCAGAGGCCCTTCTCTCCGACGAGGTTATGTTGTCCTCATCATCAACAGTACTATGGCCTCCTCCGACTCCTCTATCCCGCGTCTATTCGAACTTCGGCGGTTACCTTATATCTTCAATTACGCGGTGGGTTAAACCACGACGGGTAGAGGTCTCGTTCGTTCCGCTCAGTTCTATGCGCACATCCCATCCTCAATACCCCGAGTTCCCGTTCTAGCTTCAAGTGGTTAGTTAATCCACTAGAACTCGATGACCTTCGCCCCCATTCCAAAGGCTCGGCGGAACCACCCTACACCACACTCTCCCAGCATTGCCGTGTGGCTGACATTTACGAGGCTTGTTCAGGTTCACTTTCGTTACGGGCTGTGTGCTTGCGCGCGCCCACGGACTGGGTCAGGGGCAACGTTTATCCGGCGTTGCTTCCATGTTTCAGTCGCCTTCCACATGTACGCCATAGCTACGCAATCAAACTAACCAATTATTGCAGCAGGACTCGCACCTGCAAGAAACTGAGCAGCTTAGCGAACCGCTCAAAACGGGATATCATCGTCAAAAGCTTCTGCAGGCTCGCTGCTATTGTTGGGCCGAACAGCCGGTCTTGATTGATCATGGCGTGGCGCAGGAGGGGCGTTAAAGGGTTTGCTGCTCGATGGCTGCTGAGGCGGATAACCTGGCGCACCATCATGCACCGCACCACCCTGTAGTGGCATACCTGGTGGCATCATCGTGTTCGCCCCGTCTTGCAAGTTGCTAGCAGGTGTACCACCCGTTTGACGTCCACCACCACCTAGCATTTGCATTACGCCATTAATGCCAACGATAATTTCGGTAGTGTAACGATCTTGACCGGTTTGGTCTTGCCATTTGCGCGTTTGTAAAGCCCCTTCGATGTAGACTTGAGCACCTTTACGCAGATATTCACCTGCCACCTCTGCCAGTTTGTTAAACAACACGACACGATGCCATTCCGTTTTATCTTTCTGTTCACCGGTTTGTTTATCACGCCAGCTTTCTGACGTCGCTAAGGTGAGGTTGACCACGGCACTTCCGTTCGGCATGTAACGAACCTCGGGATCTTGCCCTAAATGTCCAACCAAAATTACTTTGTTTATGCCTCTACTGGCCATGTTGATTCTCCCGCTGCAGTATATTTTTTAGTATAAACGACTGAGTTTAACATGCGATAGGCAGAACGACATAGCGGTTGATAACCGCAAAACGGCCCGCAATTTTCTTGCAATAGCCTGAATAAGTTGCACACTGATCTGGATGTCTATTCAATTTTTTTGTGCCATAATCGTCCGCTTGGTACTAGTTGTATTTTTTTTCGACAACCGGAAAAGGGTGGCATGGATAATATCGAAGTTCGGGGTGCTCGTACTCATAATCTTAAGAATATCAATTTGATTATTCCGCGAGATAAACTGATTGTTGTTACCGGCCTATCCGGTTCAGGCAAGTCTTCGTTGGCTTTTGATACTTTGTATGCCGAAGGTCAACGTCGTTACGTTGAATCTCTTTCTGCCTATGCCCGTCAATTTTTATCGCTAATGGAAAAACCCGATGTCGATCATATAGAAGGGCTATCCCCCGCTATTTCTATCGAACAAAAATCGACCTCACATAACCCGCGTTCCACTGTCGGTACCATTACGGAAATTCATGATTATTTACGTTTGTTATTCGCTCGTATCGGCGAGCCGCGCTGCCCTGATCATGATTTACCTTTGGCCGCACAGACTGTGAGCCAGATGGTGGATAATGTTTTAAATCAGCCAGAAGGTTGTCGGCTGATGTTGTTAGCTCCGGTGGTAAAGGATCGTAAAGGTGAGCACAGTAAAACACTAGAAAATTTGGCAGTACAGGGTTATATCCGTGCGCGGATCAATGGTGAAGTCTGTGATTTGTCTGATCCGCCAAAACTGGAGCTGCAGAAGAAACACACCATTGAAGTGGTGGTTGACCGATTTAAAGCACGGCAAGATTTATGTCAGCGCTTGGCCGAATCATTTGAAACGGCTTTAGAATTATCCAACGGTACCGTTGTCGTGGCTAATATGGATGATCTACATGCTGAGGAATTGCTTTTCTCTGCCAATTTTGCCTGTCCCACTTGTGGTTACAGCATGAGTGAGTTGGAACCTCGTTTATTTTCGTTTAATAATCCAGCGGGTGCTTGCCAGACTTGTGATGGACTGGGAATACAACAATTTTTTGATCCCAACAGAGTGGTACAAAATGCTGATTTGTCTTTGGCAGGTGGTGCTATTCGTGGTTGGGATCGCCGAAATTTTTATTATTTTCAAATGCTACGTTCGTTGGCTGATCATTATAAATTTAATATTGACGCGCCATTCCATTCGCTGAGTTCCAGGATAAAAGAAGCAGTGTTGTATGGTTCGGGAAAAAAGGTCATTGAATTTAAATATATCAACGATCGCGGCGATATCAGAGTACAACATCATCCATTCGAAGGTGTGTTGCACAATATGGAACGCCGTTATAAAGAAACGGAATCCAGCGCGGTACGTGAGGAGTTGGCTAAATTTATCAGTAATCGTTTATGCAGTTGCTGCCGAGGTACAAGGTTACGTAAGGAAGCACGTCATGTTTTTATCGAAGAAAAAACGCTACCCGAGCTTTCTGCGTTGAGTATTGGTGAGGCATTAACGTTTTTCCAAAATATTAAATTAACGGGTCAGCAGGCACAGATAGCTGAAAAAATATTAAAAGAGATTGGCGATCGGCTGAAGTTTTTAGCTAACGTTGGTTTGAATTATTTGTCACTTTGCCGTTCGGCCGATAGCTTGTCTGGTGGTGAAGCGCAGCGTATTCGGTTAGCTAGTCAGATTGGTGCCGGTTTGGTGGGTGTGATGTATGTGCTAGATGAGCCTTCTATCGGTTTGCATCAACGAGATAATGCACGTCTGTTGGAAACATTAATCCATCTGCGCGATTTGGGTAATACCGTGATTGTAGTCGAACATGATGAGGATGCTATCCGTGCTGCTGATCACGTGATTGATATTGGCCCGGGAGCCGGTGTGCATGGTGGTGAAGTGGTGGCTGAAGGCACTGTTAGCGATATTATGCAGGTGCCGCGGTCGATAACCGGTCAGTTTCTTAGCGGCAAACGCCAGATCGTCATTCCGGAAAAGCGTGTACCTTATGATGCCGACAAGGTATTGACGTTAATTGGTGCTAAAGGCAATAACCTGAAAAATGTTAATTTGACACTACCAGTAGGATTGTTCACTTGCATTACTGGTGTTTCTGGTTCCGGTAAATCAACGCTGATTAATGATACCCTCTATTGTATCGCTCAGCGTGAACTTAATGGTGCCACCACCGCCGAACCTGCATCTTACGAAGAAATTCAAGGGCTAGAACAGTTCGATAAAGTGATCGATATTGATCAAAGTCCGATTGGGCGTACACCGCGTTCTAATCCGGCGACCTATACGGGTATTTTTACTCCGGTACGTGAATTGTTCGCGGCTGTTCCTGAATCCCGTATGCGGGGTTATACCGTAGGACGTTTCAGCTTTAACGTGAAAGGGGGGCGTTGTGAAGCCTGTCAGGGCGATGGGGTGATTAAGGTTGAAATGCATTTTTTGCCAGATATTTATGTGACCTGTGATCAATGTCAAGGCAAGCGTTATAATCGTGAAACCTTGGAAGTGAAATATAAAAATAAAACTATTTACCAAGTGTTAAATATGACTATTGAAGAAGCCTATGTTTTCTTTGACGCTGTGCCTGCTTTAGCGCGTAAACTTCAAACCTTGATTGATGTCGGATTGGCGTATATTCGCCTTGGTCAATCTGCGACCACCCTTTCTGGTGGTGAAGCACAACGGATAAAATTGGCACGTGAACTTTCAAAGCGAGCTACCGGTCAGACATTGTATATTTTGGATGAACCCACTACGGGTTTGCATTTTGCTGATATTCAGCAATTGTTAACTGTATTGCATAAGTTGCGAGATCAGAGCAATACCATTGTGGTCATTGAGCACAATTTGGATGTGATTAAAACGGCTGATTGGGTTGTCGATCTTGGCCTGGAAGGAGGAGATGGGGGGGGAGAAATTCTGATCGTCGGTACGCCAGAAGAAGTAGCAAAATGCGTGAGATCGGATACCGCACGCTTTTTGAAACCGCTATTAGAGGGGCAGTAACCCGATTTTGGGTTATCCGTCCTGATATTGTGGAGCAGCATAATTGTCGAAGCGTGACCAACGGCCATTAAATGTCAGGCGTACCGAACCAATCGGCCCATTACGGTGTTTACCTAGAATAATTTCTGCAATCCCCTTCATTTCACTGTTCTCGTGATAGACCTCATCGCGGTAAATAAACATGATCAGATCAGCATCTTGCTCAATCGAACCGGATTCACGTAAATCCGAGTTTATCGGACGTTTATCCGAGCGTTGTTCTAAGCCTCGATTTAGTTGAGATAACGCCACTACCGGCACCTGTAATTCTTTTGCCAAGGCTTTCAATGAACGGGAGATTTCTGCAATTTCCAAGGTGCGGTTATCTATTAATGCCGGTACGCGCATTAATTGCAAATAATCAATCATAATAAGACTCAACCCACCGTGTTCACGGAAGACCCGTCTGGCACGTGAGCGTACTTCAGTGGGTGTCAGACCAGAAGAGTCATCGATGTACATGTTGCGTTTTTCTAACAATATTCCCATCGTGCTGGAGATTCGCGCCCAGTCTTCATCGTTCAATTGACCGGTACGAATGCGGGTCTGATCGACACGAGAAAGCGACGACAGCATACGCATCATAATTTGGTCCGCAGGCATTTCCAGGCTGAAAATCAGTACTGGTTTATCTTGGGTTAGCGCTGCGTTTTCACACAGATTCATGGCGAAGGTGGTTTTGCCCATTGAAGGACGTGCGGCGATAATAATCAGATCTGATTTTTGCAACCCCGCCGTTTTCTTATCGAGATCTTGGTAACCGGTGGTAACGCCGGTGACGTCATCATTAGGTCGACGGTGAAGTTCTTCAATACGGGCAATAGTATCTTCCAAAATCCTGTCGATACTTTTCGGTCCTTCATTTTTATTAACGTGATTTTCGGCAATTTTAAAAACCCGAGATTCAGCGAAATCTAGTAGGTCTTCGCTGCTGCGTCCTTGGGGATCATAGCCTGCGTCAGCAATTTCATTTGCCACTGAGATCATTTCGCGTACTATTGCACGTTCACGCACGATATCGGCATAGGCACTGATATTCGCGACACTAGGTGTGTTTTTAGACAGCTCAGCCAAATAGGCAAAACCTCCTACAGCCTCGAGATCTCCTTTTTGCTCTAAAGAAGTAAACAAGGTTATTAGGTCAATCGGTTTGCCCATTTCCAGCAAACGTTGCATTTCAGTAAAAATGTGGCGATGCGGCCGACTGAAAAAATCATTACTGGTTACATGTTCAGAGACATGGTCCCAACGTTCGTTATCCAACATCAAGCCCCCCAACACGCATTGCTCTGCTTCTAGCGAATACGGTGGCAGTTTCAACCCTTCTACCTGGTGGTCTCTTGGCGCTACTAGATTGTTAGTGAATTTTTTTCCGGCCATAACACGTGCTTTTTACCTGTAACGAGAAAATATAGCGACTGAGTATACGTGATGATGTCCAGTGAGTAATAAACTTCTTACAAAACCTACTACGTGCTGCAAATTCTACATTACCTGGTGCCCGCTCCCCTCATGTGCGCTACGCTCCATACCCCTTGATTTCGCATAACGAACGACGGTTTTGCAAAAAGTCTAATTGTTATAGATACAGAATAATTTTCAGCACGTACCCTAAAAAATTATCATGTATATTTGCTGCTCACTAGTGTGTTTGACTGTTATTTTATTTTATCTAAGAGAATAATTCTGCTTTTATCATACTGGCTTGCCTTTCTGCACGATAAAAGTTTATCTTAGCCTCCATCGTTGGCTTATCATTTTAATAGAACCGAAAAATCAACAATTTTTTTTTGAACATTTAACTGGGCAATAATTATGGGTCATCATTTATCATTTAAAGACATTTTGGCGTTAGGTTTTATGACGTTTGCTTTATTCGTCGGTGCCGGTAACATTATTTTTCCTCCTATTGTGGGTTTGCAGTCAGGTGAGCATGTTTGGCTAGCCGCCCTTGGTTTCCTGATAACTGCTGTGGGTTTGCCGGTGATGACTGTCGTTGCGTTGGCACGGGTAGGCGGGGGTATTGATGCCCTCAGTACACCTATTGGTCGTAGTGCCGGCTTGCTATTAGCAACCGTTTGTTATCTATCCGTAGGCCCTTTGTTTGCTACTCCTCGTACTGCAACCGTTTCTTTTGAAGTGGGTATCGCTCCTTTGACCGGTGACAGTAGTTTGGCATTGTTGATCTATAGCCTAATGTATTTTTCATTGGTGGTGGGTATTTCGCTTTATCCCCGTCGCTTGTTAGACACTGTAGGGCATATTCTAGCGCCGTTGAAAATCATCGCTTTTGGTGTTTTGGGGGTCGCCGCGTTATTCTGGCCTGCGGGTTCACCTATTCCAGCCATCGAGGCTTATCAACGAACACCTTTCTCCACCGGTTTTGTTAATGGCTATTTGACGATGGATACCTTGGGAGCTTTAGTATTTGGTATTGTGATTGTCAACGCCGCTCGTTCCCGTGGTGTTGTTTCGGTTGGTTTACTGACTCGCTATACCGTTTGGGCGGGAGTGATTGCTGGTGTCGGCTTGGCACTGCTTTATCTCAGTTTGTTTAAGCTTGGTTTAAGCAGTGGTGTTTTGACACCAGATGCACAAAATGGTGCTGTCATTTTACATGCCTACGTGCAGCATACCTTTGGTAGTTTGGGCAGTATCTTTTTGGCAGCCTTGATTTTTATTGCCTGTATGGTTACTGCTGTGGGTTTGACCTGTGCTTGTGCTGAATTTTTTAGTCAATATTTACCGTTGTCTTACCGTAGTTTAGTATTTATTCTTGGTCTTTTCTCAATGTTGGTCTCCAATCTGGGGTTAAGTCATCTGATCCAAGTCTCTATCCCTGTGTTGACGGCAATTTATCCACCTTGTATTGTTCTGGTAGTACTGAGTTTCACATTACACTGGTGGCATAATGCGAAAGTAGTGATTGCCCCTGTGACCTTGGTGAGTCTATTGTTTGGTATTCGCGATGCGGTAAAAGCGGCAAACTTTGACTATTTGTTGCCTACCTGGACTCAGAATCTGCCAATGGCAGATCAAGGGTTGGCTTGGCTGCCGCCGTCCGTGTTGGTGCTTGTTTTGGTCGTCCTTTACGACCGTATCAATTGTTACCGTAGGATTGCTGCCAAACAATAATATACCCTTCGCTTTTCAAGTTACGGCGGCGTTGGCTGCTCGCACTTATCCCAGTCATGTACTACTTGTACACTCCTGGGATTCGATTGATTGCCGCCTTGCCGTAACTCGAAATTCATTGGGTATAGACTTCTTGCAAAACCGTGGTTCTCTCACCACGCTGCAGGTTATGCAAGGGGTCTACTCATAGTTATCTATCATCGGCCACGTGCTGGTAGACGTGGCTTTCGCCAGACGGGACTTTTATGGAATTACCAGTCAAAAATAAACTAAAGCGTGGTTTAACCACCCGGCATATTCGTTTTATGGCATTGGGGTCAGCGATTGGTACGGGTCTATTTTATGGTTCGGCAGATGCGATCAAAATGGCTGGCCCCAGTGTGCTGTTGGCTTATTTCATCGGTGGTTTAGTGGCGTTTATTATTATGCGCGCTCTTGGTGAAATGTCGGTTAATAATCCACAATCTAGCTCCTTTTCGCGTTATGCTCAGGATTATTTAGGGCCGATGGCAGGGTATATTACCGGTTGGACTTATTGTTTTGAGATCTTGATCGTCGCCATTGCCGATGTTACCGCCTTTGGTATTTATATGGGGGTATGGTTTCCTGATGTGCCACATTGGATCTGGGTATTAAGTGTCGTGCTCATCATAGGCGCTATTAATATGATGAACGTCAAAGTATTCGGTGAGTTGGAATTCTGGTTTTCCTTTTTTAAAGTGGCGACTATCATCGTAATGATACTAGCGGGTATTGGCATCATTTTTTGGGGTATTGGTGGTAGCTCGCCGACGGGAATACATAACCTGTGGACTAACGGTGGTTTCTTCAGTCACGGTGTGATAGGTATGTTGTTATCACTGCAATTGGTGATGTTTGCCTACGGCGGCATTGAAATTATCGGTATTACTGCAGGTGAAGCGGCGGACCCCAAAAAATCCATCCCTAAAGCGATTAATTCGGTTCCTTGGCGTATTTTAGTTTTTTACGTCGGTACGTTATTCATCATTATGTCAATTTACCCGTGGGATCAGGTGGGAACCCACGGTAGTCCCTTCGTATTGACTTTCCAACATCTGGGGATCACTGTTGCTGCCAGTATTTTAAATTTTGTGGTTATCACGGCGTCAGTGTCGGCGATCAACAGTGATGTTTTTGGCGTTGGACGTATGTTGCATGGTATGGCCGAACAGGGTCACGCACCTAAGGTATGCAGTGCGATTTCTAAACGTGGCGTACCCTGGGTGACAGTGGTGATGATGATGTTGGCTATGCTGGTTGCGGTCTACTTAAATTACCTCATACCCGAAAAAGTATTTTTAGTGATTGCATCCCTCGCGACCTTTGCCACGGTTTGGGTGTGGATTATGATCCTATGCTCGCAAATTGCTTTTCGTCGTTCTCTGAACCAAAGCCAGGTAAAAGCGTTGGATTTTCCGCTACGGGGTGGTGTTTTTACCTCGGTCGTGGCCATTATTTTTCTGCTATTTATTATCGGCCTGATCGGTTACTTTCCTACGACTCGTGTCTCGCTTTTTGTCGGATTGGCCTGGATAGCATTACTGTTGGTTGGCTATTACGTTAAAGTGTGTTATCAGAAGGATAAGAAGGGTACGGAGTAAATTAGGGTCGTTTGAACAAATTATTGGATAGCGAATTTTATCCAGATAAAACATAAAACCGCTAAAGATCGGTTTTATGTTTATGGGGTAATGATATTATCTTATCAGTTCAGGGTGCATTACAGTTTAGTGGCGTTTTCAGATAAGTATTTTGCCACACCATCGGGTGACGCGACCATACCTGCTTCACCCGCTTTCCATTGTGCAGGGCAGACTTCACCACATTTTTCGTTAAATTGTAAGGCATCAACCATGCGCAGCATTTCATCAATATCACGGCCTAATGGGAGATCGTTAACCACCTGGTGACGAATTATACCTTTTTTGTCGATGAGAAAAGAGGCACGCAATGCAATACCTGCTGGATGTTCAATACCGTAAGCCTGAACAATTTCACGTTTAATATCAGCTACCATAGGGTATTGCACTGGACCAATACCGCCTTTATCAACAGAGGTATTACGCCATGCGTGATGAGTAAATTGTGAGTCAATGGAAACGCCGATAACTTCGACGCCACGTTTTTGAAATTCCTGGTAGCGGTGATCGAAAGCAATCAATTCTGAGGGACAGACGAAGGTGAAATCCAGTGGCCAGAAAAATAATACGGCCGCTTTACCGTCCAAGTGTTTTTTCAAGTTAAAGTTGTCAACCATTGTGCCGTCACCGAGGACAGCCGCGGCAGTAAAATCAGGTGCTTCATGAGTGACTAAAACCATAAATGACTCCTATAAGTTGATATTAATTGACGTACTTTGTACTTTTTTCCGCCTAATACGGAGTACAAACACAGACGACTAAATACAGATAAAAGAGATAAATAGCAATGAGAAATATTTTTCGTGGCGCTAGCACAGCATCATTCCGGCTATCAATAGGGATCCTGATGATATCCACCCATTATGCCCATGCCGGTTTTTCAGAGACTAGCTGGAGTTTTGGCGCCCAGGAACAGGTTGTCATACAACCGAGTCCTTGGGGATCGGCATACATGTGTAAAGAATTCAGTCCTAAAAAAGTCAGTTTCATTATCAGGGCGGTAAGTGGCAAGGAAAGTCAATTTGGCTGGATGAGCGTCGATAACGTCCCAATACAAGAGAGAGAACACAAGGTTCAGAGTGCTTCAACCTTGTCGATAGATTTTCAACCCCACATTGGCTATCACATCATCAATACAACAGGAGTTGCAATAGAAGGTCGTCAGTGTGAAGCGGCGGGCAACTGAGTATTTTATACGTATCATATTTTAACGGGTAGCAACACTTCTTTAATTAATTTCTTGCAGCTCACTGTGGGTGGCTCTAGACTAAGCCGCCTGTTTTTTTAGTGAACGTTTTCTAACTGAAGTGAAACCCATGCGTGTTACCGATTTTTCTTTTACACTGCCAGAGTCGTTGATTGCCCATTCCCCGTATTCTCAACGCAGTGGTTGTCGTTTGCTATCGTTGGATGGACAAAGTGGATGTGTGACGCACGGCATTTTCACCGATTTATTGCAGACATTACAGAGAGGTGATTTGCTGGTATTCAATAATACACGTGTGATTCCTGCGCGTTTATTTGGTCGTAAAGCCAGTGGTGGCAAGCTAGAAATCTTGGTGGAACGGGTACTGGATGATCATCGGGTGTTGGCGCATGTTAAAGCCTCTAAAGCGCCTAAACCGGGTACCGCGTTACTATTGGGTGATGACCAGCCTGTTGATATGACTGCTGTTGGCACTGTTATTCCAGCAACTGTGTTAGCTCGCCATGATAGCCTGTTTGAATTACGTTTTGATGACCAACGGGATGTTTTCACTCTCTTGCACACTATTGGTCACATGCCTTTACCTCCCTATATTAACCGCCCTGATGAAGCCGTCGATCGTGAGTTATACCAAACGGTTTACAGTGAACGGCCAGGTGCCGTTGCTGCTCCGACGGCGGGACTACATTTTGATCAGCCACTGCTTGATGCGTTACGTGCTAAAGGTATCGAAATGGCGTTTGTTACCTTGCATGTTGGCGCAGGAACCTTTCAGCCAGTGCGTGTGGAAAATGTCGAACAACATGTTATGCACGCTGAATATGTCGAGGTACCACAAGCTGTGGTTGATGCGGTATTAACCTGCAAGGCTCGTGGTAAAAGGGTTATCGCAGTAGGAACCACCTCGGTGCGCTCATTGGAGAGTGCCGCAAGGAATGCGAAGGAAAATGCGGTTCACAACAGCAAAAATGCAGCGATTGTGCCTTTTTTGGGTGATACACGTATTTTTATTTATCCTGGATACCATTATCGGCTAGTCGATGCACTGATCACTAATTTTCATTTACCTGAATCAACGTTGATAATGTTGGTTTCTGCTTTTGCAGGTTATAAAAATACGATGAAGGCTTATCAACAGGCGATCGGAGAAAAATATCGTTTTTTCAGTTATGGTGATGCCATGTTTATTAGTCGTAATCCATTGGCAGCACAGGAAGAAATAAAGCACTCAATCTTGGAGCCTATTCGAGATCGTTGTGAATAGACTTCTTGCAAAGCCATAGCCATAAGCCAGTGCTGTGAAGTCAAGGCGCCTGGCGCGCAGCAACCGTAGTGTTGCAGTACATGAGGATTGCGAGTACCACGTAACGCAGAATTTGCAGCACGTAGCAGGTTTTGCAAGGCGTCTAATGAAGTTCAGACGATAACAACATCAGATGCGTTGATCTCTGGGGGGTGATGTGAAGTTCGAGTTACAAAAAACCGATGGGTACGCCCGTCGTGGTCGCTTGGTTTTTGAACGTGGGGTGGTAGAAACGCCCGCGTTTATGCCAGTTGGCACTTATGGCACGGTTAAAAGTATGACACCAGAAGAGGTCAAAGCCAGTGGTGCACAAATTTTATTGGGTAACACCTTTCATCTTTGGTTACGTCCAGGCCAAGAAGTGATCAAAGCACATGGCGATCTTCACGATTTTATGCAGTGGCATGGTCCGATCCTGACTGATTCAGGTGGCTTTCAAGTGTTTAGTCTGGGAGCAATGCGTAAAATAAAAGAAGAGGGCGTTCATTTCAGTAATCCCATCAATGGGAATACGGTATTCCTTAGCCCAGAGAAATCGATGGAGATCCAACGGGATCTGGGTGCCGATATCGTGATGATTTTCGATGAATGCACACCCTATCCAGCCGATTGGGACTATGCTAAGCGTTCAATGGAATTGTCATTACGTTGGGCTGCACGTAGTCATCACCAACATTTTGATAAACTGAATAACAAAAATGCATTGTTTGGTATTATTCAAGGGAGTGTGTATCAAGATTTACGTGATATTTCGCTAAATGGGCTGCAGGATATTGGTTTTGATGGCTACGCTGTGGGCGGTTTGGCAGTGGGTGAACCGAAAGAAGAGATGCACCGTATTTTAGAACACATTTGTCCACAGATCCCTCAAGATAAACCGCGTTATCTAATGGGGGTGGGTAAACCGCAAGATCTGGTTGAAGGGGTACGTCGTGGCATTGATATGTTCGATTGCGTTATGCCAACACGCAATGCGCGCAATGGTCATCTGTTCGTCACTGAAGGGGTTGTTAAGATCCGCAATGCCCAATATAAGAGAGATGAATCCAAGCTGGATAAAAATTGCGATTGCTATACTTGTTGTCATTATAGCCGTGCATATTTGCATCATCTCGACCGCTGTAAAGAAATATTGGGTGCCAGGCTCAATACCATTCATAATTTGCGTTACTATCAACGTTTAATGGTGGCTTTACGTCAGGCTATTGAAGAAGGTACATTAGACCGCGTTATTACAGAATTTTATAAGCGAATTGAGAAACCTGATTTAGAGGTTTAGTGTTGCAATTATGAGTTTTGTGGCTAGGATCAAACGGCTAATAATCTGTGATTGCTCGCAAAATTTTTAACCGATTGATAATTAATGTTAATAATAATATGAGGTCATGTTAATGAGTTTTTTCATCTCCAATGCTGTTGCTTCTGCTGGTGATCCGGCGCAAGGAAGTCCGTATTCTATGATCATTATGCTGGTGGTATTTGGTCTGATTTTTTACTTTATGATCTTACGTCCACAGCAGAAGCGAACAAAAGAACACAAAAAATTGATGGACTCAATTACCAAGGGAGATGAAGTTTTAACCACAGGTGGGCTGCTGGGTCGTGTTATAAAAGTTGCAGAAACGGGTTATATTGTTATTGCGCTCAATGACACCACTGAAGTGATGATTAAACGTGATTTTGTGGCTGCCGTTCTGCCGAAAGGTACCATGAAAGCGCTGTAATTTTCGATTTTTCCGTAAGGAACTACTGTGTTAAATCGTTATCCTTTATGGAAGTATCTGGTGTTGGTCTTCCTGATACTCATCGGTTTTCTATACGCACTTCCTAACCTTTATGGTGAGGATCCTGCGGTACAGATTACTGGTGCTCGCGGTGTCGCCGCCAGTGAAGCCACCCTGGATCAAGTCCGTAACCTGCTGGGAAAAGAAAAAATAGCGAGCAAATCTATTGCGCTTGAAAAAGGTGTCATCCTTGCTCGCTTTAGGGATCCTGATGTTCAGTTGCATGCTCGTGAAGCATTAGTGGCAGAGCTAGGGGATAAATATGTTGTTGCATTGAATCTAGCACCGGCGACACCATCCTGGTTAGCTAAACTCGGTGCTGAACCGATGAAATTGGGGCTTGATTTACGCGGGGGGGTTCATTTTCTAATGGAAGTGGACATGGATGCCGCATTAAGTAAGTTGCAAGAGCAAAACATAGATAATTTACGTTTTGATCTGCGTCAAAAAAATATTCCCTATACTTCCGTGTCTAAGCTTGATGGCTTTCAGGCTAGCTATGGTGTCACTATCCGCTTTACTGATGATAATACACGGGACGCAGCGATAAGCTACCTCTCATCCCGTCATCGTGATCTAGTGATAAGTAACGATGGGAGTCAGAGGCTAAAAGCGTTGATGAGTGATGAGCGTCTGCGTGAGGCACGCGGATATGCACTGCAACAAAATATTAGCATTCTGCGTAATCGGGTTAACCAACTGGGTGTTGCAGAACCCTTGGTACAGCGTCAAGGTACTGACCGTATTGTCGTTGAATTACCTGGTATCCAGGATACGGCACGTGCCAAAGAGATCCTTGGTGCTACCGCTACACTTGAGTTTCGTTTACAAAATACCAACGTTGATGCTAGCGCCGCAGCGGCAGGTCGTGTGCCGGGTGATTCAGAAGTAAAAAATACCCGTGAAGGACAGCCAATTGTTCTTTACAAACGGGTGATTTTGACTGGCGACCATATTACTGACTCGACTTCCACGACTGACGAATATAATCAGGCACAGGTTAATATTTCGTTAGACAGTGAGGGGGGATCGATCATCTCTAATTTTACTAAAGATAATATTGGCAGGCCGATGGCGACTTTATTCGTGGAATACAAAGATAGCGGTAAGAAGGATGCTAATGGACGTACGATTTTGGTTAAGCAGGAAGAAGTGATCAATATAGCGACCATTCAATCACGTTTGGGTAACAATTTCCGTATTACTGGTATTGCTAATCCGGTTGAAGCACGGCAGCTTTCATTATTATTACGGGCTGGTGCTTTGATTGCGCCTATCCAAATTGTAGAAGAACGTACTATTGGTCCCACTTTGGGAGCACAGAATATTGCTCAAGGTCTAGCTGCTTGTTTGTGGGGTTTGGCTGCATCGGTTATTTTTGTGGTTTTCTACTATCGTAAGTTTGGTTTGATTGCTAGTAGCGCTCTACTCGTTAATTTAGTGCTCATTGTAGGTGTGATGTCGCTGCTGCCTGGGGCGACGTTGACTATGCCGGGTATTGCGGGCATCGTGTTGACATTAGCTGTAGCTGTTGATGCGAATGTACTGATTAATGAACGAATAAAGGAAGAAATTAGCAACGGTCGATCGATCCAGCAAGCCATACATGAGGGCTACAAAGGTGCTTTTTCCAGTATTGTTGATGCGAATGTGACGACATTGATTACGGCGATTATTCTTTATGCGGTAGGTACTGGCTCGATTAAAGGTTTTGCTATTACCACTGTTATCGGTGTAGTGACTTCAATGTTTACTGCCATAGTGGGGACGCGTGCTATTGTTAATCTACTTTATGGTGGTAAACGTATTAACAGGTTGTCCATTTAAGGAATAAATAGTGGCACAGAATTATACTGTTGAACAATTAAACTATGGCCGTAAAGTTTATGACTTTATGCGCTGGGATAATATAGCCTTTGGTATTTCGTTGTTATTACTGGTGGCATCGGTTGCAGTCATGTTAACCCGTGGTTTTAACTGGGGGTTAGATTTCACCGGTGGCACTGTGATTGAGGTTAACCTAGAAAATCCAGTTAATCTCGATAAATTGCGTGATACGCTGCAAGAAAAAGGTTTTACTGCACCGGTTGTTCAGAATTTTGGCAGTACACGTGATGTCATGATACGTCTGCCGCCGATTGCAGGTTCTTCTACAACGTCTTCTACTACAGGATTTTCCACTACGACTTCTTCTACTGCCGTTAATACGGGTCAGGAACTGGGTAATAAAATTATCACTATTATCAATGATTCAATTGATAAAAATGCGAAGGTTAAACGTATTGAATTCGTTGGGCCTAGTGTGGGTAGTGAGTTAGCTCAAGCAGGTGGTATGGCGCTACTGGTTGCGCTGCTCTCTATTCTGGTTTACGTCGGCTTTCGTTTTGAGTGGCGGCTGGCATTGGGGGCAGTTATTGCCTTGGGTCATGATGTCGCCATAACCTTGGGTATTTTATCCTTATGTAAAATTGAGATTGATTTGACCATAGTTGCTTCTTTGATGTCGGTTATTGGTTACTCATTAAACGACAGCATTGTCGTTTCGGATCGAATTCGTGAAAATTTTCGTAAGATAAATCGTGGCACACCGTATGAAATAATGAACATTTCACTGACACAGACGTTAAGTCGCACCATTATGACTTCAGCGACGACTTTAGTGGTGGTGCTGATGCTGTATATTTTTGGTGGCGCGATGCTACAAGGATTCTCTTTGGCTATGTTAATCGGGGTTTCTATCGGTACGATTTCATCTATTTATGTGGCTTCTGCATTAGCATTAAAATTGGGGATGAAACGTGAGCATATGCTACAGCAAAAGGTTGAGAAAGAAGGGGCTGATCAGCCTTCGATTTTCCCTTGATATTGCGATATCTTGACATTATGGCTGTTATTAACGACTTGTTTATAACGGCCTATTTGTACTTTCTTACTTCTGATAGCAGATCAAAATAATCGTGAAGCCATCCACAGCAGTATAATATTTATTATATTAATGTTTAATATAAGACTTTTTTATATTAAATTAATTTATTATTACTTATATTATTGTTATTTTAATTATTCATTCTGATAATATATTTATTTAATGAATATATATATTTTTTTTATTAGCTTATTTTTTAAAAGATATGGTTGATAATTGGTATCTATCCTGTTTTTCTTCTCGTAGTATTTATATGAAACATAATTTTATTCTCTTATTTTTTATTTCAATAAATAATATCTAAGATCCTATTATATAAATATAATTCAAGGAGAAGGTATGACTATACTAAAGATCCTTACAAGTCATCCTATTGAAAATCCTGAAAATAATACTAATACTGCCAGTGAAAAGAAGTTCTCAGCCATTTCAGCCGCTTTTGGTAATAATAAAGAAAGAAAAGTTACGGCTATCAGTGATATTCAACGTGTAGGCAATACTTGTACAAAAAAAGAAGTATCAGTTACTAAAAATAAAATAAAAAATAAAGGGAATATATTTTTTAAAATATGTGGTGTTAGTGTTAGGAGAAAAAAAGCAAAGAAAGAAAAATCATTATATTGTAATGGTAGCGGTAATGATGGCGATAAGAATGTTGGGGTGATAGTCATTCCTTCAAATTCTCTTTTGGGTGGTGATAAAACACCATTTCCTGCTAAGTGGTATCCATCGGCTAAGCCTTTTGCCGCTAATCTGTCTACTAAAGGCATGAAAGAATCTGATGTTGCTGAGGACTCCAATCCATTTGCTGCGGATATGGAAGAATCTGATGTTGCTGAGGACTCCAATCCATTTGCTGCGGATATGGAAGAATCTGATGTTGCTGAGGATTCCAATCCATTTGCTGCAGATATGGAAGAATCTGATGTTGCTGAGGACTTCAATCCATTTGCTGCGGATATGGAAGAATCTGATGTTGCTGAGGCCTTCCCTCAAATTGCATCTAATCTATTAACTGCGGCCCCTTCATATCGAAAGTCAGCGACCTTTGATACGGAGCAAACTATAGACAGCTGCGATAATTATGGCGCGGATCTTAATAAATTAAGTAAAGAATTTTTAGATTTCTTTCACCAATTGCCCAAAAAACAGCAAGAAAAATTTTCTGGCTCTGTTAACAATGCTGAAGAGCTAGTAAATAAAATAAATGCTTATCTGGATAATAAAAATAAAAATAAAAAATCGTTCAAAAAATACTTATCAATCAACATATTAGAGCAATTGCAAAGTAAACAAATAAAAAAAACATTGAAAAAAAATTCGATATTAAAGGCGTTAAGCAATGTGATGAATACATCAAACTCTGAACTTGCACGTTACTATCAATTAACGTGCGGAAAGAAAGGGTGGCAACTCGTCGCAAAAACACAGGAACCAAAAATACAGGAACGAGAAAGCGAGACAAAATCGAGAATTAAAGATCTTCCACCATCAACAAGCACTTCGGTGAACAAGGTCGCTTTAACAGAGGTTATCTCGACAGAAACTGCCGTAATAAAGATCGCTCCAGTAACAAATGAACAACAACAGATTAATACACTGATTGACGAATATAACGAAAGAGTAGTCAGTAAATATAAAGGAGATAAAGATATTAAGCTTAATGATGGCATTACATCCCTCAATGAATTATGTCAAGAAATCAATAAGCACATTGATAAAATACGGAAAATAAAGAAGAGTACTCTTAGGGTACTAATTGAAGATTTTGTGCAAGAAATAACCAAAAAACCCATTAATCCTTTTGGCGTTATGTCTGATTTTCCGTACCACCTGTACCCACTTGAAGAAGCAAAACAGGTAAGTAAACATCAGCTATTATTCACTGAATTTTTGAAAGGATATATCAATAATAATAGTGACAGACATTTACCACCTTTCAAGAAAATCTTGAAAGAAGGGGAAATTCAAAAATATGCAGTGATTGAATTAGAAAATAAAACAAATGTTATTGTCAGAACTTTTCCTGAAAATAATAGAGACATATGCAATTTACTGAATATACTATCGCAACATCACACTGCACGTAGAACATGGGCCAGGGATTTAGCTGTATTTCTTGAAGAATCTGAATTAGCGGCTTTTATGAAGATCGAACCGTTACAAAATGAGAAGCATTTACAGATAGTACCCTTAGAGGACGATTTGAAATCAGTTAATAAACGCATTGAGGAATTAACCTCGTTAATGCGATTTATGGGTAATGCTATTCCTCATATTAATAGTGAGTTGGCTAACCTTAATCAAGCGAATCATGATGATGGACAGAATGCACAACTGACTTATTATCGTATGACCCAGATTTTTTCTGGTAAGGCGATGAGACAAAGCAATGGAGCAAAAAAATGGGCTTATGGTGTCTTGCGCACTGTGGTGGGAAAGAGTAATACAGATTTTGGTGATAAAACCCATGACATACATGCTACCGTGAATACACTTATCGATCGGGTTAAAGAAAAAACACTGAGAAAATCGAATTCAGCTTCAATTATTAATAGTGATCAATACAAAAAAATGAACGCAAGATTGAAACATATCGCGGTTATGGCGGGTAAGTGGAAGTCGTTAAAAGGCAGTATTGCTAACGATATCACGGAAAATATAGATACCGCTCTGCGACATGCAATAGCAGCCGATATTATTCAGCTAAAACATGAGTTGAAATCAATCAATCTTAATACCTTTCTTAACAAAGGTAAGTGGGTCTTAGCCGGAATTATCACAGGGACAATTTTATCACTGGCTACCCTATCATCTTTGGCAATCATTGTTGTACTTCCCTTAAGCGTTATCGGTGGTATTTTTGGTTTGGCTTACCTTATTACTAAATGTAAACCCAAAATAGAACCGAGTCAGATAAGCAAGATATTGTCTGACAGCGTGAAAAAGATCATAAACCAGGATTTCGGTAAATTGGAAAGCCACGACGTTTCCTGGTCGGATGCAATAAAATATTGGCGGAAAGGTATTTTACCGATTGCCGTTGTGCAGCAGACAAATCAGATAGCGGCTTTACCTGCCATTAATACGCCGTTAAACACCCATGATTAGCCTTCGATTTCGCATAACGATATGGTTTTACAGGAAGTCTATTGGAAAAAAATTTACTTTCTGTTATAGGTAATAGAAATTATAGTAAACATCATTTTTATTTATATAAGAATAAAAAATATGCGTATAGTGTATCCTTCGTTAGCAGTCATCATTTGGTCGGGTAACGCCGTTGTCAGCAAAATATCGGCCAATGCTATCGATCCTGCAGCCATTTCTTTCTACCGTTGGTTCTTGGCGCTAGTTATCTTGACACCTTTTGTATTCCTAAGCGTCGTACGTAATTGGCACAGCATACGAAAATATTGGTGGAAATTAATGGTATTGGGTTTGCTGGGCATGGTGCTGTACCAAAGTCTGGTTTACTATGCCGCGCATAGTATTAGCGCTTTATTTATCGGTATATTCAGTTCAATTATTCCCTTGTTGACCCTATTGATCAGTATTGTGGTATTACGTGTGGCTCCTACTGTCGGTATTGTCTTGGGAGGTATATTGTCTTTCGGCGGATTAGTGTGGTTAGTCAGCGCTGGCGATCCAGCACAACTATTACGGCAGGGTGTCGGTAAAGGTGAGCTGATGATGTTCTGTGCTTCTTTTTCTTATGCTTTGTACGGTGTATTGATCAAGTATTGGGTAATAAAACTGCCCAATTGGCAGTTTCTTTATATGCAAATTGCTTTCGGTGTCCTATTATTGTTACCTCCTTTTTTGCTGGCTAGTGATATACGACTGAATGCACAAAATCTCCCACTGGTACTCTTTGCTGGTTTGCCAGCTTCGGTAATCGCACCCTATTTATGGATCTTGGGTGTGATACGTTTAGGTGCTAATACAGCATCTATATTGATGAACTTAACACCTGTGTTCACTGCAATTATTGCCGTCAGCTTTTTACACGAACAGCTCTATGCTTATCATTTGATTGGTGGTGGCATTACTTTAATTGGAGTTATTTTAGCTCAACATTTATCCATTCCACTGTCTAAACAACGAGTCACTAATAGTCACTAACAACAAATTCACTAACAGTTATGGTCTAGGTTCGAGTGGTTTTTTTTCTTCGCTGATTTGGCTTTGTCCTTACCCTTAGTTACCGATTGTGATCTGATCACCTGAGGGGTGTCAAAGGGTGGTTCAATGTTTGTTTTGTGCTGTGTCTTGAGTGTGGGCATTGATGGATGACTATCAAGCGGTACTGTATTCAGCTCGATACCAAAGAGTGTAGACAAGTCGGAAGTATCCAATTGTTGATCAAGCACCGTCGGCGTATTTGCAACTGGCATACGGCCGGCTTGTAAGATCAATTCCTGCGGCTCGACATCGCGTAGCAGAAAGAGCAACTCTGGTTGACGATCAAAACGGACGCCAACACCATAGAGCGTCGCAGCAATATGTTTACATAGAAAAGCTGAATCAGGGCAGCTACAGTGAAAGGAAATTTGTTCTGGAGAAGGAAATAAACCACTTTTGGGACGAGTAACCACTTCCATTACTGCACTGGAAAGACGTCCTTGCAACAATTCAACCAAAGAGGCAACTTTGCCAGCACATTCATCAATGATTATTTGCCAAAGTTTGGGATCCAGTGAACTCACTTCAATACTCACGCGGTACGTAGTGGCGCCGACCACCAAAGCGGTGATCTTGCCTGCGGCGATTTTTAGATCAATCACAGAACCGTGGCGCACATAGGAACGGCCACGCGGTAACCGGTTAGCATAATCGCTGTAAGCCTCAAGGTGTTGACACCATTTTTTGCCCCAGAAAGTATCGACAATACAGCGTCTCCCAACTTCTACCGGATGGCAAATCTTCCCTTTCTTTTTAAGTTCTTTGATTTTGCGCATCGCACTGGCGTGTAGTTCCGCAACTGGCACATAACGCGGCCAACCACCGTTAAAATAATTCATATTTGTTTTCCCTCACTCGCTGACTAATAAAATTAATTTATTTCTCTTCTGCTACTGTGCTGTTGATATCAAGCGAAACCAGTTTGAGTAATGCTTCATTACTCATTTCTGTCAAGAGCGTTTCACCTCCTCCGGCAAGCAGATCATTGGACAGCCCGATTTTATTCTCTATCATCGTATCGATTCTTTCTTCAATGGTGCCACGACAGATAAATTTATGTACTAGTACATTTTTTTTCTGTCCGATACGATAAGCACGGTCGGTCGCCTGATTCTCTACGGCAGGATTCCACCAGCGGTCAAAATGGATGACGTGCGACGCTGCTGTTAAATTAAGACCAGTGCCGCCTGCCTTTATTGAGAGTACAAAAAACGGTGGGCCGGTTTCCTGTTGAAATTTATCGACCAGTGCTTTGCGGGTTTTGACTGCTATTCCACCGTGTAGTTGCAATCCGGCACAACCAAATATATCTTGCAAGAATGCAGCCAAAGGTGCAGTCATTTCTTTAAATTGGGTGAATACCAGCACCTTTTCTTGACGTGCCGCAATATCTTGCGCTAACTCCCGCAAACGGACGAATTTACCGCTATTATTCTCTAAGTAAGCCTCATCGCCCAACCATTGAGACGGATGATTGCAGATTTGTTTAAAACGCATTAAAAACGCCAGTACCAAGCCGCGCCGCGCGATCCCTTCTACTTTATCGATTTGTTGCACAAGTGTAGCTATCGCTTGCCCATATAAACTTGCTTGCAATCGACTAAGCACACAATAAGTTTTGACTTCCGTTTTGTCTGGTAAATCAGCAATGATACGTTTATCGCTTTTCATACGGCGTAGGATGTAGGGTTTTACCAGATTACGTAGAGGTGCATAGCCTTGTTGCTTATCTTGTGCCAGCCGCCGAATAAACAGGCTGAAAGCCTTGCTAGAACCTAATAGGCCTGGACAAATGAAATCGAATAGTGACCATAGATCGCCCAGACGATTTTCCACCGGGGTACCGGTTAACACAAAGCGTACACGGCTTTTTAGTGCTTTAGCGGCTTTTGTCTGGTATGCCGTCGGGTTTTTAATCGCCTGTGCTTCATCAAGCACCACCAAGGACCAAGATGTTTGCAGTAACCATGGAAGACGGATCAAGCTGCCGTAACTGGTGATGACGACATCGACGTTCTCCAAACACTCGGCAGGAAGTGTATTCAGCGCTTCACTAGGTATTGCAGAGGGATGTGCAATCAATATCGAGAGGCCAGGCGCAAAACGGGTGATTTCTGATTGCCAGTTGCCTATCAACGAAGTGGGCAGTACCAGCAGATGCGGTTTAACATCACCCTCGCGTTTGGCCAGCAAAAGTAACGCTAAAATTTGCACCGTTTTCCCTAGCCCCATGTCATCTGCCAAACAACCCCCTAAGCCAAGGCGATTCAACAACCACAACCAGCGTACTCCTTCTTTTTGATAGGGACGCAATTGCACCTGGAGTTCATCTCCCAAATGCAGATCGTCAGCGATGTTATGTGGATCACGCAATCCTTCCAATGCTTGTTGTAATCCGTTGCCTGCCACTACGTTAGACCAATCGGCAGCATCAGGTAATAGAGCTACTTCGCTCTTGCCTTCTACCGCCGCACCTGCCAACAGTCGCATACCATCAATAAAGGATATGTTGCCGTTGGCAGCATCGCGTTGTACTTTTTTCCAATGCTCCAACACGCTTTCAAGTTTTTTGCGATCCAGTTCGATCCAACGACCTTTAAGCTGAACTAAACCATCACTCATGGTCAACAGTTGTTTCCATTCGGCGAGTGAAATTTCTTCACCGTCGAGGGAAAGCGATACATCAAAGTCAAGCATCGCATTCAAGCCTAAACCGGCGACACTGTTACCTATGTTCACTTTCACTTGCGGTCGTGGTGGTTGGCGCACTTGCCACCAATCAGGGATACGCACCACTATGCCGCAGGATTCAAATATCGGAATGTGGCGTAAAAATTGATGGGCTTTTGCTGGAGTCCAGGCGATCGGGTGAAAGAGGGTGCCGGAATCTAGTAGAGATTTTATCCATGGACTTTGCTCCGCTGCTTTATTCACTGGCTGTAACAGCCTGAGCAACATGTCATGGTTTCCAGCACCGGCATATTCTTGTAGTGCTTGCCGCAGGGGTTGATACTGCACACGTGACTGTTGTGACACGCCGGCAGCATAGGTGGCAAGAAATGCGAACGGCGCTTGTTCATGATTTTTATTTTCGGCGAGATGGAAACAGACACGACCTATTAGATTCCAACTTGGATGTTTACACTGAAGCCAGGCTTGCACATCGCCTTGTGTTGCCGCAATTTCTGTACGGGCAGCTGTTTGCAGATCAAGCCAAATCATGGTCAGCCGTGGAATATCCAGATATTCTGCGCCAACCATCGGTGGAGCCGTCACCACCCGCTGTTGTAATTCTAAGACAGGTAAGGCGATTTCAACATGATCCCATTGACTCGCCAGATTTGGCACCGCACACAAACCTCTCATGAAAAGATGTGCCAACTGATAGCCAAACACCAGCGAAGGTGGTAGCAATTCACTCGCCCGTTTTACTGTCAGCAAATGCAGTAGACCGTCGCCACTGCCACGTTCGAATGCTTTAGTGATGCCAGTGACTTCTAGTGGAGAGAGAGAAGAGTGGCCAGCAATATGCCCCAGATGGATATGTCCCGTCGGTGATATTTGCAGGTCAAGAACTACAGCTTCTACCTCATCCGGTGGTGAGAATACGTTGTTGAAATCAGGTTTATTTGTCATAAAGTTGTACGAAAATATTTCATTTTAGCTATTTGCAAACTGAGATTAGAGCACCCATACCGGCTCCCTTGTGCTATTTTCTAGCCGTTTTTGCAGTAGGCTAGCGGATGCTGCAAAATTTTCCAGTGAGGGATCACCAAAATCAATGAGCTGTGTAACGTAAGAATAAGTTCGGTAAAAATGCCCAAGCCCTGTTTTGAATGCTAATAGCGTTTTGAGCTGATCAGCATAGGTGCACTTTTGACGATTTGCCGCTTTCATTGCAGAGAGATCGATATGACCACAACCGGAAATGGAGAAACCGCGTTTGAGTACCTGGAGAGTGCCATGCTGTTCAAGTGCTTTAACCAGACGATCCATCAGTACCTCACTGGCATGTTCAGCACTGTCTTTACAGAGCCTTGCCCACTTTGTAGATTGAGTTTCTTCTTGCCAAGCAATCAGATCATCCGGATACAAGGCACACGAGGTGTCGTCGTGAAACGTATTGCCAACCTTCCAGCCCTGACCCTGAGCCTCTAGTTTGGCAATGACATAAGCCGCAAAACGCTTTTCCTGGTGTGCGGTATCGATCATATTTACTCCCTGAGATCAATTTGGCCAGTGACGGAGGCGGTGATTGGAGCAGAGCTGCGCTCTTTGAGAAGATTAATGCTGTGTTGAGACTTTTCTGTTAGTTGAACGATGTGGGTGGCTTCGCGGTTGAGTGTATTTGTTATCGCCCGTTGTTCAAAAAATTCAGGCACAGCAATGAGGTGAGAAGAAAGGTCTTCACCTGTCATGCTTGGCAAAACCGTGTTTGTTGAATAGTGTCCAAAAGGAATGGTCTGCGTACTGTAATAGACGAATTTTGGAAAAGCATTGTCAGTGATCTTTGTGTAGAATAGAGTATCGACAGTCCGGGATGGTCCGTTGATGTATAGAGGTTTGTCGATAGTTCCCTTCCCTTCGAGTAAGACAGATTCCCCATTAAAAATACACGCAGATGCTTTTGCAGACTCGCCACCAAAACTCATTACAGGGTAGGCTCCGTCGACGTCTTCAATATCCTTTTCAGCCAGTTTGCGTGGTGTAACATACTTACAGAAGCAACGGTTAAAATTAATTTCGAACCTGACTCCTCCCACTTGTTTATCTTTATCATCACAGTAAGTTTCGTCACAGTAGGCATCGGGTAGATAGAGTAATACTTCACGGGTAAAGTAATCACGAATATTCTCCATAAGTGGAACGTTTTCATAATCTGTCAGATTGAGATTGGCAAGGATCAAATCCAGATCAAATCCGCCATCCTTGAAATCTTCATAGGCTTCAAAAACCACCTTGCGAGTAGGTTCTAAAACACACTCTAAGCACCGTAAGAAAGTAAAGGGCAAGATGATTTTTCCAAAATCTATGTATTTGAAATCTTCCCAAAGATCTTCGGCGTTTTTCCAGATGAAACTTGCCAAGGATGCTGCTAAGCCCGCCAAGTTTGTCATTATTATCCTCCAAGCATTTTTTGCATAGAGCAACTTACCATTCCTGTATGACAAATCAACCCAGTTTTGAGTAAAACGGTGAGCGGTTATAAAACGAAAGAATTTTGCAAAAATCTTACAGATACATTTACACAATCAATATAAATAGCCGCTTATATATTAAAAATGTCCAATTACGAGAGATATTTCGTGTTTCATTAAGTTATTTTAATATTTAAAAATTTTAAGCCAGTAATTTCTATGGTAAACAATCACGGATAACACTGCCATTTTTTATTACCAACACGCGACTAGAATTAACCGAATAACTCAGCCTCATCGGACGTTGTAATACTAAATTACGGTTAGTTCAAATATTTTATTTGTATAGCAGAACGACTCTCTTCTGATTACACCATCAAAGATGAATCGTGCCATATATTCATATCGAATGGTATTCATTATGTAATCAAAACTACACCGCACCGCTATAGCCAGAGAGACCCGGTATGGACGATGGATATCACCTCTGTTTGGACTTATGAAGGCGGGGGATGTATTTGGCGGGGGTGATGGATTTATACTCGCGCCAAATAATCGGTTGGGCCTTGGCAGATCCCATGAAGACAGCACTTTGTGTACAAGCTCTCCAGATGGCTTACTGGCGCAGAAAATCCCCAAAAGGGTTGCTCCGTCACTCAGATAGAGGCAGTCAATATATCAGTCATCAGTATTGTGCCCATTTGCAAGTGATGGGTGTGCAAGCCAGTATGAATGGTAAAGGGCAATGTTGGGATAACGTACCAACAGAACGTTTTTTTCGGAGCTTGAAATATGAATTACTTGAATTATGAAATACTTAAAACCCGCAATGATGCTCAGTTGAGGGGCTGGATTATTTGGCCTATTACAATTGATGCTCGGATAACCGACTTCGCCTTGACCGTTGTCGAAATTCACTTTGATGGTGTACATGGTTGACTCCTGTGTAGATGTGATCGACATGTCATGTCGTATGTCGATAAAAGTGAATAAAGCAAACATGAAAAGGGGATATTTAATTGACAATGGTGATGTATGATCTATATTTAATACGTAAATTTAATTGCTAGGGGATAATCCATGAAGCTGTTACGTTTGGTTCTTATTGCAAGTTTAGCGCTCACTTCACTCGGCCTCAGTGCTAAAGTTGTGGTGAACGATAATAAAATAGACAATCAATTGTATGACAGTTCAGATCGAAAAAGATGCGGCTATCTCCGTTGTGAGTAATGTATCGTCTAATGTAAATGGACATCATGTTACTTGATTCGTCAGCTACTTGACGAGTGACCAATGTTAAAATGGTGGGCTAGACTGGCTATCATCAGGCAGAGGTGTAGCCGCTCTTGTTCATACATATTTACCATCGGTCGAATATTACCATTCTCATCAATAAAATCAGTGGGCACAAAATTGTGCTGCTTGAATGCGGGTCCGCAGGTTTATTTAAAATGGGGGCCAGAAATTCTTTTACATAGCCCTATGATTTTATTTCAAGGTGTTTTTTCACATTTTAGTGACATCTCACCATGCCATCAATGCAATCCACCTTCTCAACATTAAAGAGGTCAGTTGTCTTCATAATGCAGACGACTGACCTCTCTCTAATTTACGGATTGCACATCTGGAAGTGACGAAGACGCCCAAGGATCGGATTTCAAATGCTATAGCAGGGAGCGATATAACACGATGTGTAGCTTGTGAAATAAAGAGTAATAACTGACAATAAAAATTAAAAAGGAAAATAATTATTATTTTGACTAGACTCAACGGGTGACAAAAAGTGAGTACGTATCAAGTAACATCGATTTGAAATATAGGGTAACTAAATGAAAAAGATAAATATTTTTTTTAAGATATTACTCATTTTATTATTGCCAACACCTATTTGGACTTCTGCTACTGGTAGTCTTATTAGATAAATGAGGACCCCTTCCTCTTTGGTTTCCTAAATAGTAATTCAAAATACACTACAAGCCATTTATATTATCACTAGGCAGTAAGCATACATCACATTAAATAAAATTTTGGAGTACAAGATGAAAAGGATAAAAACGTTTTTGAAAGTATTGCTTGTTTTACTGCTGCCGATGCCCATTTTTGCTGCTGATGTTTGCAAAATATTGGTAGGGGTCCCAACGTTTAGGGGTCTCATTAAAGTGTGTACTAAACAGAAACCTACCGTACAAGAAACCAAACCTCCAGAGCAAAAAAAAGATGAAATCAACAAATGGAGACCTGCTCCTCTTTGGTTTCCCAAATAAGTAATCAGGAGAAAGAGGGGGGCTGAAAAGTGCTTTAGGTTAACCTCTGTCTCTTAGTCACAAATAGGACTCAAGAGACAGACTAATTCTACAGAGGAACCTCGGCCGTGGCTACGCTGAAGGAATGCATTAATTTCATGTTATTCCCACTTTGCTAATGTTTCGGTGAGGTTAAAGTGACTCACTTTGGTTACTGTGCCACCTTTTCGATTATCTACTGCACCAAACAAATCTGTGTAATGTAGTACTGCAAACTATTGATTTTACGAGTGACTATTGTGATACCGTTTCGGAGACGGAAATAATCGTTGATATAGCTGCACAATTTAATTTTGATTGCTTAACGGATACATTGAGGAATAAATCTACGGAGTAGCTCATATTTTGTATGCTAATCAAAATTAAATTGCTATATATATGAACGACATAATAATAATCACATCATATATTCTAAAAATAAGGTATCGATGTCACAATTGAGGTCTCTTCTCTTACTTTTAGCCTGTACCCATTTATGTTCAATGGGATTGAGGTCTCACTTTTACCCACAAAGTTGAATGAAAAATGATTCAGGTGAAATTGGATTATTGGTAGAGTCAATATAGCGTAGGCTTTATAAATTGATGTATAATTTCGAGATGACTTATCCATTAAAATTTCGCCAACATGTATTGGCTATTAAAGAGGAAGAAAAGCTTACATATGCCCAAACGGCCACACGTTTTTGTATTGGAACCGCAAGTCTAATGCGCTGGGCTAAACGAATAGAACCTTGTCTGACACGTGATAAACCCGCCAGTAAAATAGCTCGAGCGGCGTTGATTCTTGATGTGGAAACCTACCCTGACGCGTCTCAATACGAGCGAGCCCAACGTATGGGAGTGAGCGCTAGAGGTATCTGCCATGCGTTAAAACGGGCAGGGTTTAGCTATAAAAAAAACATTTTATCATCCAAAAGCCAACGTCCAATCCCGAGAAGATTTTCAGGTCAAGATCCAGGCCTATGAAGCCAGCGAGCCCCCCATTATTTACGTGGATGAAAGCGGTTTTGCTCATGAGATGCCCCGCCTCTACGGCTATTGAGCTAAAGGTAAGCGGTGTTACGGTCAACATGATTGGCACGCTAAAGCGCGTACCAATGTCATCGGCGCTCAGCTTAACGGAAAATTAACCACCGTTTGTGCCTTTGAATATAATATCAATAGCGATATTTGTTATGCGTGGGTAACCCAAGACTGACTGCCAAAAATCCCTCAAGGGGCTGTCATCGTGATGGATAATGTGTGTTTCCATAAACGCCAGGATATTCACCATGCAATACAAAAAACTGGCTTGACCCTTGAGTACCTTCCCGCTTATTCTCCGGACCTTCATCCTCACTTTTACCCACAACGTTGAATGAAAAATGATTCAGGTGAAATTGGATTATTGGTAGAGTCAATAGTTAAATCAGGAAACAGGCACATGAAAACAGTAACGGGTAATGGAAATGAGTGGATCCGGGAAGAATTTCATCAAATTGATTTCGGAGATAAACGCCTTAAAGAGCGTTTTTTTGAAACAGCGGGCTTATTATCATCAAAAGCGTCAGGTTCAATTTACCCAAGCTGTCATGGCTCCTGGTCACAGGCCAAAGGAGCTTATCGATTTTTTAGCAATGAGAGAGTGAGCGAGAGCGCGCTATTCCGTACACATTGTGTGCAAACACAAAAACGTCTGGAGGGGCATTCACTGGTTTTTTCTCTTCAGGACACATCAGAGTTGAACTTTGACTCACATAAAAAGACAGAGGGGTTGGGAAGTATATCTAAAGCCTATCACAAACATAAAATGGGGTTGATGCTTCATGCAAGTTTGATGGTAACTCAGGAGGGCTTGCCGCTTGGGTTATCCTCGCTTAAATGCTGGTCACGTGTTTCCCGAGAGGAACCCCCTCAGGAAAAACAGCGGCGGCTTTATCAATCGACAATGAAAGAGAAAGAAAGTATTAAGTGGATAGAGACCCTCTACGAGACAGCGGCGCTGATACCCAAAGATACCTGCTTAATCACGCTGGGAGACAGAGAAGCGGATATTTTCGAACTTTTTCGGGTTGCAAGCTCACTAAAAACATTTTTTATTATCCGCAACCGGAAAGACAGAAAATTTATCGATGAAAAGGGAAAAAAAACAACGGTGCAAACCGCCTTGTCAAAGACGCCGATTTTAAAAACCATAGCACTCACCCTGCCCAAAAATCAGCAAAGGGTAGCAAGAACGGCTTATGTGGATATTCGCTCCATTTCAGGCTGGCTCCCCATTAGAAATAATCTAGTTTATGGGCCTACCAATAAAGACGCTTCACGGCATATCCATGAAAAGGTTCACGTATCTGCCATCAGTGTTAAAGAACAGCCTCCTCCAGAAGGAGTAGCGCCTGTCGAATGGGTATTATTGACCAATTTGACGGTCACTGACGCCTTTGAAGCAGAAGAGAAAGTGAATGGGTATAGACTGAGATGGAAGATAGAAGAGTTCTTCAACACACTGAAATCAGGATGTTGTGTTGAACAATGTCGTTTAAATACGGCAACCCAATTAACGAAAATGATCACACTCAAAAGCATTATCGCCTTCAAACTGATGCATATGACCAAAATGGCAGCGTTGTGTCCTGAGGCTACCTGCACCGATGTGTTGTCAAAGATAGAATGGCAAACGTTGTATTGTAGAATACAGACAACAAGCCGCCTTCCCGAGCATCCCCCCACAGTGCTTCAGGCAATAACATGGCTGGGTCAATTGGGAGGATTTCTTAACCGACGTGCCGAGGGTTTACCGGGAATCATGTCGCTTTGGCGAGGGTATGAGATCCTGCAAGAAAATGTGAGATTGTTCATTATTCTTAATAACAAAAATTGTGGGTAAAAGTGAGACCTCAACCCAATTGAGCACAAATGGGCTCAGGCTAAAGCCCTTCGTAGGAAACGACAATGCGATATCGACACTCTCTTTTCTGACCCTTTGTTTTGAATCAATTTATACGGCTACAGCCATACCAACGTTTTAGCCATACTTTGAGTTTGTTGCTGTTTTTGCTGAATAGGCAGTTTAGCAAACTGTTGAGCAGAATAAGTTTCTGGAAAACCATAACGGCTGTTTAGCCGATTGACCTCTCCACCTTCGTAATCAACCTCAATGATTAAGGGATACGAGGATACTGCTGTATTGGCTCTATATCGGTCAGCTTCTGCTGCCAAATTTTGCAATTCTGCTGTTAATTTTTTTAATTGAGCGGGACTTTCAATATTTCGTCGATAGGTTTTCTTTTTGAGATCATAATCAAATAAAATGACACCGCCAAGCTGTCTATGTTGAATCGCACGAGCAATCGGACTATTAGTTTCTACCTTAAAACCGTCAAAACCCACAATCAGCATTTGCCCTATTTTTTCTTTCAACAGAGTTTCATCCAGTAACTCTCCCTGTTGCTTCGATGGGGATGAACAACCAGAGAGAGCAAACAGGAGAAACGTCCAGAATACTGCAATGCGATAACCATTAAAGAATAGGATCATACTACGTCTCCCAGGGGGCCGAATTATTTTTATCTCGTAACAATTTTTTGAACATACTTATGTGATTGAAGCAAGCTGCCAGTTCTAATTTTAAATACCCAATTTTTGCTAATTTTTTTGTTCGGTTCCCCTCTCATATTTTATATAATCTTATTCCTTAATCATTAACTTTTAAAAGCTAATGATCAAGATACAAGTCACTCAACTTCACACAGGCCACCCCAGGGTGGCTTTTTTTATGAACAGCTGTGAGCGGAGGCGCCACAGCGCCCGGGTCGGATGACCGGTTAACCCAGCCTATGGGCGGAGACAATAGCAATGAAATTACACCTCGATACAGAAGGAAAAGCGGTACTGGAAAACGGCATGCTGGTGTATTTGCATGAGGACGGCAAAGCGATCCCCTTTGATGCGGTGGCGGCCTTGAACAAAATTAACGCCCTCAATGGCGAGGCTAAAAACCACCGTGAGGCCAAGGAAGCACTCGAAGCCAAACTCAAGGCGTTTGCCGGCATTGACGACCCGGCGAAAGCCCGTGAAGCACTGCAAACGCTCACCCACATCGATCAAAAGAAATTAATCGAGGCCGGTGCGGTCGACCAGGTGAAAGCACAAATCACTCAAGCTTTTCAAACTCAGCTTGACGAGGCCAGCAGCAAAAATAAAACCCTGGAAGCCCAGTTGTATCAAGAGATGATTGGCGGACGTTTCAGCAGTTCGGCGTTTATCCAGGATAACCTGGCTATTCCAGCGGATTTGGTGCAAGCCCGGTTCGGTCAGGCGTTCAACATCGACGCGGGCAAGGTGGTCGCCACGGATGCGGCAGGCAACAAGGTGTTCTCACGCCGTCAGCCCGGGGAAATCGCGGAGTTTGAGGAAGCCTTAGAATACCTCATCGAACAGTATCCGCACAAAGACCACATTCTGAAAGCCTCCGGCCACCGTGGCGGCGGTTCACAACCCACACCCCAGCAGAACGGACAAAAAACACTCAAACGCAGCGCCTTTGATGCCTTGGACATCGGCAGTAAACAAGCCGCACTCAAAGACGGTATCTCGATCGTCGATTAATTACACACCTTACCCTTAACCCTGGAGCAACAGCATGGCAGGTAATACCTTAACGGGGTTGATCCCCACGATTTATACCGCATTAGACAGCGTTTCCCGTGAGCAAGTCGGTTTTATTCCCGCCGTTGCCCGTAATAGCAAAGCGGAAGCCGCTGCCCTCGATCAAAATATCACCGCACCGGTGGCCCCCATCGCTAAAACGGTGGACATCGTGCCAGGCCCCACGGCGGCAGGCAGTGCGGAACAAACACTCAGTACGGTGGAAGTTAAAATCAGCAAATCCAAAATGGCGCCCGTGCAATGGAACGGGGAAGAACAACTGGCTGTCGGGTCGGCAGGCACCTATAACTTGCTGCTGGCTGACCAGTTCAAACAAGCCTTTCGTGCCCTGGCGAACGAAGTCGATCGCGATTTAGGGGCACTGTACACCGGCTCAGCGCGGGCTGTCGGAAAGGCAGGGAGCACTCCCTTTGGCGTCAAAGAAGACCTGGCCGATTTTGCCGATGCGCGTCGCGTGCTGGAAGATAACGGGGCCCCGACTACCGATTTACAAATGGTCTTGGGGTCAGCGGCTATTTCCAACATTCGTGGCAAACAATCCGTCTTGTTTAAAGTCAACGAAGCGGGCAGCGAAGCCCTGTTACGTGAAGGCACCATCGGGCGTATTGAAGGCTTTAATTTGCACAATTCCGCGGGCATCAAACGGGTCACAGCAGGGACGGGTAGCGGGTTTCTGGTCAACAAAGCGGGCGGTTATCACGTCGGCAATCAGCTCATTGCCGTAGACAGTGGAAGCGGCACGATAAACCGAGGGGATATTGTCACCTTTACCGGCGATACGCATCAATACGTGGTGGCAGCAGCCAGCGCCTCGACTATCACCTTGTCTGCACCGGGCTTGTTGCAAGACCTGGCGGACAACACCGCTGTCACGCTGGTTGGTCACTACACCGCTAACATGGCATTCGATCGCAATGCGTTTCTGCTGGCGTCGCGGACACCGGCGATGCCTCAAGGCGGGGATATCGCCGATGATGTGATGAATGTCACCGATCCGGTCTCCGGCATGACTTTCCAAGTGGCGCTTTACCGTCAGTATCATCAGATACGCTATGAAGTCGGGCTAGCCTGTGGGGTGTCGCGGCAGTGAAACCGGAGCACAGTGCGCTGATTTTAGGCTGATGATGTTAACCTGATATAACAGGCACCCTGTAACGTAAATATTTTTTTAATAAACACTATTTAATATCAATATGTGATTATAAATTCTTATAATCAATTTATACGGTGCCTACTATTATTTTTCTTTTTATACTGTTTTTCATTAAACGAAAGTTGTTTTATCTGCCTTTATCTGCTTTTTTATCCGTTATTCTATAAAAACAATTCTTCTTTATATTGGAGCGACGATATGACTTTGACGGTGAAGGCAACTCATTTAATAGGGAGTATAGTTGCTGTTGATGGTAAACCTACTATTATTAGCGATAATCTTATTGATGTAGGCAACAACACGGGTAAACCCGAAAAAGAGGGTAGTAAGAGGGCTCTTGTATCTTTCTCTAGGGTAGTGACTTCGCAAACATTTCAAGTTGAAGAGGGTTTCGATGATCCTACTGATGGAGTTAATATAGTAGAGATACCAGCAGTAACTGTTAAGTTCACTTCATTAGAAAACCCAGTTGAGCATAATTATCCAATACTTGAGTGTTATAATGGTTTGAAAGAGAGCAGCATGGACCAGAAATCTCTGGAAAATTTTTTATTACAATTAACAAAAGAGATTAATTCCAAGGGCAAAGCCCCCTCTGGTTTACTAGGGCTACGGCGAGCAGTTGCCTGGATTTGTAGTTGTTTTAGATTTCATGGAGTATTTCAAACTAACTGCACATCTACTGCCACAGCGCTGGTAGAGACTTTACAAACAGGAATACTACATCGTGCAATCCCTGATTTGGAAGGAGCAGATATCGCACAGTTCCCCTGTGTTGGGACAAGGGATCCTGATAATGTTCCTATTAAACGTTTTTTAAAGCATTTTAGAAATAAAATAACGACCCCTCCTGGAGTTAATGACTGTGGCATTATTACCCTCCAACGCCCGGAATGGTATAAACGGTATGGTTTGGTGGGAGCACATGCGATTGCTTTTGCTAGAATCGATTCACATCTTTATTTGATGGATCCACAAAAGAAAAAACTGTGGTCATTGGATCTACGAAAAGGTATTTCCATCTCCGCATCCCGTGAAGCAGAAAAATTTCTAGGTTCCCTTAACGGGAAAGACGACAGTATCCAAGTTTATCATCTTGATTTACCAATAAAAAAAACTATAACCCACTCAGCTAAAGAGGCTAGCTAATTTCATTTCTACGTAATACATGGCAGGAGCATTGCGTAACAAGCGCCATGTAACGTGATCGTTTGTGTTAATAAATGCTAATGAGTATCAATATATTATTATTAAATTTCATAATCAATTTATCCGATAGCCCGCTATAAGAAAGGGACTCTAAGGTTATGTTAGGAAAAAAGAATGACGAAAAACAAAAAAGACAATACAGCAGTAACGCCGCTTTCAGCACTTATCCCGATGATGCATTCTTCCCCGCTTCACCCTGATGATACGATAACCGCCAATGTACATCCCGATGAAGTCACCCGTTGGCAGGATGAGGGTTGGCAGCTTGGCGAACAGGAAAAATAACATGCTCATCACGGATATCAATTTACCCGAAAGGGAAAGTTATGCCCGTGTCGCCGATTTGCGACGGCTCGCCAGCAAACGAGGTGAGCCGCTCCCCGAGGAGGACATTGCCTGTGAAACCTTGTTGATAAAAGCTCTGGATTACCTGGCGGGACTGAACTGGCAAGGCGAACGGACCACCGCTTCTCAGCCCCTGGCCTGGCCGCGCTCAGGGGTTATCTTCGATGGCTATTTATTGCCCAAAGAGTGCATTCCATCACAAGTCCTTCAGGCGCAATGCCGTCTGGCGTTGGCCGCACAGGCTATCGATTTGACGCCGTCGTTTTCAGGTGGCAAGGAAGTTATTCAGGAAAGTGTTTCAGGGGCAATCAGTGTGACCTATGCGTCGGGGTCTGCTTCGTCACCTCATTTTAGCTGGTTGCCTGGCTTACTGCACGGCCTGCTCATCAGCAGCTGCCAAATCCAGCTCGTCAGGGGGTGATGACATGGCGATCAATGATGCAGGCTTACGCCGTGCTGCCGACCGTTTATTGCGTGACAATGGTGTCCCTTATACCCTACAGCGAGGCGGGGGTGTTCAGGTCATCAAAGGCGTTGAAATCGCTGTTCCGCTAGAAAATCACAGGCTGACGGGTGTCATGGCGCGTTACACCACCGGTGAAATTGATGGCACGCTTATCCAACAAGGTGACAGTAAAATGATGGCAACCGCTGAGACGGAAATTTATCAGGGCGATCGCCTTCTTATCGAGGGCAAAGCCCATCGGGTGATACAGGTCACTCCCGTGAAACCTGCTGCATTGCTGCTGTGTTATCAATTGCAACTGAGAGCCTAAGAACCTGTTCTAAATCTCTTGTGCTTGCTGATACTTCGTCAAAAACGCGCTCAAAATGCTCATTTGCTCTCTGTAAACTGCGCTTTTTCACACGTTTTTTCCTCGTCTGAGCGTCGCTCAAGAAGATTTGGAACAGGCTCTAAGATGACGGATAACAAACCTTTTATGGCCTCCATGACTGCCTTTATTAACCAGAGTAAACAGGCGCATCAGGCACTCCCCCAGGTGCTGGGCATGAAAATATTGGCAAGATTGGTGACAATGTCGCCAGTGGGTAACGCGGACACCTGGCAAGGCAAAGCGCCACCCGGCTATACCGGTGGTCGATTTCGCGGCAATTGGCAGGTGACCTTTGATGTGCCCGCAGAAACAGAAACCGGACGCATTGACCCCCGTGGCAATCTGACGCTAACGGAGGGAATGCAGCAATTAACGCAGTTTACGCCGGGTACGCAGGCCATCTATTTCAGCAACACCGTGCCCTATGCCTATCGGCTGGAGTTCGGTCACTCGAAACAGGCGCCCAACGGTATGGTTCGTGTCACCGCGGAAGCATTCCAGACGCTGTTTAACCAGGCGGTTAAGGAGATGAAAAAATGAGCACGGGACGTATCATGGCGCTACTTGAGCACCATCTGGGCACCTGGGCAGCAAAAAAAGGGGTTCCCGTCGCCAGTCAAAACGTGCAGTTTAGTGACACCGGCAGCCTGTATCTGCAATCGTATCTCTTGCCTGCCACCACAGAATGCCTGGATTTAGCGCAAGTTTCCCGGGTTTATCACGGGGTCTATCAAATGACCCTCTGTGTCCCGACGGGTAGCGGCCAGGCTCAAGTTCAAGCTGTCGCTGATGACCTCATCAATCTGTTTGATTTGGGCACCACGTTAACCGATGGCCTTATCCGCTGTGCAATCATTAGTGTCCTCACAGTATTTGCGGGTATCACGCACTGTCACACCTACAGTCTGCCCCTCAGTCTGCGCTATCGGGCGCATATGATTTGATCGGCGACTACCCCGTAGTGAATTGTTAGAGTGCTTCACATTTGTCAGAGGGTATCTTCACATATAATGTATAGACTAAATATAATTATTGACTTCTTCTGTCACTATTATACGCTGTATAAACATCAATGTTCGGAGGTCTTATGACAGTAGCCATCAAAAAATGGGGCAATAGCAACGGTATCGTCATACCGGCGCTCTTTCTGAAAAAAATTGGGGTCTCTGTAGGTCAAGAACTGGATCTGGAAATCAAAGACGGCACCTTGGTTCTGACGCCCAAACCTAAGCGTTACACCCTGGCCGAACTGATTAAACAATGTGATGCCAGTGCCCCACTTGAAACGGAAGAAAGTGTATGGGGTGACGATCACTCCCCCGTAGGGGAAGAAATATGGTGACACGTAGAAAAGGATTTTCGCGCGGTGATATCGTATTGTTAACACTCAACCCGACTCGAGGAAAAGAACAGCAAGGTGACAGACGACCAGTATTGGTACTCTCTCCTAAAAACTTCAATGATCTTGGCATGGTTTTGATTGCCCCGATCACACAAGGCGGTGCTTTCTCAAGGTATCAGGGTTTCACGGTAACATTATCAGGGAGTGGCGCGCAAACCCAAGGCGTCGTGTTATTAAATCAAAGCAGAATGGTTGATATCACTGCCCGAGACGGTGAATTCATTGAAAAAGCTGATCACATCGTGATTGAAGAAGCGCTCATTAAACTACACACCCTCATCGAATAAAAAAGTCGGACAGCGACCTTATCTTGATCAACTGCCCTCGAAAATTATTTCGTTATCAATTTATTTCTAAACATCCTCTTATTCTCTCAACACTCGGAGACAGCTTATGGGCTTTGCCTTACCAAATGGTGCCCAGGTTTACCTGGCCTCAGACTACGAAACCGCGCTACCGTTTACGGCTATCACGAATGCTGCCCATGCGATGCTCACAGTAGTCGGCAACGATAAAATTAAAAAGGATGACCTTGTTCACATTTCTTCCGGCTGGACGGGACTCAATGAACGGGTTGCTCGCGTGTCGGCGGCGACGGCAACCAGCATCACCTTGGAAAATATCGACACCCGCCAGACCACGCAATTTGTTGCCGGTGGTGGAATGGGCAGCATCCGCAAAATAAAAACTTGGACAGAAATTCCGCAAATCAAAGAGGTGTCCAGTTCTGGTGGCGAGCAACAAACGGTCAGCCTGCAATTTTTATCGGATACAGTGCAACGTAATGTTAACACCGTGAAAGCCCCGCGCACCTTGACCTATACCTTGGGACATGATCCTGCTTTGGCGATTTATCCGCTATTACGGGCCGTCGATCAGGGTCAAGCAATCGTCGCCTTCTCGATGTTCGTCCCGGGCCCGAAAGAAAAACGCTACTGGTCAGCCACGGTGGCCTTTAACGACGTCCCCCATACCGAAGTCAATGCCGTTGAAACCGTCTCGCTGGTCCTGAATCTGCAGAGTCCCGCGATGACGTTTTACAAAGAACCCGCCTAAGGATACCCCATGTCGATTGAATTTACCTTACAACCCCAGCCACGCTTTAAAGCCGATGTGGCTATTCCACGCGCGGGCCTGGAGGCCGGTATCGTGACCTTTACCTTCAAACATGTGCCACTCAACGAGATGGCGGAGCGGGAAAAACGCAAAAACCAAACGGGATTGGATTTTGTTGAACACATTACCGCCGCCTGGGCGCTGCCCGATGAGTTAAATCGTGACAATTTGACCAAATTGGCGAATAACTATCCCCAAGCCATTGAAGCCATCATTCACACCTTTTACCGTGAGCTCTTGGGTCAACGCGAAAAAAACTGAGGGCGGTTGCGACGGCGCTCTACACCCCAGCGCCTTGTGCGGAAGAATTAGCCAGCGCAGGCTTACGCCCTGAGGATTTTAACGCACAGTGCATTGAAGTCTGGCCTGACATCTGGCCGTCTTTCCTCGTCATGCGGGCGATGTCGACCCAATGGCGCACGGGGATGGCGGGTCCGACTGGCCTGGATTATGGCTGCCTACTCCACGTGATGACTCTACTAGGCGTAGAACCCCGCGCAACCGTTTTTGACGATATCCGCACCCTGAAAAGTATCGCCTTGTCCCTTATTCACAAGAGGCATTCAACATGACAGAGATTGCAACGATTTCGCTACGTGTCGACACCTCAAACCTGGAAAAAGGGGACAGGGCACTCGAACACTTTGGCGACACGGCGGCGCGTACTGCCACCCGAGCCGAGGATTTCAATTCATCGTTTACACCGGCTACCCGTACGCTCAATGCGTTCGGCCATCAAACAACCCAGGCCAATCTTAGCCTGCAACAACAGCGTGATGAGCTGCACCGCTTATTGGGTAAAATTCATCCGGTCACCGCGGCCTTTGGCAAGCTTGATGAGAGGGAAGCGCAGCTCAGGCGGTATAAAAACTTGCCGTTCCTTGACAAGGACACCTTTGACCAAGCCGCCCGGGCAATTCATCAGGCGCGTGATGAACTCGCTCAAGCTGCCCAAGCGAGAACCGCTGAAGGTCGTGCCGCGGCGGCGCAAGCCGCTGCAGACAAAGTCGCCGCTCAGGCAAAAAACGCCTTTATTGCTAAACTGCGTGAACAAAGTGAATGTCAGGGGAAAACCACTGCGGAGATTTTGGCCTACAAAGCCGCACAATTGGGCGTCACCCAACAGGCTGCACCTTTCATTGCCACACTCAGGGAACAAGAAAACAGCTGGAAAAAAGGCACGATATCGGCGGGTCAATACCGGATGGCATTACGTCAATTGCCGATGCAGTTTACCGACATTGCGACCTCGATTGCCGGGGGGATGCCGCTGTACCTGATTGCCATTCAGCAAGGAGGACAAATCCGGGACAGCTTTGGTGGCATCGCCAATGCACTCAAAGCCATGGGACAGTGGCTGACACCGACCAAAATCCTGCTCGGGGGCGCCGCGACCGCGCTGGCAAGCGTCGGACTGGCCTACTACCGGGGTGCACAAGAAAGCAGCACCTTCAATAAGCAGCTGATTTTGACCGGCCAGTATGCGGGCAAAACCGCCACTCAATTACAACAGTTGGCTAAACGACTCTCCGGTGACGGGTTAACCCAATCGGCGTTATCGGCAGCTCTGGCACAGGTGGTGGGCAGCGGCGCGTTTGACAGCACACAAATTGAACAGGTCAGCGTGGCGGCCGCCAAAATGGCCGCGGCAACGGGGCAATCCGTCGATGACACCGTCAAACATTTTACCCGCTTACAGGAGGAACCGCTTACTGCGGTCAAAGCATTAGACAAGCAATTACATTTTCTGACGGCTTCCGAGTATGAACAGATAGCCGCGCTGGAACGTGCGGGCAATACTCTAGGTGCAGCACGCCTGGCGATGGAGGCCTATGCCAATGCCCTGAAAACCCGGGCGGATGACATCGTCGCCAATCTGGGTACGATGGAAAAAGCCTGGTACAGCCTGAAAAACACCGCCAAAAGCGCCTGGAATGCGATGCTGGATATCGGCAGAGAGCAAAGCCTGAGCAATCAAATCGTTCGGGTGGATGCTCAGTTAAATGACCTCAAAAAAGGTTACTTTAACCGCACGATGATTCAGGGGCTAGAACAGCAAAAAGCACTGCTAACGGAGAAGAAATTTCAGGCAGACCTTGCAGCTGCCCGCCAAACCGCCGAGCGCCAGGCCGAAGCCATCGAAAAAGCGTCGCTGCAACGCCAAGACCACTGGCGTGAACGCTATGCCAACCAAGCCCAGCAGCGCAGCAAAGAGCTGAAAAAATTTAACGAGATTGCTACCCGATTCAGCCCGCAGGAACAAGCGCGTATCCGTGCGGCTATCGAAGCACGATTTCCCGACGAGAAGCGCAAAAAATCACCCCCTATCCGCCAGGCAACAGGCCGTCCAGCCGCAGTCTACCGTGATGATGCCGCTACCCGCGCCTTACTGGAAAGCCGCCAGCGGGTCGCGATGTTACGTGAACAAGCCACGCTCACCACCTCGATGAGCGAGCAGGAAAAGCAGCAGGTGAGATTCACGCAGCAGATAGCGGATTTAAAAACCAAATCGTTATTGACTGCTGACCAACAATCGCTACTAGCTCGTGCCAAAGAAATCAATGCCAGCCTGCAACTGGAAGCTCAGCTATCCCGTGAGAATAGTCAGCGGCAAAAAGCACTCGCCGCACTCAAACAGATGGAAGACACCAGCCAGTCTCTTGCCCGTCGTAACGCTCAGCAGCAGGCCAGGTTTGGCCTCACCGATAAACAGGCCAGGTGCGTTGACCAGACCTTTCAGCTGGATAATACCTATCAGAAACAAAAAGAAGGCATCACCGATGCCGAACAATTAGAAAAAATCACCGCCGCCTATCTCAGAGCAAAACACACGTTACAGGCGGGTTTTCATCAGGAAAAGCGAAACGAAGGAAACTGGCTCGCGGGCATGAAACAAGGAATAACCGAATACGGTGAAACCGCCCATCATGTCTTCGCTGCGACGCAAACACTGGCTAGCACCACCCTGGGCAACCTGTCCTCGATGATGACCGAATTGACCACCACCGGTCAGGCGAATCTGAAAAGCTTTGCCACGGCATTTTTGACAAATATCGTCGATATCATTAATCGATTACTGATTGCTCAAGCAATACAGGCAGCCATGGGCTGGATAGGGGGGTCGTTTACCACGAACCCTGTAAATGCAACCAGTCACAGCGCCATGGGAACCGGTGTAATGGGCATGAACACCCGCTGGCAAAGCACCGTGCCCAGCCATGCGAGCGGTGGCTACACCGGGGAAGGCGACAAATACCAGCCTGCGGGTATCGTCCACAAAGGCGAATTTGTGATGACTAAAGACGCCACCGAGCGTATTGGCGTCGATAATCTTTATGCCCTTATATCTTGATTATTAACTTTCAAAGGTTGATGATCCCCAACTGATCATTGGGATGTCACCGGAGAGTTTGTTTGCGCCCTTAGGCTTAAAGCTTGTGCAGTCAGATAAAACCCCGGTGACATATTTATCGTCGCCTGTAAGACCGAACGGTATCTTGTGCTAAGAGCACGTATTTATAAGGAAGGTCGGGGCGATCATTTAATTATCTGTTTTTCATGGGAGAATCAGCCATGGACAAGACCGCAGTGGGTATTGATGTTGCCAAATTAAAATTCGATGTTGCAGTGTGGGTAGAGAGAAAAAAGTATAAAACAAAAGCATTCCCGAATACCCCCTCTGGATTTAGCCAACTACTGAAATGGCTTATCCCTTACGGGGATTGTCATATTTGTCTCGAAGCCACAGGGAGTTACAGTGTTCCACTGGCTATGTTCTTAGTTGATAATGGCATTGACGTCAGCCTAGAAAACCCATCACGTATTCATGCCTTTGGTGAGAGTGAACTGAGTCGGAACAAGACGGATCAGGGGGATGCAAAAATGATAGTGCGCTACTGCGCACTGCATACACCTGTCCTCTGGACTCCTCCTCCCTTGAGCGAACGTCAATTAACCGCGCTAGTACGCCATCTAAAGAGTTTAGAGGAAATGAGGCAAATGCAAGAAAATCGGCAATCAGTGGCTGACGATGTCGTTCAATCCTCACTGCTTGAAATCATTTCTGCACTTAAACAACAAATCCAGGCCACCAAAGAAAAAATAAAAAACCATATCGATAACGATCCTGACTTAAAGAAAAATAAAGCGTTGCTGGAGAGTATTCCTGGTATCGGTGAAATACTAAGTGCCAGTTTGCTGGCGTATGTGGGTAATGTGTCAAAATTCACTAACAGTAAGGCAGTGGTGGCCTATGCCGGGCTTAACCCAAAACTTTGTGAATCAGGTTTATTTAAAGGACGGAGCCGCCTATCAAAACGGGGTCATACCGAGCTCAGGAAAGCGTTGTATATGCCCGCTCTGGCTGCCCTTTCTTGTAATCCGATAGTGAAAGCACAGTGGCAACGACTCGTATCACGCCATAAAGGGGGTAAAATGGGCGTCTGTGCAGCAATGCGCAAATTACTCCAACTGGCGTATGGTGTGCTGAAATCAGGCATCCCATTCGATACAAAAATAGCACTTGCATCATGATGGGCAAGACGGTATCTATATCTTGATTATTAACTTTCAAAGGTTGATGATCCCCAACTGATCATTGGGATGTCACCGGAGAGTTTGTTTGCGCCCTTAGGCTTAAAGCTTGTGCAGTCAGATAAAACCCCGGTGACATATTTATCGTCGCCTGTAAGACCGAACGGTATCTTGTGCTAAGAGCACGTATTTATAAGGAAGGTCGGGGCGATCATTTAATTATCTGTTTTTCATGGGAGAATCAGCCATGGACAAGACCGCAGTGGGTATTGATGTTGCCAAATTAAAATTCGATGTTGCAGTGTGGGTAGAGAGAAAAAAGTATAAAACAAAAGCATTCCCGAATACCCCCTCTGGATTTAGCCAACTACTGAAATGGCTTATCCCTTACGGGGATTGTCATATTTGTCTCGAAGCCACAGGGAGTTACAGTGTTCCACTGGCTATGTTCTTAGTTGATAATGGCATTGACGTCAGCCTAGAAAACCCATCACGTATTCATGCCTTTGGTGAGAGTGAACTGAGTCGGAACAAGACGGATCAGGGGGATGCAAAAATGATAGTGCGCTACTGCGCACTGCATACACCTGTCCTCTGGACTCCTCCTCCCTTGAGCGAACGTCAATTAACCGCGCTAGTACGCCATCTAAAGAGTTTAGAGGAAATGAGGCAAATGCAAGAAAATCGGCAATCAGTGGCTGACGATGTCGTTCAATCCTCACTGCTTGAAATCATTTCTGCACTTAAACAACAAATCCAGGCCACCAAAGAAAAAATAAAAAACCATATCGATAACGATCCTGACTTAAAGAAAAATAAAGCGTTGCTGGAGAGTATTCCTGGTATCGGTGAAATACTAAGTGCCAGTTTGCTGGCGTATGTGGGTAATGTGTCAAAATTCACTAACAGTAAGGCAGTGGTGGCCTATGCCGGGCTTAACCCAAAACTTTGTGAATCAGGTTTATTTAAAGGACGGAGCCGCCTATCAAAACGGGGTCATACCGAGCTCAGGAAAGCGTTGTATATGCCCGCTCTGGCTGCCCTTTCTTGTAATCCGATAGTGAAAGCACAGTGGCAACGACTCGTATCACGCCATAAAGGGGGTAAAATGGGCGTCTGTGCGGCAATGCGCAAATTACTCCAACTGGCGTATGGTGTGCTGAAATCAGGCATCCCATTCGATACAAAAATAGCACTTGCATCATGATGGGCAAGACGGTATCTGACCTGGAAAATATCAAGAAACGCCTTTCTGCCTTGGAAGCCAAAGTAGCGCAGGAGGGGTACTTACTGACGGAAGCCCAACTGCAAGCATTAGAAAAAGTGCAGGATAAACGAGAAGCTCATGGACAAATTGAAACGCAACATCCGGGCTATCTCGGCTCTCAGGATACTTACTACGTGGGGCACATTAAAGGTGTGGGTAAAATTTATCAGCAGACCTTTGTTGATACCTATTCCAAAGTCGCTTTTGCCAAGGTCTATACAGAGAAAAATGCCTTGGTTGCCGCAGATATGTTAAACGATCAGGTGCTGCCATTATATGATGAGCAAGCGGTTCCCTTATTGCGTATCCTGACCGACAGAGGGTCAGAATACTCGGGGAAAAAGGAAACCCATGCGTATCAGCTTTACCTGGAGCTAGAAGATATCGAGCATACGCGGACCAAGGCATACAGCCCGCAGACTAATGGTATCTGTGAGCGGTTTCATAAGACGATGAAAAATGAAGGCTATGACGTGATGTTTCGGCGTAAAATTTATTCATCATTGGAAGACATTCAGCAAGACATCGATAAATGGCTCGCATTCTACAACAGAGAGCGACCTCATTCAGGCTGGTATTGTTATGGCAAAACCCCCTGGGAAACTTGGATTGCATCAAAAGAGTTAGTAAAAGAAAAACAACTCGATAATTTATTTGAACCATCGCACAGTCAGACTACTCTGACAAATTCGATGGCTTAGCTTGTGTCTGTCAGGTTAAGTTTGAGCTACTACAACTAATACACATTAAGACTGTCTTTATCTGTATTACGGCTAACTCTGTAAATTGCTTGGATACGGCATACCTGAGAGACACTACACTTGGTAGCTTTCGTAGTTTCACGAATACTCAGTTTTTGCACATTCCGGTAGTACAGTACTTTCTGGTGGCGTTCATGGTCAGCCTGTTTACCCCGATATTTGCCCAGTGAATGTGCCCGCTCGATCCCCCTGTTTCTGACGCTGGCGGCCGCTCAGCCAGTCTTTGTGCGACATCGCAGCCATCAAGTCTATCAACATATTGTTGATGGCAGTAATGATAGAACGAGTGACAGGATCTGCCTGAGAGGGGTCCTTATCTGACAACACCTGCCATGAAGTCGTAACATCCAAGCTGACAATCCGCGACTCGTGCTGCTCAATCTGCTTTTTCAGAGTCATCCAGTCACTGTTACTCAGGTGTCATTTTCAGAAGACGATCGTACCATTTCATTGATTAAACTTAATCTGTTGTGCATCGAACGCAAGATATTAGTGCAGTGGTTGAAGGCAGGGTTTATAGAAAAATGGCGACTGTTCTTTACCTCAGCAGGAACACCACAGGGAGGAATTATTACTCCGCAAACAATAGTGCAAACTTTCGCGTAAGCTGGGGCCTGCGTTTTCACCGGCGCTGCCTCAAGTCTGGTCATCCGGATGGGAGCATCACTGAGTTTTCCCTCGTTATTGAGACTGATAACGGCACACGGAGTGACCCTCAGCAATGAAACCGAAGCCATTTTCACAACACGTACGTATCACTTTCGAGCCCAGCCGGTTTTCTGACGACCAGCTGACGGATGTTTATGAACAGCTGACTCCCGTTAACCACCACGTGCTTACCCCTCACGACCAGGCCCAGGCCAAACCTCACCGGGCTCCTGCCCGCTCAACCGCTAGACGGAGCAAAATGTTATGAACAAGGCACTGGTCGCACTCTACGCCCGCGTTTCTTCCGGGCAACAGGTAAAAAATGGCACCATCGGCAGTCAGCTTGCAGCAATCAAGGACCGCATCCGTGAGGACGGCCACGTGTTGCCTGACGCCATGCTCTTTATCGATGATGGTGTCAGCGGTGCTACACTTATCCGCCCGCAACTAGAGCGCCTGAGGGACTACGCGGCGGCAGGCGATATTGAATGCCTGTACATCCTGTCGCCCGACAGGCTAGCCCGTAAATACGCCTATCAGGCTCTGCTGATGGAAGAGTTCAGCGCCTGCGGCGTGGAGGTTATCTTTATCTGTCACACCCCCGGCGACACGCTGGAAGACATGATGCTTCTGCAGATGCAGGGGATGTTTGCTGAATATGAGCGGGCAAAGATTATGGAGCGCAACCGGCGTGGTAAGCTTCACGGTGCACGCTGTGGTAATGTCGGTGTCCTTTCCGGTGCACCTTACGGTTATCGGTATATCCGCAGGCAGCCGGACGGGACACCCGCACAGTATATTGTCAACCTTCATGAAGCCTCCGTGGTCAGGAAGATATTTAGTTGGGCTGGCATAGAGCGCCTGAGTCTAGGCGGTGTGGTCAGACGTCTGGCTGAGAAAGGCATAGAAAGCGCCACCGGCAAACCCGGCTGGGACCGCAGTACGGTATGGGGCATGTTAAAGAACCCCGCTTACAAAGGACTTGCTGTGTTCGGAAAAACGAAAAACTGCGCCCCCCGTCCCCGGGTGAGAGCAGCGCGCAACAGTGCAGATATCCTCAAGAACGGTTATTCAGTAATACGAAGTAAGCCGGATGACGGCATCGGGATCCCTGTGCCTGCCATCATCAACAGCGCTCTTTTCTTGACGGTCAACGAACAGCTGGAAGAAAACCGCCGACATGCACGACAGGGGCGCCGGGGAGCCGCTTATCTCTTACAGGGGCTGACTGTGTGCGGCCACTGTCGCTATGCGTATTATGGCAAAAAAGTCAGTAAATCTGCGGCAAAAGGGGGGGCGCAGTATTCTTATTACCACTGTACTGGGACGGATGCTTACCGCTTTGGGGGCATTCGGGTGTGTGACAATAAACAGGTCAGGACATCCATGCTGGATGAAACGGTCTGGGCACAGGTCATTGCGCTGCTGTCTGAGCCGGAACGGCTGAAAAAAGAATATGAGCAGCGTCTAACGCAGGCGTCAGAGCACAGTGGACAGACCGCAGATGCTGAGCGTCTGAAAAAGCAAGAAAATCAGCTAAACGTGGGGCGGTCCCGATTGATTGATAGTTTTGCCGAAGGGCTGATTGGCAAAACAGACTTTGAACCACGGATCAGAGTGATGACGCTCAGGCTGGCGGAACTTGCGCGCCAGAGAGTGAAGGTGAAACAGGCCACAGAGAACCAGCATGAGTTGCTGCTACTGGTTAACCGGGTGGAGGATTTTGCTGCTGCGGTCACGGAACGCCTGAGTACGGACGATTTTCTGATGAAGCGAGAAATTCTGCGTGCGCTGGTGAAACGGATAGAAATTTATCGTGATGAAATTGTGGTGGTTTTTCGGGTGAATCCCGGGAATGATACCAGCCTGGAAGCAGGATCAGACAAAACATATGGCAGAAGTTTGCCAGATTGTTTGCGGAGTAAGTTCTCCTTGTCTGGCCATGGTGTACTGGACGGTATGGAATCGATGCTGAAATCTATCACGAAACCCGCTGATAAGGTGCATATGATCAGGTACGCCGATGATTTTATTATTACCGGAAGCTCGAAAGAACAACTGGAAAATACCATCAAACCGGCAGTAACGGCATTCTTGTTCGAAAGAGGACTCACTTTATCGAAAGAAAAGACAGCGATCACCTCGATCACTCATGGGTTTGACTTTCTAGGATTTAATGTGCGCAATCACAAAACGGGTACGCAGGTATCCATCACTGCTAAAGATTGCCAGGTCTAATGAATTAGGCTGTATGAGAGCTTGAGCCGGGTGCATCGAAAGATGCATGCACGGATCTGAGGAGAGGGGGCAGCGGAAATGCTGCTCTCTTATCCGACTAACTGCCCATCGCTCATAAATATTCGGATAACCGTTCTGGGTATTCAATCATAAAGCGGTTTAGAGTCTGACGCCAGTTTTGTACTGGCATCGTCCACTTTTCTGATGCACATTCTATCGCCAGGTAAATCACTTTCAATGCTGACCTATCATGTGCAAATATTTTGCGCTTTAATGCTCTATTAAATATCGGGTTATTTGACGGCAATGTTTTTTATGCATGGCTAACTCAGCAGCTTTTGCCAATTTTTCCATTAGACCTCTTCGGAAACTCTGATTTATCTAATTTCCATGTTATAAATTGCTGCAATCAGATTAAATCGTAATCCAAAACGTTTTCGCCTGTTTCGATAACGATCTGATACGATTTTAAATCGTTTAATCATACCAATGACATTTTCGTTTAATACACGCTGGCTTGATAACTCACGATTGTTGCGTTTATCTTCTTTTGTTAAGGGATTTTTCTTTGTCTTTTTCTTAGGCAACGCCGAGTTTGAATGGATCTTGCCAAGCCCTTGGTAACCTGTATCTGTCACTGTTTTGATTTCAGGATGTATTCGCACGCCAGACTCTTTGAACAACCTAAAATCATGACGCCTCCCATGAGTAAAGCTTGTACAGATGACTGCTTTGCTTTTTTTATCGACGATCACTTGGGTTTTTAAGGTGGGTCGTTTCTTTTTTCCTGAGTAAAACTGCTTTTGTTTTTTTGGGGACGTTCAATCGGCGTTTCTGTGGCATCAATAAGAACGAGCTCATACTCCCTATCACTTTTTAATAAAGCTTTGCGTCCAGGGAGTGCAAAATCAGGATGCTTTATTAGCGTATTTTCTATCCATTTAATCGTTTCATAGCAGGTGCTCTCACTCACCCCATCGCTTCGGCTAACATGAAAATAAGTGCGATATTCCCGTAGATACTCAAGGGCCATTAATAAGCGATCTTCTAAACCCAGCTTGGGTTTCCGACCTCCTTTCCCTTGCTTACATTTATCTGCTTCATTCAATATCTTTATCATCTTTTCAAATGTACTGCGTTTAACTCCGGTTAAGCGCCGAAATTTTTCCTCTTCCAATACCTTTATTTGTTCATATTTCATGGGGGCTCCTTGTTCAGGAGATTTTTACCAACATTCCTACATGAATGCTATAGCAGGCGCCGTATCAGTTGATTATGAAAATTAGAAATAACATATTGATATTAATTAATATTTATTAACAAAAGTGATCACGTTACATGGCGCCTGCTATAGTTTCCGAAGAGGTCTATTGATGAGTGATGAGCAGTTACACAGAATCTAGTACAGGCCCGATGGTAAAATTATGATCTAGCCATTTATGCTGATACAGAATTATGAACACTCCTCATCACCATTCAAAACACTGAAAATTATATTATTAATATCCACAGAATATTATGGTTCTTTTAATAAAAACCAGCATTTCGAAATTAAATGAATATGTCGCATAGTATTATTTTCCTCCTCGTAGTGCACTTACTTTACTATATTTTTATCCGCTTTTCCTATCAGCTTGCTTATTGTATTTTTTCGAGTATCGAGAATCACAGTCTACATCATATTAACTTTAAGGATTTTCGGCATTTATCTTTGTTGTAAAAATTTCTTTTACAGTTTCTTCACGAAATATTTGATGTTGCTTTAATATTTCTTTAGCTGCACCCTGCTTACCATATACTTTTTCTTGATCCTCGACTTTATTAAAAAGACAAGCTGCAACGATGTTTATCACCGATGTTTTATTAAATTTATCACTGATATTTTCACTCGCCTGTTGATAACAATAAGCAAGGGTATCTAAGCAAAGCATGAATTCAGTTTTTTCTTGTTGATCCATTGCTTCTATCGACTGACAGAATAGCGTGTTAATTTCTTTGTAATAGTCTGGATCATGAGATTCTTTGAGGCTCAAAACACTATCTTTCATTTTATCAAAAACAGCATCGGTAATAGGAGAACATGATTTCAGTAATCCTTTCACGTATGAAGAATAGTCATGGACACTATAAGCACCAATCGCTAGCTCCTTTTTATCTATATTCAATTCCAATTTTTTTATATTAGTCGAATTCCCAGACTCTCTTATTAATCCTGAAGTTTTATCATTTGCCGCCTGTTTGAGTCTAGTGAATATTGTTGCTAGATTATCCATACGACGATCGATGTGTTCTACACTTGAATCACGAAATGAGGAAGGAAATAGCCTTTTTAAAAAGAATGATGATAATGTTGATGGCTGAAAGACCCTCACTTTCTTTCCTGCCGAGGGCGTCGCTACGTTTTGCTTGCTCACCATTGATGATAATAGACGTTCTGTTTTTGATGGTGTTCTTATCCGTGCAATAAGCCTGTTACCTACAACACTTGTCTCTCTATTGTGCTCAGTAGGGCCTACAATAGAAGGGTCGACGGTACTGAGTTCTGGAACGGTGAGTCGCAGCATTTTCACTACTCCTTAATATCTTTTACAATAATTTAGCTACAGGGAGCTCATTGTAATAATGGTCTCTTTTTCGATAACTCTGGGGAGGATGTCAACAAACTAATCACGGCTTGCTTAACACAAGAAAGGCCTTATCATCCCCAGCTCATCGTCATTTTTCTGATCCCTTGCAAGGTATATTCATTTAAAAAATTATAAATTTTGCTATTGATATTCCAGCACCAGATGGCCGACACGCTGAACCAAACTTCATCAGTACGTATATTTCTTTCTTGTGTAGCCGCTTCCGTTGGAGGTAGCCTTGCGCCTCTTGTGTTATTGAGCATAATATTTATCCCAAATAGGTTGTTGATTTTTCTATAAATCTGTTTCCATACGATGAACATGACAAATAACACTGAACAGATCTTTCTTAAGCAACCGCCAACTAATTTGTAGCATTTTTGTTATAAATAAGTAAACATATTATTTAAATATTATTAATATTTTTAATATAAAATGATCTTTTTTGATACAGTACGAGGAAATATTGAAATTTAGCCGACATATTTTGAAGAACAGAGTTTTCAACTCTTATTCACGTTGTATTTAGCTACTGCCGCGTTGTGCAAAGGGGGTTCTACGCACTTATTTGAAATAACAAAAAAAAGGGGGGGGGGTTGTACGATACGCCTCGCAAGACGACGCTTACCCCCATCCATGGAATAATTGGGTGTGGTTACATAGACTACGAGCCTTTTGAATGCTTGATACGGTAAATTACTAACAGGATATGCAAGGTTATGTTAGTCAACAGGTTGGGAAAGTATTGAGGTAGTTATTTTGCACGCCAATGTGTACTGCCAAATACAGTCATTATGTATTGTAGTAGCTCAAACTTAACCTGACAGACACAAGCTAAGCCATCGAATTTGTCAGAGTAGTCTGACTGTGCGATGGTTCAAATAAATTATCGAGTTGTTTTTCTTTTACTAACTCTTTTGATGCAATCCAAGTTTCCCAGGGGGTTTTGCCATAACAATACCAGCCTGAATGAGGTCGCTCTCTGTTGTAGAATGCGAGCCATTTATCGATGTCTTGCTGAATGTCTTCCAATGATGAATAAATTTTACGCCGAAACATCACGTCATAGCCTTCATTTTTCATCGTCTTATGAAACCGCTCACAGATACCATTAGTCTGCGGGCTGTATGCCTTGGTCCGCGTATGCTCGATATCTTCTAGCTCCAGGTAAAGCTGATACGCATGGGTTTCCTTTTTCCCCGAGTATTCTGACCCTCTGTCGGTCAGGATACGCAATAAGGGAACCGCTTGCTCATCATATAATGGCAGCACCTGATCGTTTAACATATCTGCGGCAACCAAGGCATTTTTCTCTGTATAGACCTTGGCAAAAGCGACTTTGGAATAGGTATCAACAAAGGTCTGCTGATAAATTTTACCCACACCTTTAATGTGCCCCACGTAGTAAGTATCCTGAGAGCCGAGATAGCCCGGATGTTGCGTTTCAATTTGTCCATGAGCTTCTCGTTTATCCTGCACTTTTTCTAATGCTTGCAGTTGGGCTTCCGTCAGTAAGTACCCCTCCTGCGCTACTTTGGCTTCCAAGGCAGAAAGGCGTTTCTTGATATTTTCCAGGTCAGATACCGTCTTGCCCATCATGATGCAAGTGCTATTTTTGTATCGAATGGGATGCCTGATTTCAGCACACCATACGCCAGTTGGAGTAATTTGCGCATTGCCGCACAGACGCCCATTTTACCCCCTTTATGGCGTGATACGAGTCGTTGCCACTGTGCTTTCACTATCGGATTACAAGAAAGGGCAGCCAGAGCGGGCATATACAACGCTTTCCTGAGCTCGGTATGACCCCGTTTTGATAGGCGGCTCCGTCCTTTAAATAAACCTGATTCACAAAGTTTTGGGTTAAGCCCGGCATAGGCCACCACTGCCTTACTGTTAGTGAATTTTGACACATTACCCACATACGCCAGCAAACTGGCACTTAGTATTTCACCGATACCAGGAATACTCTCCAGCAACGCTTTATTTTTCTTTAAGTCAGGATCGTTATCGATATGGTTTTTTATTTTTTCTTTGGTGGCCTGGATTTGTTGTTTAAGTGCAGAAATGATTTCAAGCAGTGAGGATTGAACGACATCGTCAGCCACTGATTGCCGATTTTCTTGCATTTGCCTCATTTCCTCTAAACTCTTTAGATGGCGTACTAGCGCGGTTAATTGACGTTCGCTCAAGGGAGGAGGAGTCCAGAGGACAGGTGTATGCAGTGCGCAGTAGCGCACTATCATTTTTGCATCCCCCTGATCCGTCTTGTTCCGACTCAGTTCACTCTCACCAAAGGCATGAATACGTGATGGGTTTTCTAGGCTGACGTCAATGCCATTATCAACTAAGAACATAGCCAGTGGAACACTGTAACTCCCTGTGGCTTCGAGACAAATATGACAATCCCCGTAAGGGATAAGCCATTTCAGTAGTTGGCTAAATCCAGAGGGGGTATTCGGGAATGCTTTTGTTTTATACTTTTTTCTCTCTACCCACACTGCAACATCGAATTTTAATTTGGCAACATCAATACCCACTGCGGTCTTGTCCATGGCTGATTCTCCCATGAAAAACAGATAATTAAATGATCGCCCCGACCTTCCTTATAAATACGTGCTCTTAGCACAAGATACCGTTCGGTCTTACAGGCGACGATAAATATGTCACCGGGGTTTTATCTGACTGCACAAGCTTTAAGCCTAAGGGCGCAAACAAACTCTCCGGTGACATCCCAATGATCAGTTGGGGATCATCAACCTTTGAAAGTTAATAATCAAGATATAAGGGTGCAACCAAACCGAGCGAACACCACTGCCGGAAATCATTATCCCCTGTCGGTTAAGTTCATTCGCCACACGGTGCTGACCATAAGCAGGATAGTCGTAAGCCATATTCACCACCGCTTGTTCTATATGCGGCTCCACTCGATTTTTTTCGAGTGGTTTTTTACGGCTTATTTCCACCAAGGCTGGCTCACCTCCCTGCTCATACAGCTTTTTAAAACGCTAATAACTGTCTCTGCTGTAGCCCATGACTTTACACGCTGACTGAACATTACACAGCTGTTTTGCCAGGTCAAGTAAGCCGAGTTTCGGTTTGATTATTTTTGCTGTTTGATTCATTTCTAACACGCCTTCATTTAATATTAAATATATTGAAATGTCAGATTAAATTCAAACTTTTACAGATATATCAACATCATTTAATCCAACTATTGTGGATATTGATGATAAATTAATCAAACAGATCACTCGTATTGACTTGCCGCTTGGTCCGGTGAAAACTCTTTGCAATAAAGGGATTGAAGCTGATATCCTTGCCGTAAAGCTTACCCTGAATCTATGACGTCGTTCGTGAGAATTTGAATAGATTTGCAAAATGGTCGTTTTACGCAAATCCTGATTTTAATAAAATAGGTATGATGTGCTGAAATTGGCTCTGTCTGTCCCTGTAGTTAAACGGATATAACAAGCCCCTCCTAAGGGCTAGTTACTGGTTCGATTCCAGTTGGGGACACCAAACATAATGTTAGCTAGTATTTTTTACTGGCTATAGTTTTAAAGAAACCTGCATTCTGACTAGGTTTGCGGGCTTTTTGTTGCCTGTTCTCTTCTAGTATGGCACGGTTATACTCTATTTTTTAGTCCCCCAAATAGGCAGTCCTATTAATGGTGATAAGTGGAAGTATTTTATTTATCATAAAAATCAATAAATTAAAAACAAAAAGTCACAATCGATCGAAATTAGGTCAAAATGCCGAGTGAAGTAATCTCTCTCTTAACGTCCGACTCGATAACTCAAAAGATAATAATTAGTATCAAATTTTGTCCCACTCACTCCCTCTGCTATCACGGTATTTATCTGTCATGGCAGAGGATTTGTGTCCCAATAATTTTTGTGCAAAATCCTTACCTCTGGCTTCACTGTGCAGCCTCGCTGATAAACTTCTGATTTCGTGAAATGAAGGTGGTGTACCCTGCCATTTTAAGCCTGATTTTTCTCTTGACCTTGCAAAACCTTTAGACAAACGTGTAGGACTGAGGTTAATTTTTTTACTTCCCATAAAGACATACTCTTCTCCCTTTATTTGTTGTCGACAATTATTGAGAATGCCTTCAAAGTTTTTATTAATTATTTCCAAACTCAAGGTTAAAGGTATCGCCAATTTCATCCCTGTCTTCTGTTGCTCTACCCACCATTTCCCATCATGAATATCTTGCCATTTCATCCGTTGGATATCTCCCACCCGCTGACCTGTCAGTAACGCTAGATCCATGCCTAATCCCACCCACGGTTGCTGCTGGTTTGCTACCCCTCTAATCGCAAGAAATTCTTCCAGTGATAAACGTTCTCGCTGTATCTGTACGCGAGGATTCTTCGTCGCTGTAGCCGGATTAGTTGCCAAATGCCCTTCTGCAATGGCTTCATTAAACATATCGATCAACAAGCTGCGGATTAATTTTGCACTAGAGGTTTTCCCTTGAACACTGTAACTATTTAAAAATTCAGCAATTTCTTTAGTGGTAAGGGTGTTCAATGTACTATCAGGAAAAGCATGAGTGATGGCCGTTAGTCTTGATTGGTAGTCTCTGATAGTGTTAGACCGAAGGCCGCGTTGATGCAATTTTTCCTTAAATCTAGCTGCCCATTCCGTCACCGATAGTGTATTAACCTCGTTGATCCTGTCTACTAAACTGTAGCGTTGGTCAAAAATCTGCATGTTCATGGCAATCGCTTCGTTGATCGCGATACGTTTCACGCTCCCTAGGCCGTATTCCTTACCTGTGCGGGGGTCTCGGTAGCAATAGTAGCCGTTATTGCGGACATACAGATTGGGGGGCAGGTCTCGGTTAGCCGGTTTTCTTTTGCGTGCCATGATACAGTCTCTCCATTAAGCGCTTTCCGGCGTAACTGGCGGGGGTTGTGGGGTCAATCTTCACGGCATTAGCGTTAACAAGGTATTCTCTGCCATCGAGCCGTGGTGGCGGTTGGATGGCACCAGAGCGGACCCATCGACGTACTTGTTCCATGCAACGTGGGCGAGGCTGATTTTGATTCCATTGCTTGAGGCTGATTTCCATCGTGGCTCTCTCTTTATTAAGGTTAAAACGTTATCACTTCGTCCGTGTTTTAGACGGAAAAGTCATAGAAGGTAATTTGAATAAATGCATTTCAAAAATAAAAAATAATGACAGGCTCTCTCTGCTAAGAGAAAGCTGTCAGTGATGAAAATAAAGGAAGGGATAATAAATATAAATAAACGCGGATAATAGAAATAATAACGCGTCGTTGTGTTTAGAAAACCTATTATTACAATATCATGATGACGGTCGATCCCTTGTTAATTTTTCAATGTGGCAATAATCGTGTCTTTGGCTATTTCACCATAATGGTCGATAAGGTATTGAGCAAAATGAGCTGCAGTTATACTGTATCCACAATGAGCGCTGACAGACGCGGCAAAGGTTTCAAGTGCTTGGTGAAGTGTCGTGCCAATATAAATCATCTCTGACGGTTCTTTCATCACGTCTTGTAACATAACGCTTCCTTTTTTTAGAGATAACATGTAAGCACTCCACTTGTATTGACAAGGAGAAGCCCTTCGCTAAACGCATTGTTTTTCGAAGAATCAATAAAATGGTTTTATGGCAATCGATGTTTAGGCTTTTTTATCTTCTTGAACCAGCTTCTTAATCGGTTAAACCAATTTTTCTTTTCATTTCTTTTCGCTTCCAAGACCTTATCTTTTAACTCTCGTTTTCTCGCTCTGCTCTGTCTGTTGCTCATAAGAAAACCTCCTACTCAATAAACTGTATCCCGGGGCGTATAAACGCGTGGGGAACAGTGCGGTCAAAGCCGGTTTGATGACAAAAATGTTTAAAGTCCAGCAATGAATGCACTTTCGCCTTTTGGTATAGAATACGAATTCTATTTTCTATTGTGCGATGAGAACGTGCCAATTTTTTACCTATTTCCTTGGCACTCATCGTGCGTAATAAATAAAAGACTATCCTCAGTTCAGATTGTGTGAAGAGATTCGAGGGCGGTTCCAATAATAGCGTGGCAGTCAGCTTGTCCACGTAGTGTGGCAGTGAAATAATAGCCAGTTTTCTGCCATAAAAAACGGTGCCGATGCATTTCTTTCTTTTATTATGCAACGGAAAGGTTTCGTATAAATAAGGTTGCAGTTTCTGTTCACGACCAAAAAAATGCGTTTTAATGAGGGTAATTTTTTGCACGCTTTTTATAACCTCTCTTTCCAATTTTTGAGTTATTAAAGAAAATTCTGCAATACACGTAGGAAGTTCATCATCACGCCGCCCTATCACATCAAATCCTTGTGGCAAATTGAAAAAGTCAAAAAAAGCACGATTGGTATAAATAAACCGTGAGTCACAGTTTTTTATTCCCCAAACATCTTGACTATTTTCCATCATTTGATGTCAGAGACAATGAACGTAACGACAAGTTAATCTTATTCATAAATTATTCTATGAGTTTTTTTTTGTTTTTTTTCGTGCACATGAGTCGCGAATAAAATAGATAACCGATATTAAAATAAGCGGGGCTAATAGGATGAGAAAAGGCACCGTCATCCAGAATACAACGTTTTCAATCACGGGATTCTTCATCACGGTTTCTCCTTTGAAGTAACATCGGCTTTTGCGTTAAAAATGCGCCTTTTTTCCAATGCAGATTGGAACGTATTAATTACTTAAGCCAGATAATGCTAAAGGGAATAAACAGGATGCCGTAGGTGCCTTAAAGGCACCTATGCTCCTTTTTTATTTTGTAGTACGGGTTTGCTGTTGCTATTTAACAGAACCAGAGTCCGTTCATCTTACACATTGCTGCAAAGCAAACAGCACAAGACGCACATGGAAGATAGTGAGTAGACCATGAAGTGAACGAGGCTCAAATTTGATTTTTGCCGCCTCCAGTGTCTGTTTCACCACTTTGTACGAAATTGATCGCAATTCTGAAATTTCTTTTTGTGACACACCCAAAGAGAACAGCATCGCCGTTTCAAATTGCACCGGTGTTAATTCAGGAAACACTTCCCGTAATTCAGGAAATTGGGTAATATCGATGTTAGCCATTGTAGCCTCCGAGAGAGGTTATGGTGGTTAGCTGACAGGGGTGGCTGAAGACCACTTCTGTTAGCGCTAGGGTTAATTGATGTAAACGGTGATTACGTTGCCGTTGTTGTTTTGCAATTTATTGTGAATGTTATGTTTTTATTGGCAGCTTATTTTTGCGATAGAGATAAAACAATCGAATTGCCCCTTTGCGCAGTAAAACCGGTCGGTACTTGATAAAGTCATCACCGCTATGAATGCTGATTTTATGTTGATGTTCCGTCAAATATCGGTCACGCGCATAAGAGGTTGCACGCCAGCGGGTATGGGATTTACTTTCGTTATAAAGCCAATTTCTTTTCGCCAAACAGTGATTAATCTGTTGTGTATTAATACCGTTGAGCATTTTGCAAAATTGAGGGATCGTCATCCCTTCTTTAAAGAGACTTTTTAACGCGTGTAATTCCTCTTCCTGTTCTTTATTTACTAAGGCCAGTCTCATTTTTTCGCGAAACTGCTCTGCCCATGCCATAGCCGCAACCGGTGGATCTTCGAAATTAGGCAATACGCAGACAGGCCGTGTTGCTTGCTCTTCTAGCTCCCGCCAGCGAGTGGCGACTTTATGGCGAAGTGGAATACTGTAACCCATGACCAATGTCATGGTTAAATCCTGGTCAAGTAAATATTCCTGATAGGTGCGACGACTGGCGTCTTTGTAATCGGCGGAAAAGTCCGCCGATTGAATAGTGAGCACTTCAAACATTTTTCTACAGTCATAAAGTACGTCCTTATGCTGTTTACCCGTTAGTCGAGCAATTTCGCGGCTAGACATTTTTACCTGTTGATAGAGAGTGATGACATTTGACATGCAGAATTCCTTGCAAGTGAATTGCGATTAATGACTTCCGGTACGTTACCGAAGCGGAAGATTAATTAAGCTTTGATGTTGCGTCAGCGGGGGGGCTTTGCTTCTATTAACAAAATTAACGAATACCATCCCATCTTTGAAACAGTCACAAAGACGGCAGGCTAAAGGTGAATTTAGTTTTATTGAAGGCGTATAGTTGCTCGCTATCTGACCATGACACGCTATGGACGTAAAAAAACCGCACTACTCGCGTATGCGGTATTCGCTAGTTAAGGGTATTTAACACCTTTAACGCAATATTCCCCGAGGCTGAATCATCATTCAACCCGTCCGGGTATAGCAAGTGTTAAGACACCTTAATGTAGCAATACTTCAATATTTTTAATATCTTGGTCAGAAAGTCCAGTAGCCGTTTTAATTACATCGCGATTTATCCCTCGAGAGAGAAGTTCTTTCGCAATTTTTAAGGATGCTTTTTTTTCACCCTGTTGCATGCCTTGTTGCATGCCTTGTTCCAGACCTTGTTCTATGCCTCGTTTTTCGCCCCGTTTTTCGAGTTGTTGTGTAATTGTCATAATGTCCTCACGGTAAGTGGGTGTCTGATCCACGAGCGCTTTGAAGAACTTTTCAGTATTCTTCGTTTCCCCTTGGTAGGTGATATAATAGAGCAAAGCGTGGAACAATTCACGGTTTGTATAACCTTTATTCAATAGTTCTGCAATGGGTCCGACAATGTTTATCATATCACGCATGTAAATGTGTTTTTGCACCAGTTCCATCAACGCCACATGGCCGTGTGTCATGATTTCCTCATCAGGAATAACGCTAATATCCACCAAAGGAAACGGCTTGGTGTAGATTTCTCTGGCTAGCTCCGGGTCAACAAAACAATCCATCAAATCCCTGCTGTAAGGATAGGGCCGCCTTTTCCCGTGATAAAACAATATCGGCACCACAATAGGTAATTTTTCGTTCGGGTTTTTGTCAAAATATTTTTGCCAAATCCCCACACAATAGCGTAATTCACGAAACGTCATCAAAAGTTTCGGGTTGCTTTGATGTTCGATAATACACTGAATGTACGCCTTGCTGCCGTCGTTCATCTGCATTGAATAAACAATATCAGAGAAATATTGTCTCAAATTTTCATCAACAAAGGAGCAATCTTCTACTTTCAGTGTAGAAAGGTCACATTTCTCCAAAATAGCGGGCGGTAAATGTGTTTTCAAAAAGTCTCGTGCCACCTCAAGATTGCCCAAAAACTTCTTACAGAAGGCGTCGTGAGGAGAAATTATTGCTTTCATCGCTTTATCCTAAGCTTAATATAACGACGTTTCAGAAAGGCATGCCCTGGATCATACCATCTTTGCCCCTGTTTTGATGTTGACGACCACTTTTTTCAGTGGCGTTATCTTCATGCCACTTTGCCATACGTTTTAATCTGTTCGATTTCATCTTCAAGTTCCTGCAGAAATTTGCACACTTCGGTTTCAATTTCCTTGCCGAGTGCCTCATCAAAGTGAATGTGCTTTTTGAAGTAGGCTAATGTGTCAGGCAGTCGATTGTCATAGCTGACAAAGTCACACCATCTTCGCCCCGTACACAGCATTTGCGCGTGCATTTGCAGGCGGTATTTTTTTTCTGGTTCACCTGTTCTTATCGTTTTCAGATGTGTCCAGGTTTTTGGGCATTTGATTTCGATGAGACCATCCTCATTAACCAGTCCGTCGGGACTGGCGGCAAACCCCTTGATGGTAGGGTGGTCGACGAGCCCCACTTCCGTGACCTCTACTGCAAATTCACGCAATAGGTAAGCCTTACGCGCGACGGGTTCCAGTGCTGTCCCGTGCTTCATGTCGAGCGTGACAAAGGTGTCTTCCCGTTTCCCCGTCAGACGCTGGCAAATCAGCTCGGCCCTGTATTTTTTTCGCGTTGCGGCGTCGCCTGTTTTGACTTTTGCCATCACCTCTGCCAATTTGCTGGCCGTCACTTTGCCACATCGTGCGGCAAACCAGGCTTCTGTTCGTTGTTCCATTTTTTTACCTCGATAAATTGTCTTGTCATCAAAACGGAGAACCCCTCGTAGAGTAGGTCTCTGGTTTGACATCATCTCCCCAGCGACCTCTCGTCAAACCGTGCTTGCAGTTTTCCCGCACACGGCTTTCCGACTGTCTTCTTTCCACAGCGTTACGACGGCACAGGTCGGGCATACCGACTCCCTTCATCTCCGGTTACGGACAGGCTGTACAGCTTAAACAGCCCGTGGTAATCGTAGAACCAGGACGGCGGGTGGTCCCTCCACCCCTTACCCCGTTTCTTGTGCTTCTTCCGCAACATGATGCAGAGTGTCCATATCGTGTAATTCGCTATGCTCAAGAAATGCTTCCTTGAATTACCTGTCTTGAAGTAATTCCCCCATCCGCGAAGAATCGGGTTTACCTTTTCTTTCACCAATGTGGGCCAATCCCAGTGCTGCCCTTTTCGGACAACATCACGGATTTTCTGCTTAACAGACTTCATAGCCTTGGGAGTCGGATAGTAAAAGGTCTTCAACTCGCCCGTCACTTTCGATGGTTGAACTGCGAACCTGTGACCTAGAAAGTCAAACGGCTCTTTCATGGCATTAACTATCCGCGTTTTCTTGGCATTAAGCGTCAACCCAAGTCGGTCTAAGACTTTCTTGGCCTGATCCAGATAAAACTCCGGGCGCTTGCTGCACAAAATCACAAAATCGTCGGCATATCGCACGATATGAGCATCATGCGGACGTTTACCGAACGCCTTTTTCTCCCACGTCGAATCAAGCCAGTGCAGGTAGAGATTAGCGAGCAAGGGAGAACTTACTCCGCAAACAATCTGGCAAACTTCTGCCATATGTTTTGTCTGATCCTGCTTCCAGGCTGGTATCATTCCCGGGATTCACCCGAAAAACCACCACAATTTCATCACGATAAATTTCTATCCGTTTCACCAGCGCACGCAGAATTTCTCGCTTCATCAGAAAATCGTCCGTACTCAGGCGTTCCGTGACCGCAGCAGCAAAATCCTCCACCCGGTTAACCAGTAGCAGCAACTCATGCTGGTTCTCTGTGGCCTGTTTCACCTTCACTCTCTGGCGCGCAAGTTCCGCCAGCCTGAGCGTCATCACTCTGATCCGTGGTTCAAAGTCTGTTTTGCCAATCAGCCCTTCGGCAAAACTATCAATCAATCGGGACCGCCCCACGTTTAGCTGATTTTCTTGCTTTTTCAGACGCTCAGCATCTGCGGTCTGTCCACTGTGCTCTGACGCCTGCGTTAGACGCTGCTCATATTCTTTTTTCAGCCGTTCCGGCTCAGACAGCAGCGCAATGACCTGTGCCCAGACCGTTTCATCCAGCATGGATGTCCTGACCTGTTTATTGTCACACACCCGAATGCCCCCAAAGCGGTAAGCATCCGTCCCAGTACAGTGGTAATAAGAATACTGCGCCCCCCCTTTTGCCGCAGATTTACTGACTTTTTTGCCATAATACGCATAGCGACAGTGGCCGCACACAGTCAGCCCCTGTAAGAGATAAGCGGCTCCCCGGCGCCCCTGTCGTGCATGTCGGCGGTTTTCTTCCAGCTGTTCGTTGACCGTCAAGAAAAGAGCGCTGTTGATGATGGCAGGCACAGGGATCCCGATGCCGTCATCCGGCTTACTTCGTATTACTGAATAACCGTTCTTGAGGATATCTGCACTGTTGCGCGCTGCTCTCACCCGGGGACGGGGGGCGCAGTTTTTCGTTTTTCCGAACACAGCAAGTCCTTTGTAAGCGGGGTTCTTTAACATGCCCCATACCGTACTGCGGTCCCAGCCGGGTTTGCCGGTGGCGCTTTCTATGCCTTTCTCAGCCAGACGTCTGACCACACCGCCTAGACTCAGGCGCTCTATGCCAGCCCAACTAAATATCTTCCTGACCACGGAGGCTTCATGAAGGTTGACAATATACTGTGCGGGTGTCCCGTCCGGCTGCCTGCGGATATACCGATAACCGTAAGGTGCACCGGAAAGGACACCGACATTACCACAGCGTGCACCGTGAAGCTTACCACGCCGGTTGCGCTCCATAATCTTTGCCCGCTCATATTCAGCAAACATCCCCTGCATCTGCAGAAGCATCATGTCTTCCAGCGTGTCGCCGGGGGTGTGACAGATAAAGATAACCTCCACGCCGCAGGCGCTGAACTCTTCCATCAGCAGAGCCTGATAGGCGTATTTACGGGCTAGCCTGTCGGGCGACAGGATGTACAGGCATTCAATATCGCCTGCCGCCGCGTAGTCCCTCAGGCGCTCTAGTTGCGGGCGGATAAGTGTAGCACCGCTGACACCATCATCGATAAAGAGCATGGCGTCAGGCAACACGTGGCCGTCCTCACGGATGCGGTCCTTGATTGCTGCAAGCTGACTGCCGATGGTGCCATTTTTTACCTGTTGCCCGGAAGAAACGCGGGCGTAGAGTGCGACCAGTGCCTTGTTCATAACATTTTGCTCCGTCTAGCGGTTGAGCGGGCAGGAGCCCGGTGAGGTTTGGCCTGGGCCTGGTCGTGAGGGGTAAGCACGTGGTGGTTAACGGGAGTCAGCTGTTCATAAACATCCGTCAGCTGGTCGTCAGAAAACCGGCTGGGCTCGAAAGTGATACGTACGTGTTGTGAAAATGGCTTCGGTTTCATTGCTGAGGGTCACTCCGTGTGCCGTTATCAGTCTCAATAACGAGGGAAAACTCAGTGATGCTCCCATCCGGATGACCAGACTTGAGGCAGCGCCGGTGAAAACGCAGGCCCCAGCTTACGCGAAAGTTTGCACTATTGTTTGCGGAGTAATCACTCCCCCTTGCGGCGTACCGGTCGTCTCCTTCCGGATTTTCATCTCTTCCATCGCTCCAGCTTTAAGCCACATCTCGATCAGCTTTACAACCGAGCGATCAATGACTCTGGTTCGAACGGACAGCAGTAATTTATCGTGCGGAATTGTGTCAAAGTACGACTTCAAATCCGCATCTACCACCCAGTGGCACTTGAAATTCAGCCACTTGTAGATTTCCCGCAATGCTTGTTGTGCATTCTTCCGAGGCCGGAAGCCATACGAGCAATCCTTGAAGGTAGCCTCAAAAAGAGGTTCGATAACAATTTTCACCGCTGCCTGAACAACACGATCTGCGATAACGGGAATGCCTAGAGGTCTTTGCGTTCCGTCAGCCTTGGGGATGTACACCCGTTTGACCGGCAGAGGCGTGTACCTCTTTTCCATGAGTTTTGTTTGGATTTCAGCCAAGAATGACCCAACTCCAACTTCCTTTTCAATGACTTCAGAAGTCTGCTGGTCGATGCCTGGGGCACCTTTGTTGGCTCGGACTTGCTTGTAGGCCATCCATAACACATCGATCTGACACACCTTGTCATACAGCACGCCGAATTTCCGTGTTGGATTCGTCTTGGCTGCTAGGTATAACTTTCGTTGCAGTACTCGCACTCTTTCTAGCGACGTGTTTTCAGCTTTCGCAATCACGTAATGCCTCCTACAAAAAATAGCATGACAGAAGCAGAGGCCCTTCTCTCCGACGAGGTTATGTTGTCCTCATCATCAACAGTACTATGGCCTCCTCCGACTCCTCTATCCCGCGTCTATTCGAACTTCGGCGGTTACCTTATATCTTCAATTACGCGGTGGGTTAAACCACGACGGGTAGAGGTCTCGTTCGTTCCGCTCAGTTCTATGCGCACATCCCATCCTCAATACCCCGAGTTCCCGTTCTAGCTTCAAGTGGTTAGTTAATCCACTAGAACTCGATGACCTTCGCCCCCATTCCAAAGGCTCGGCGGAACCACCCTACACCACACTCTCCCAGCATTGCCGTGTGGCTGACATTTACGAGGCTTGTTCAGGTTCACTTTCGTTACGGGCTGTGTGCTTGCGCGCGCCCACGGACTGGGTCAGGGGCAACGTTTATCCGGCGTTGCTTCCATGTTTCAGTCGCCTTCCACATGTACGCCATAGCTACGCAATCAAACTAACCAATTATTGCAGCAGGACTCGCACCTGCAAGAAACTGAGCAGCTTAGCGAACCGCTCAAAACGGGATGTCATCCCCGTCGTCATTAAAATCGGTAGACGGCGTCAGGTTGCTTTGTGGCAGTGAAGAGGGCATGTATAACGGCTTACCGGGTGACGACGGAGACAGATTTGCCCTCGGTTGGCGTTCATCTTTATCCTTCAGGTTAGCCACGATTTTATTCAGGGTGGTGGCGGGTTTGCCTGCCATTTTCTCTTGTAATGTCTGACGGGTTTGGGCGAAAAAAGGCAACTGGATATCCAAGCTGTAGGTGTCCTTGCCATCGCTTTTGGTCTTCAGTGTTTTTTGCAACACAAGTCCAATTTTCTTACCGATTAATTCGGGAGCCAGAGGGGCGTTGATGTCTTTCACGACACGGGTGAGTTGCTTAATGCCGGTACAGCCCATCATGGCGTTGATCAGGTTGACGCCGTAGGGGTTGGGCGTGCTGTCTTTCTTTTCATAATACAGGTTCAGGTAGTGGGCTTTGCGTCCATCCTCCGTTTCGACAGAAAATTCAATCGATTTGGCCCCACTGGGACTGGTCATGTATTTCGCTTCAGTGAGAGTGACAATATACGCGCCTGACTCACTGATAAACCCGCTTTGGCCGGCGGCGAGCGCCGCTTCTTGATGATACGTAAAGATGACCTCATTCATGCTGCATGTCCTTCTGTGTTGTGACCCGTATCAAGGTGGTAATAGTGGCAAACTGTGGCATCCACCCCGGCGAGGTCGTTATCAATTTCATGACTGTCGAACATCCCCATCGGGGATTTAACCGTGTCTGCGCCGTCATTTTGTGTGGTAAACACGTACCTGCCGTCTTTCACGCAGGTCCGTAACACCAGGGTAAACATGCCTTCTAGGGTGATTTTTTCATCCAGCATTTTGCCAATGGTTTTAATCTTGGTTTTGCCTGATGCGGTTTCTTCGGTGTGCGATAAAAAGTAAATACGCAGCTCAGGCGGGGTATTGTGGATCGCACTGTAGATAATATTCCAGGCGTGTCCGCCAATTTCGGTAAACTTATCATAGGACTTCTCATCCGCCCGGCGCATAAATTCATGTGCCATGACATATTGAAAGTCATCGATAATCACGATTTTTTTGCCGTAAGCGTGCGCCTTCCCAATCGCGGTCATAATGGTGTGCCAAATGTCGACGACATAGAGCGCGGTGTCGGGATTTTTTTTATCCCAGGGCAGCCACCCTGAAGAACGAAAAGGCAGGGGTTTATTAATGGGTTGAATAAGTAAGCATGCTTTGGGATTGAGGTTGCGCAAACTGGCGGATTTGCCGGTACCCGATTCCCCCAGTATTAATGTGGCAGTACCCATGGTTTTTTCCTTGGTTGTTGTTCAGTCTGACCCGCCGTGAGGGTCGTTTGTGCAGTATCCATAATAGACCTCATTGTATTCATCACCGTGGTAGAGCCGTTCTTTGGCTAATATCCACTTCGCTTTTGAGATAAAAATGCTGAAAAATGCCTTATCGATGTCATCGGGTTCGGTCTCATCCAAGGCGAGTGTCAAGGCCTCACTATCAAAATGGGGCAATTTTTTAAAGAGCTGAGCGATGTGCTCAAAAGTGAAGTATTTATCCCACTCTTCCGCCTGTTCATTAATGTTGTGCCAATCTTGATCACTGAACGTGTTCATTATTTTTCGTGCTTCAATAAGAGTATCGGGTGTCATGCCAGTCGCCCTCTGCTTTTACAATACGCTTGAGACATGCGTGTATAGCCTCGCTCACTGTTAAGGAAAACTCGCTTCACACCGTTGATCATGATGATTAATGCGTGGTCTTTGATGGTAAAAATCATGGTTCACCTCGTTGGTTGAGTATTTTTTTTAGCCAAATAAAAAGGTCGATTAATCGATTGCGTCTGTGTTTCTCCGTAGGCGTGCTATAAGGCCATAGGGTGATACGGTGTTCGCTTAAAAAATCGTTCATTGTTCACCTTTGTGGGTTAATTCAATAACGCCCCTGCTAAGCAGAAGCGGTGATAACTTTGTTTGTCCTGCGGGTTCCTCGAACCGAAAATAACCAGGCTCTTGGCATTAGCCGGTTGTACAGGCTGTCCTGCGGCTTTTTACGTAAAGGAAAGGTCGTCGCTAGAGCAATCGCCCGATCTACCTCTGAGCGAGGTTGAGCACGCGCTATTTTTGCGTGATGGCCCACTCTCCGACCAAGGCTGTTTTCGATCGCTTCGCGAGAGATAGCCTGTGCTTTACGGCGTTGATGTCTGCGGTATTTGGCATTACCGCCATACGTTGCCTTGCGTTTCGATGGCGGGTAAATAATCGTTGCCATAACTTACCTCCGATTGATTTCTGGATAAGCTGGTGACACAACCTATTCAGAAACCAACGGGTAAACGCCAGGGTGCACTTTGTCAGTGCTACCAAATCCCAAATTGTTAAAGAGCATCCGCTTGAGCGGGGTAAAGCGGGTATTCTATTTCGCGAATCATTCCGATTTTCATACGCCTCGGACGGCTACTTCATGGGCTTTCCTTGCCTGCTTCGCGTTAGTGTTTGCCGTGTTGATATACAGTATTTAATACCCTGGTTATATAAATGTCAATCACCAAAGTGTTAATTTGAGTGATTAAAGTAATATGTAGTTGTTTTTAAAGTAGTTTTTTATTTTAAAAATATTGAGCTATAACTGATCATACCGAGTAATCAGGTATAAAAGTGTAGAATGAAGAGTATCTATCGAGGAAAGGTCGGGGTGAATTCATAGATCGTCAGTGGAAAAGAACCGATCGACAATGTGTTAAAGGTTTAGCGACGGAGTGTGTGAATGTTTGATAGACTGCCAATGAAAAACCCTGCACAAATAGGCAGGGTATCCTCTGATTAATCAATTATGCTGGCAGTGTAAAAAACTTTTCCCAAGATTTTAACGTCACTAAGCAACACCGTATCATCTGGATATTCATTTTGATTTAGGCCGCGCATCTTCACCATATTATTGGGTAAAGCATAGAGTATCCTCAACATGCAGAGACCACCGACAGATACGGCATATATTTTGCCGTTCTTGATCTCCGTGATGCTCTCGTCAACAGCAACAATTGCGCCTTCTTGAATGGTAGGACACATACTTGAATCAGGTGCCAGTATAGCGACGGAATTAGTCAGGGTGGTTTTAGTTTTTACAGCGATGTCCATAGGTAATCGAATCATTTTTAGCATATCCTCTCGTCCCTTATCTCTGGGGATCAGCAGCCGCTCCATGCGACCATAAAGAGGAAATTCATACTCATTTTCGCTAACTGGACTCGTTGGGTCATCAATGTGTATCCTTTCAAACCTTATTCCTTCTTGAACCCATTTATCCTTCATAGGCTCCACACCGTCGCCTAACCATTCAGGGCGAACTCTAAGCACACGCGAAATATCCAGCAGCTTTCTCGAGCGCTGGCTCTTTCCTGATGTAATTTTTTGGATGGCGGCTTGTGAAAGACCCGCCTTCACGGCGAGAGAGGCTTGGGTTAACCCTTCCACATTCATCGCATGTTTAACTCGTTGTGCAAACGTCATTTTCATACCATTAAAAATACAACTTCAGTCATTAACCGTCAAACAACTAAAGAGGTTGCTTTTGTATAACCAGGGTATTATATTAGTCATTGAAAACAATAAAGGTGATTCATATGAACGTAGTAATTAAAACCGCAATTACCCTTGTAGGGACTCAAACGAGACTCGCTAAAGCCTGTGGTGTGACTCAATCTGCGGTACAGAAGTGGTTGTATGGTAAGTCAAAAGTGGCCCCTAAAAATGTTAAACCTTTGGTAGAGGCCACTCAGGGTGTCATTCAGGCTTACCAAATTCGCCCGGATTTGCCCGACCTTTTTCCACATCCAGACGAAGCGGCCTGATCTCATCGTGACGCCATGCTCTCATAACGCAAACAAAAGTATAACCCAATAAGGAATAGGATAAATTATGGACAAACGCGCATTAATTAACCGGATGTGTGAGCGAGTGACAGGCGGACGCGCCGTTGCTACGGCGTATTTAGGGATGTCTGAATCTAAATTTAACAATCACTTGTATGAGAACAAAGGTGCTCGATTTTTCAGCGTCGATGAATTGGTAGCACTGCAAACACTGAGTGAGTCAACCTGGGTTGCGGAATATTTTGCTGCACGATCGAATGCCATCGTCGTACCTGCACCTTCTGCGGAGGTGGACACCGTGGAACTGCACCACATGAGCCTGAACACAGCAGTCAAACGCAGTGCTGTCGACCAGTTAATTCTTGATGCGATTAGGGAGCACGGGGAGATTAATGAACAAGCCCAACAAAAGATTCTGGATGCCCACCGTAAACACATCGCAACACGAGACGGTGAAGTTCGTGCCACGCTGCAGGTTTACGGTAAGTAAAGACATTGCGGCGGCGGACCAGGCAGTCGCCCTACACAAACATACGGAGTGATGGTGAACCCATTATCAAACGCAGTCAACCCCAGCATGGGGAGTCGAGAGATAGCCGGTTTAGTGGAGTCTCGTCACGACAATGTGAAAAGAGCCATTGAGCGCTTGGTTGAAAAGGGGATTATCAGACTTCCTCCAATGGAGGAGGTTAAAAATCAATCAGACCAATACGTTTTTGAATACAGGGTAGGTAAACGTGATAGCTATGTGGTGGTCGCCCAACTCTCCCCTGAATTTACCGCCCGCGTAGTCGATCGTTGGCAGCAACTGGAAGAGAAAGCGGCCTACTCGTTTTTACCGGTCGATTATTTATCAGCCTTGAAAACATTAACGCAAGAGGTTGAGCGACGCCAACGGCTAGAAAACCCGTTAGCACGGGCTGCCCCTAAGATAGATTTCGCCGACCGTGTGAGCGAAGCCAGTGGCATTCTGGTGGGCAATTTTGCCAAGCTGATGGGCCTTCGTCCCAACAAATTGTTTGTTTGGTTACGCAAAAATCACGTGCTAATGGGTATTCCTTCTCGCAGAAATGTGCCTCGACAGGAGTACCTGGAGCGGGACTATTTCACCTTCAGAGAAACGCCCATCGAGACGGAGCACGGGATGAAAATCACCTTCACCCCGCTACTGACCGGCAAGGGCCAAGCGTGGCTAACAAAAAAGCTATGTGAAGCAGGCTTATTGAAAACGATCACAAACGCGGCATAGGGAATAGACAATGAGTATGAAATTAATGACACACGCCATGAGTATCAAAGTGGGGAATCCGCTGAGAAAACTGATTTTACTCAAATTGGCTGATAATGCCAACGACCAAGGCGAATGCTGGCCGTCAGTGCCCTATATCGCTCATCAGTGTGAAATGACAGATCGCTCGGTACAAAAACATCTTCACCAGTTGGCAGTAGACGGCTTGCTGTGGATTGAATATCGTAAAAATGAGCAGGGCGTGAATAAATCGAATGTTTATCATTTGACGTTAAACAATGCCCCAAAAGTGAAGGGTGAAAATAAGTCACCCGGGGAGGATACAGGTTCACCTCCTGGTGAATCAAGAACGCTGGGTGGAGTATCTGGCACACGGGGTAGCGCATCTGGAACACCAGGAAGGGGTGAATCAGGAACACCCAGAATCAGTCATTCTTTTGAACCAGTCATAGAACCTGTCATAGAACCTAACACCCCAACTGCGAGCAAAATTTGTGCAATCAAAGTCGATGAGTGTCCTGCCAAGCGAGAAGACCCCATCCCCCACCCTGACTGTTTTCCTGCTCAGCGTAATTCCCCTCACGTTGACACTCAGACCAGCCTAGCGAGCCGTTACGCCTTCGAAGGGAAGATAATCCGCCTGACCCCGCAAGATTTCGACAGCTGGCAAACGCTATTCCCGCATTTGGACTTGGTCTACGAGCTGACACGATTGGATTTAGAGTTTCGTCACGACACGCCTAAAAGCTGGTTTTGCACCGCCAGTCAGAAACTGAATTACCAGAACAAACGGGCAGTGGATGGCACCACCTTCAAACGGGTTTCTGGCGACCGCTTCGCCAAAAAAGACTACGGCACCACGGTATTTCCGGCGTGGATGGAAGGGTAATGTGATGAATGTCATTGAAAAAATAGAAAATTCGCGTCAGCAGCAAGACCTCACTTTTCTTGAAGACCGGTTGAAAAGTGCCCGTGCCCCGCTGAAGGAAATAGCAGGGGTTCGGGTTGATGTAGCAGAGGTCCTCTGCCCACAACACGGGGCTTTTGAACAACGCTGTCGAACCCTGCAGGGCTTTGCCAACGTGCAACAGAAAACGGACTGTCCGGCGTGTTTACACGAAAAAATCACCGTATTGAAAAAGAATATCGCCTCAGACCAGCAGCGAAATCAGGCCCAATTGATTAAAAATTTGCTGAGCCAGACGGGTATCCCTGCGCGCTTTACCACTGCCAGTTTTGAGTCTTATCAGCCGATTAATGCTGAATCCTTGCGTTGCCAGAAGGTATGCCAGGCCTATGCACAAAAATGGCATGAGCGTTTAGCGCAAGGCGGTGGGTTGGTGATGTGCGGCAAACCCGGGACAGGAAAAAATCATCTGGCGGTTGCGATTGCTAAACACATCATTACGACACACCACGCCTCGGTTGTTCTGACATCCGCGCTACGTATTACTCGAGAGGTCAAGAGCACCTGGGCGAAAGACGCCACCCAAACCGAATCCGAGGTGATTAAGCACTACACCGGTGTCGACATGTTGATTATCGATGAAATCGGTGTGCAGTTTGGCAGTGAGGCCGAAAAGCTGATTTTATTTGAAATCATCAACACCCGCTATGAAAACATGAAACCGACGCTGCTGCTGAGCAATTTGCCGAAAGAAGACTTAACGACTTACCTCGGTGAGCGAGTACTGGACAGAATGAACGAAGGTGGCGGTTGTACTTTGGCGTTTACCTGGGAGAGCTATCGGGTCAGGACGGCATAACACATCAACCGGCGCCAGTAGAGACAGATGAAACATGAATGAATATCGAATAGTGCTGCCTTACCCGCCGACAGTGAATACCTATTGGCGACATGCCAGAGGCCGACATTACATCAGCAAACAGGGCAGGCAGTACCGTACCGAGGTTATTGCGTTAATTGCACGTAAGGGGCTTACCCTGTGCCTAAAAAGCAAACTTCGTGTCAAGGTACGAGTTCATGTCCCATACCGCAGGAAACGCGATTTAGATAATCTGCTAAAGGCACCGTTGGATGCCTTGGTACACGCGGGCATGATTGCCGATGACAGTGTGATTGATGACCTGCACATCATTCGGGGTGAACAGGTGCAAGGCGGCAGGAGGGAGATAATCATAACGGAACAGGAGGCAGCATGAACGTCACACAACTTAGGCTCAATAATGAGCAGTATCACTGGGTTAACAGCTGGCTGGAACGCTGGGGAGCCTGGGTATACAGCGGTCGATTGGAGAAGCCACAGAGTAGCCTCATCGCCCACTGTATGGCGACAAAAAAGCAGCAAGAAAATCCTACCAGGCCAATGTGTAATGATGATGACGGGTTGTTGATTTCTCGGGTGGTGGATACGGTGATACCTGTAGATAACAAGGCCTTTGGCATATTGCTCAGTTACTACGTACAACGCATATCAAGGCGCGCGATTGCCAATTATTATCACCAATGTGCCCCACCACGCAAAATGAGCGGACGGGCAGGAGACAGAGTCAAGAAACCTTCGTTGGCTACCTGTCGGCGGGAAGTGGATGAGATACTTGAGGCTGTGATATGGATGTTGTATCACCCCTTGCAATCTGCTTTCATTAGCCGTAAACCTGTCGCTAAAATCAAGAAAATTGCATAGAACATATTGACATCCTTGAGCCAATGAGCCAGTATCGCAGGGTACCTTGCCGTATCTGCATTAATTACACCAAACCGTTAATTGCGATTTAATCTGACAAACACCTGCATAGATAACTGATAATTGCCAGATTAAGTTTTGAGTTACTACAACAGACTAAAGATGAGACGATTCTATTATATTTCGTCTACGCGTGCCTATTGTCTAACAGTATATTCGTGAGACTTAGCTGCTATGTATTGTCTGGCTTCCTTTAATTCAGGTCGAAAATAATCGAGCGCTATTCTGAACGTCCTGGGATATACTTTCATTTTTTCATCGAGGGTAGGCGCATTATTACTCTGTTGACGAACAAGCTGTACATGCTGTTTCCACCATTTTGGAAACATTTTATCACTCCATGCCGAAAAAACTAGGAATAGCTGTTCTCTATCTAATTGCTTAAGTTCTTCAATAAGTAATGGGTCTAGGCTGGAAGATTCATGTGAAATATGACACAGTCTTTCAATAAGATTTTGAACGTTCGGAGTCAAGTCCGTTAGCCTGGCTTTGCGCGTAAAACTATAGGGAGCCGGTCTACTCGTATTATAGCGATAATGAGCAGAATGTTTCCTACTCGCTTTGCGGTATGCATCTTGGCTGAGTGAATTCGAAATCACACTAGATACAGAGTTGGATGGCTCTTGTATTTGCGAACTATTGCTACCATGATGCTGGGTTGATGGTATCCTTAAAGCAGAGAGAATCTCTGATAATGCATCGGGAGAATGCGGTATTTCAGGGATTACTGGATAACAGACGCCGCGTCCATCATTGAAATAAGATGTTTGCCTGCCTACAGAGGTGGTTTCTATTTGACTCGTAGGACCATAGGAATGCGTTCCAAATTTTGTATCGAGATGACGAGCAGCATCTTCACTGCTTACATTACACATTGCTTGTTGAGGATATGTTCCTTGGCGAAGTGGACTCGAAATAACACTAGGCACAAAGCTGGGTGACCTTTGTGTTTGAGAAAAACTATTATAACACTGTCCTGGTTCTGACGAACCTCCTGATGACATATCAACAATCTCTTCTCGTGCGAAGAGGCTTCTTGCTTCAAAAGCACCTGAACTATAGGGGTTGGGATAAGATGTGGTTCCTTGTGGAGTAGATGTCTGACTAGGGGTACCAAACTGGTCACAAAAAACTGAGCTCCAATCCATATGTTCTGTACCCTGTGTATCTTGAAAATGATAAGTGGGAGTACTATCTAAGGATAAGGCTAGCAATTCTCCATTTTGTAATCTGTCTGTGAGTGTTCCATTCCAGCCACGATCACGTAGTGTTTGTAAAAAAAGCTGTTGGAATTTTTCTATCGTAGTCTTATCGAATGCGAAATCTTTTAGTTTATTAGTCGATAAACTATAGACATCTAGATCTATGTCTTGTGTTAGGTAAAAATTTTTTGAATCGAGCGTGTTCTTAAGTAGATTATCAATATCAGATTTAATAATATCGAGATATATCTGATCACACTCTTCTGGGAAAAGATCCTGTAAATCTTTCCAAAATTTTGTACTTGCTGTGACGGTAGCTTGTTCTGTACTCGAAAATTGAATGTATGGAGCACCGTAATTTGTGATTCCAGCTGGCATGAAGATGTTCTCTATTTTTAAATGGATGATAATATTTTGTTCAATTAAATTAAAAATTAATCATATTTATACGATGATGACTAAAGAGATTGAACAATAATAATTTGACCGATTTTAATAGAAAAAATTATTATTTCAAATACCTTATTTACATTTAAATATAAAATATCTTATACGCAATATTTATCTATGGGTTGCTGATATTTTTTATAAAAAAATCATATCGGCTATTTCACTTATTTTTCAATTTTATATGATAAAACGTCAGCAGCTTCTAATAATTTTACAAAATAATTCTTATTCAATTTTCATATTTAATACCCATCCAATGCCTATCATTCCAATCGTATGTCTAAAGTGTATTAATTATCCGTGCCAATAAAACGATGGAGTAAGCCCCATAATGATCTTTTCGGAAAATATTATCATTTGTCAATAACAATTATTTTTATTAACGAAGAGACACTATTTCTATGACACCCCCCCCCGACCCCTAGCGGGAAACGGTATCCCCACTCAGAGACGAGAATGAGCATGGAAAAACTGACCACCGGCGTTGCCTATGGTGCTTCCGCCGGTAGCATCCTGAATGGTTTGCTAAACAGCTACAGCCCGGAACAATGGAACGCCATTGGTGTACTGGCTGGCGTCTCTCTGGCGGTACTGACCTATCTGACCAATCTGTATTTCAAGATTAAAGAAGACCGGCGTAAGAGCGCAACAAGCCAATGAGCAAGCTAAGCAAACCCATGCTGGGACTGATTTTGGCAGGGACGACAGCGACCGCCATTCTTGCACAATTTCTGCATGAAAAAGAAGGCAATCGGCTGACAGCTTACCGAGACGGCGCTAACGTGTGGACAATTTGCAGCGGTGCGACACGAGTTGATGACAAGCCGGTAATGCAAGGCCTGCAACTCAGTGCAGAGAAATGCGAGCAAGTTAACAAATTTGAGGTAGATAACGCGATTGCCTGGGTAGAACGTCATGTTCAGGTACCGTTAACCGATACCCAGAAAGCCGGTATTGCTTCGTTTTGTCCGTATAACATCGGTGTAGGCAAATGCTTCTCGTCGACTTTTTATCGAAAATTGAATGCCGGTGACTACCTCGGTGCTTGTACTGAAATTAAACGTTGGCTATTTGACGGCGGTAAAGATTGCCGCATTCGAGCCAATAACTGTGCGGGTCAAGTAATAAGACGCGCGCAAGAAAGTGAACTCACCTGTTGGGGACTCGATGTTTAATTGCTTATTTTTTATCCTGATGAGTCTCATTCTGCTCGTCAGTCTGGTGGCGGTTTATTATCACACTGAATCAGCAAAAAAAGACAGCGTCATCAAAACAATAAGGGATGAGCGCGATAACCTCTTTATCACGCTCCAAACAAGGCAAAAGCAATACCAACAAATAGCCGTGCTCGATAACAAACACACCCAGGAATTAACCGATGCAAAAACTCAGCTCGCTGCCCTTGAACATGATGTTCTTGTTGGCAAGCGTCGGGTGCAGCTCGCTGCCCGCTGTGAAACATTGCCCGCCACCCCCACGGCCACCCGCTTGGATGATGCTGCCGGTGCCCGACTTGACGACGCCGTTGTCAACGATTATTTCCGTCTCCGAAAAGGCATTGAAATAGTCACGCAGCAAATTGCAGGCTTGCAGGCGTACGTTACCCAAGTCTGTTTGGCGCAATAAATAATCGAAAAGATGAAATTGGGTGTATGTAGACTCAGGGTGTGCAGTGCCATGCGCATTTGAAATGCGACCCTTGGGAGTCTTCGTCACTTTCGGATTTAAAATCCGTAAATTAAATAGAGGTAAGTTGTCTTCATTATGAAGACAACTGCTCGCTTTAATGTTGAGGAGGCGGATTGCATTGATATTTCGATGAACTTACCCTGCTCAATTTTTAATAAATTGATTTTATGGATAATGTTCAGAATGCAAAATCACACTCTGGAATAAAATCCACCAGTTAGCACTGCCACACGCTGTTTCTTCCTATTCATTTTATTCACTTTTATCGACATAACGCGACGACATGTCGATCGCATCAACACAGGAGCACCCTATGTACACCATCAAAGTTAATTTCGGCAACGGTCAAGGTGAAGTTGGCTATCCGAGCGCCCATTGGGGCTGGAACCGCAATGCTCAACGCCTTGATATCGCCTCCAACGGTATCAGTGATGCCATTCATCTTGCCCCCTCAGATACTGCCTTTGTGCTGAACGCCGCAGGCCAGACGGTAGCGACCTATACCCATCTCGATAAATCCCCCTAACCCAAGGAATTCTCATCATGGCAAAGCCTGACTGGGAGGCCATCGAATCGGCTTACCGCGCGGGTGCGTTGTCTGTCCGTGCGATAGCAAAACGCTACGGCTTACCGCGCGGGTGTGTTGTCTGTCCGTGCGATAGCAAAACGCTATCAGGTACCTGAATCGACCCTCAGGAAATTTGCAGTAAGAAACGCGTGGCAAAGAGACCTGACCGAGAAAGTGGCGGCGGCCACAAAAGATAAAGTGGTGCGCAGTGCGGCTGTGCGCACTTTTTCTACTAAAAATACTGTGCGCACCGACCACGATATTATTGAACAAGCTTCGGATGAAGCTTTGTCTGTCGTTTTATCCCATCGTGTGGCCTTAGCCGGTTGGCGGCAGATTGCTAACCATCTGAAAGCCTTCCTCAGCAGTACCGTTATCACCGAAGACAACCATGCTGCTCTTGCCAGAACGCTCAGCGCCGGGGTGGATGCGCAACTGAAATTGATTAAAGGTGAGCGCGATGCCTATGGCTTGAACAACGAGACGGCGCCAGGGGCCGAGAAAGAGTTGGCACAATGGATGAAAGACCTCGCGGAAGGCAACGCCCATGGCATTCGATCCAACGCTGAAAACAAAATTAGCTGATCGCTTTTGGCGCTTAAACCACCTGTATTTTATTACCGATAAACACGGACGTAAAATCCGTTTTACGATGACGGCGCAGCAGCGTGCCTATTTCACGGGGATGCATACACGCAATCTGATTTTGAAAGCCCGTCAGCTGGGCTTTACCACCGAGGTGTGCCTTATCCAACTGGATGCCGCACTCTTTGAGTCAGCCAAATGTGCCTTGATTGCACATACCTTAAACGATGCCAAACGCCTGTTCCGCGAGAAAGTGAAATACGCCTACGACCATTTGCCTGACCTTCTTAAACGTGCTAATCCCGCCCGCAATGATTCCGCAGGCGAATTGGTGTTTCACAACGGCGGCTCACTGTACATCAGCACCTCCTTTCGCGGTGGCACCTTGCGCTATTTGCATATTTCCGAATTCGGCAAGCTGTGTGCCAAATTTCCTGAGAAAGCCCGTGAAATCGTCACTGGTGCCTTTGAAGCGGTCGCCACAGACTGCGTGGTCACCATTGAATCGACGGCAGAGGGCCGTGCGGGGTATTTTTTCGATTACTGCCAAACGGCGGAAAAAGCCTTACTCAGCAACAAACCCTTAGGCCCATTGGATTGGAAGTTCTTCTTCTTTTCCTGGTGGAACAATCCGCAGTATGCCTTGCCGGTGAGCAGTCCGTTGCCGCCGCGCTTGCAAGCCTACTTTAGCGAGCTGCAAACCAAACAGTCGATTAGGCTAACGGCGGAACAAAAAGCCTGGTATTACGCCAAAGAAAGCACACTGGGTGACGACATGAAACGCGAGTATCCGTCAATCCCGAGCGAGGCCTTTCAGCAATCGATTGAGGGCGCATATTACGCCAATCAGTTCCGTTATCTCTATGAGAATCAGCGCATTGGTACCTTACCGGCTAATCCGCACCTGCCGGTGCACACCTTTTGGGATTTAGGAGTAGGCGATGCCACGGTTATCTGGTTTGTCCGTGAGGTCGGCAGTGAATTTCACCTGATGGATTATTACGAAAACAGTGGCGAAGGCCTGCGGCATTACATGCAGGTATTGAAAGCCCGCGCCTATCACTATGGCGAACACTGGGCCCCGCACGATATTGATAATCGAGAATTAGCGGGCGACGGCAAAAGCCGTCGGCAACTGGCTTATGAAGGTTATGCGCTGGACGGTGACATTTACCGCATCAATTTCAAGGTGGTCCCCCGATTGCGTGTCGATGAAGGCATTGAGTCGGTACGGGAAATCCTGCCGCGCTGTGCCTTTGATAGCGTGACCTGTGAACAAGGCCTCAGTCATTTGGAGCGCTACCGCAAAGCCTGGGATAACCAGTACGGCTGCTGGAAAGACAAACCGCTGCACGATGCCAGTTCCCACGCCGCCGATGCCTTTCGTTATTTTGCCGTCGCCAAAAGAAATCACCGTCAGCTTCGGGGGCAGGTAACCCCCTTAAGACTGTAACGGCCCTCTACAGTCGCGTTAACAACCCATGAGAGTCAAACCATGTCCGATATTTCCACGCCCCATCTTGACTACAACAGCCTGCTAGCTGCCTGGGACATCAATGACGCCCTGATGGGCGGCACCTTATGCCTACGGCAACAGGGCGAAACCTATTTACCGCGCTGGACGAATGAAGATAAACACAGCTATCAGCAACGTCTCTCCGTCGCCACGCTGCTGCCGGCTTACGAGGAAACCCTCAAAAATAACTTAGGTCGTGTCTTTTCAGAACCGACCCAATTGAGTGAGTCCACCCCCGCCGTGATTGTCGAGTACTGCCAGGATATGGATTTGCTGGGCAACCGGCTGGATGTTTGGGCGCAAGCGTATTTCAGCCTGGCGCTGCAATACGGCGTGGCGCATGCGCTGGTTGACTACCCCCGTGTGGAAGCATTGAAAACCCGTGCTGAGGAAAAAGCCCGTGGCGCCCGTCCCTATGCGGTGTTGATTAACCCCCGCCAGGTCATCGGCTGGCAATCCAGCCACCAAGGAGGGCCGGTCCAGCTGACAGAATTGCGAATTAGAGAAGAGATTGTCGTCGAGACCGCCCCTTACCGCCAACAGAAAATCGCGCAAATCCGCAAGTTGACGCCCGGTCGGGTTGAACTCTACCGTAAAATCAGGCAAGCCGATGGCAGGGAAACCTGGATACTGCACGACAGCTGGGCAACCTCCTGCCCTCGCATTCCGTTGGTGACATTGTACAGCAAACGCACCGGTTTTATGTGTGGCGCCCCGCCGCTATTGAATCTGGCGTTACTCAATATCAAACATTGGCAAAGCCAGAGTGAGCAAGACAATATTTTGCATGTGGCCCGGGTGCCCATCCTCAATGTGTTTGGTCTTGAAACCGGCGAAAAGTTGACCATTGGTGCCTCAAGCGCGACACACTTTACTGACCGCACCAAACAGGGCAGTGCGTACACCGAACATTCGGGCGCCGCCGTAGGAGCAGGCAAAGAGGCACTGACGGATTTGGTCGAGCAGATGCGTCAAGCCGGTGGCAAGCTGTTGCGCAGTCAAAACAGTAGCACCAAGACCCTCGACCAAGTGAGCGAAGAGCGCCTACAAGAACAATCCCCGCTCTACACCCTGTCTAACTCGCTAGAAGATGCCCTCGATACCCTGTTGCAACTGATGGCAGACTGGTCAGGCGAAAAAGACGGCGGCAAGGTGGACATTCGCACCGAGCTTGAAACCACCCAGCAAGCCTTCAATGCCCCGGCCGCCCTGGCGATACAGGCACTGCGGCAAGGCGGGGATATTCGTCAGGTGGATGCCATCCGCGCCTTACAGGCACTGAACCTTATTGATGCCGATGCCAACCCGGAAACCCTGTGTGATGAACTTAACAATTTGCCACCGGATTTACTGTAACGCCCGCGTGGCATCGTGAGGTGACGCGCAGGCTGTATAAAAACACCCCGTTATCCTCATGCCATCAAACCGGTTTTTCTATTAAGGGGTTACCATGTCCACAGTCAACCAACGTCTGCGTGATGAAGCCCTGGCACACAGTCTGTTTCAATCACGCTATGCTCTCGGGGTGGTTAAAGAAAAGGTGGCACTACTCAACCAATATGATGCTGAACTAACCGCCCGACTTTTCGGGAAATTGGAGAAGGTTAATCCGCAACACATCGAAGTCAAACAGTTAGCCCGCTTGTTAGCCTGTGTCCAAGAGGTGAATCAGCAGGCAATGAGTACCCTGTATTTATCGCTCAGCGAGGAATTGCTAGCCTTTGCTGAGCACGAAGCGGGTTATCACTGCCGTCTCTTTGATACCCTGCTGCCTGATGGGGTGCTACACCGCTATCCCTTAGCGATTATCACCGCAGAACAGGTTTACGCGGCAGCGATGGCGCAGCCCTTTCAAGGGCGTTTACTGCGCGACTGGGTCAGTCATCTGGAAAGCGATCGCTTTCAGCGTATCAACAACGCGGTAAAAAACGGGTTTCTCTTGGGTGATACCGTCGAGCAAATTACACGCAAAGTACGCGGGAGCAGGGCAAAACAGTATCAAGATGGGGTACTGGACATCAGTCGCAAAAATCTCACCAGTGTGGTCAAAACCGCTGTTAACCATGTTTCAGCGGTAGCACGGGATAAATTTGCTGAAAATAACGCCGCAATGATAGACAGAAAACAGTGGCTCAGTACGCTGGATAACAAAACCTCATCACCCTGTGTTATCCGTGACCGTTTGTGCTACACCCTAGCCGGCCAGCCACTCGGCCACAAAATCCCCTATCTGCAAGGACCGGGACGCCTGCACTTTTGCTGTCGCTCAACGGAGACACTGGTCATCAAATCCTGGCGCGCCCTGGGCATTGACTTAGATGAGCTGGACCCGGGCACACGCGCCAGCCTGGACGGGCAAGTGCCTGCGGATACCACGTATTCTGACTGGTTACAGCAACAACCTTACGCGCGGCAAATCCAAGTCCTGGGTAAAACCCGCGCTAAAATGCTGCGAGAGGAGGGACGGCGTCCCGACGCATTTTTTAGCGACAAAGGGGAATGGCTCACGTTAGAACAGCTGCGCGAAACCCTCCATATAGAGTAAAAAATCAACATGTCAGCACAACTTAACATGTTCTCTCATCACGTAAAGTAGCAAAAACTGGACATTTTAAAATAGCGTTGATAACCAACTTCACACAGGCCACCCCAGGGTGGCTTTTTTTATGAACAGCTGTGAGCGGAAGCGACACAGCGCCCGGGTCGGATGACCGGTTAACCCAGCCTGCGGGCGGAGACAATAGCAATGAAATTGCACCTCGATACAGAAGGAAAAGCGGTACTGGAAAACGGCATGCCGGTGTATTTGCATGAGGACGGCAAAGCGATCCCCTTTGATGCGGTGGCAGCCTTGAACAAAATTAGCGCCCTCAATGGGGAAGCCAAAAGCCACCGTGAGGCCAAGGAAGCACTCGAAGCCAAGCTCAAGGCGTTTGCCGGCATTGACGACCCAGCGAAAGCCCGTGAAGCACTGCAAACGCTCACCCACATCGATCAAAAGAAATTAATCGAGGCCGGTGCGGTCGACCAGGTGAAAGCACAAATCACTCAAGCTTTTCAAACTCAGCTTGACGAGGCCAGCAGCAAAAATAAAACCCTGGAAGCCCAGTTGTATCAAGAGATGATTGGCGGACGTTTCAGCAGCTCGACGTTTATCCAGGATAACCTGGCGATCCCGGCGGATTTGGTGCAAGCCCGGTTCGGTCACGCATTCAGCATTGACGCAGGTAAAGTGGTCGCCACGGATGCGGCAGGCAACAAGGTATTCTCACGCCGTCAGCCCGGGGAAATCGCGGAGTTTGAGGAAGCCTTAGAATACCTCATCGAACAGTATCCGCACAAAGACCACATTCTGAAAGCCTCCGGCCACCGTGGCGGCGGTTCACAACCCACACCCCAGCAGCACGGACACAAAACACTCAAACGCAGCGCCTTTGATGCCTTGGACATCGGCAGCAAACAGGCCGCACTCAAAGACGGTATCTCGATCGTCGATTAATTACACACCTTACCCTTAACCCTGGAGCAACAGCATGGCAGGCAATACCTTAACGGGGTTGATCCCCACCATTTATACCGCATTAGACAGCGTTTCCCGTGAGCAAGTCGGTTTTATTCCCGCCGTCGCCCGTAACAGCAAAGCGGAAACCGCCGCCCTCGATCAAAATATCACCGCACCGGTGGCCCCCATCGCTAAAACGGTGGACATCGTGCCCGGTCCCACGGCGGCAGGCAGTGCGGAACAAACACTCAGTACGGTGGAAGTTAAAATCAGCAAATCCAAAATGGCGCCCGTGCAATGGAACGGGGAAGAACAACTGGCTGTCGGAAAGGCAGGGAGCACTCCCTTTGGCGTCAAAGAAGACCTGGCCGATTTTGCCGATGCGCGTCGCGTGCTGGAAGATAACGGGGCCCCGACCACCGATTTGCAAATGGTCTTGGGGTCAGCGGCTATTTCCAACATTCGTGGCAAACAATCCGTCTTGTTTAAAGTCAACGAAGCGGGCAGCGAAGCCCTGTTACGTGAAGGCACCATCGGGCGTATCGAAGGCTTTAATTTGCACAATTCCGCGGGCATCAAACGGGTCACAGCAGGGACGGGTAGCGGGTTTCTGGTCAACAAAGCGGGCGGTTATCACGTCGGCAATCAGCTCATTGCCGTAGACAGTGGAAGCGGCACGATAAACCGAGGGGATATTGTCACCTTTACCGGCGATACGCATCAATACGTGGTGGCAGCAGCCAGCGCCTCGACTATCACCTTGTCTGCACCGGGCTTGTTGCAAGACCTGGCGGACAACACCGCTGTCACGCTGGTTGGTCACTACACCGCTAACATGGCATTCGATCGCAATGCATTCCTGCTGGCGTCACGGACACCGGCGATGCCTCAAGGCGGGGATATCGCCGATGATGTGATGAATGTCACCGATCCGGTCTCCGGCATGACTTTCCAGGTGGCGCTCTACCGTCAGTATCATCAGATACGCTATGAAGTCGGGCTAGCCTGGGGTGTCGCGGCAGTGAAACCGGAGCACAGTGCGCTGATTTTAGGCTAAGACAGCGGCGTGATAGCCGCTTTATTTTAACTGAATAGAGATAAGCATAAGTCTAACTCATATACAAAAAAGCGGGTCACCCGATTCTTGGGGGCATCATGATATCCTGTCGATCAGTAATCTGTTGAGATAAAGGACACGAGGGGGTTGTTTTCTGTTGAGAACAAACGAGCAGGCGTGAAAGCCACGGACCTTCAGGTACCATCCAAACTTTACAACCCGCAGGAACCGCAGCAGGGGAAGCAAAGGTAAACATTGGCGATAATAAAATTGGTAATAGTGTCAAAAGTTTCTTGGTCCTTTTCATGTAAATATCCTTTTTTTCCGTAACAATCCAAATGTTGTATTTAATGTCACTGTACCATGATGCAATATAAACAGGGTTGCAAGTAAAGGTACGTAATTAAAATACACGACTAACATATTGATTGTAAAGTATATTTTGTGTGAATATGTGGTCTACTTAGTGAGGCTTATGCTTATCCCGAATCGAGGTTATGTTAGGAAAAAAGCATGACGAAAAACAAAAAAGACAATACAGCAGTAACACCACCGCCTTCAGCACTTATCCCGATGATGCATCCTTCCCCTCTTCACCCTGATGATCCGATAACCGCCAATGTGCATCCCGATGAAATCACCCGCTGGCTGGATGAAGGCTGGCAACACAGTGAACAGGAAAAATAACATGCTCATCACGGATATCAATTCACCCGAAAGGGAAAGTTATGCCCGTGTCGCCGATTTGCGACGACTCGCCAGCAAACGAGGTGAGCCGCTCCCCGAGGAGGACATTGCCTGTGAAACCTTGTTGATAAAAGCTCTGGATTACCTGGCGGGACTGAACTGGCAAGGCGAACGGACCACCGCTTCTCAGCCCCTGGCCTGGCCGCGCTCAGGGGTTATCTTCGATGGCTATTTATTGCCCAAAGAGTGCATTCCATCACAAGTCCTTCAGGCGCAATGCCGTCTGGCGTTGGCCGCACAGGCTATCGATTTGACGCCGTCGTTTTCAGGTGGCAAGGAAGTTATTCAGGAAAGTGTTTCAGGGGCAATCAGTGTGACCTATGCGTCGGGGTCTGCTTCGTCACCTCATTTTAGCTGGTTGCCTGGCTTACTGCACGGCCTGCTCATCAGCAGCTGCCAAATCCAGCTCGTCAGGGGGTGATGACATGGCGATCAATGATGCAGGCTTACGCCGTGCTGCCGACCGTTTATTGCGTGACAATGGTGTCCCTTATACCCTACAGCGAGGCGGGGGTGTTCAGGTCATCAAAGGCGTTGAAATCGCTGTTCCGCTAGAAAATCACAGGCTGACGGGTGTCATGGCGCGTTACACCACCGGTGAAATTGATGGCACGCTTATCCAACAAGGTGACAGTAAAATGATGGCAACCGCTGAGACGGAAATTTATCAGGGCGATCGCCTTCTTATCGAGGGCAAAGCCCATCGGGTGATACAGGTCACTCCCGTGAAACCTGCTGCATTGCTGCTGTGTTATCAATTGCAACTGAGAGCCTAAGAACCTGTTCTAAATCTCTTGTGCTTGCTGATACTTCGTCAAAAACGCGCTCAAAATGCTCATTTACTCTCTGTAAACTGCGCTTTTTCACACGTTTTTTCCTCGTCTGAGCGTCGCTCAAGAAGATTTGGAACAGGCTCTAAGATGACGGATAACAAACCTTTTATGGCCTCCATGACTGCCTTTATTAACCAGAGTAAACAGGCGCATCAGGCACTCCCCCAGGTGCTGGGCATGAAAATATTGGCAAGATTGGTGACAATGTCGCCAGTGGGTAACGCGGACACCTGGCAAGGCAAAGCGCCACCCGGCTATACCGGTGGTCGATTTCGCGGCAATTGGCAGGTGACCTTTGATGTGCCCGCAGAAACAGAAACCGGACGCATTGACCCCCGTGGCAATCTGACGCTAACGGAGGGAATGCAGCAATTAACGCAGTTTACGCCGGGTACGCAGGCCATCTATTTCAGCAACACCGTGCCCTATGCCTATCGGCTGGAGTTCGGTCACTCGAAACAGGCGCCCAACGGTATGGTTCGTGTCACCGCGGAAGCATTCCAGACGCTGTTTAACCAGGCGGTTAAGGAGATGAAAAAATGAGCACGGGACGTATCATGGCGCTACTTGAGCACCATCTGGGCACCTGGGCAGCAAAAAAAGGGGTTCCCGTCGCCAGTCAAAACGTGCAGTTTAGTGACACCGGCAGCCTGTATCTGCAATCGTATCTCTTGCCTGCCACCACAGAATGCCTGGATTTAGCGCAAGTTTCCCGGGTTTATCACGGGGTCTATCAAATGACCCTCTGTGTCCCGACGGGTAGCGGCCAGGCTCAAGTTCAAGCTGTCGCTGATGACCTCATCAATCTGTTTGATTTGGGCACCACGTTAACCGATGGCCTTATCCGCTGTGCAATCATTAGTGTCCTCACAGTATTTGCGGGTATCACGCACTGTCACACCTACAGTCTGCCCCTCAGTCTGCGCTATCGGGCGCATATGATTTGATCGGCGACTACCCCGTAGTGAATTGTTAGAGTGCTTCACATTTGTCAGAGGGTATCTTCACATATAATGTATAGACTAAATATAATTATTGACTTCTTCTGTCACTATTATACGCTGTATAAACATCAATGTTCGGAGGTCTTATGACAGTAGCCATCAAAAAATGGGGCAATAGCAACGGTATCGTCATACCGGCGCTCTTTCTGAAAAAAATTGGGGTCTCTGTAGGTCAAGAACTGGATCTGGAAATCAAAGACGGCACCTTGGTTCTGACGCCCAAACCTAAGCGTTACACCCTGGCCGAACTGATTAAACAATGTGATGCCAGTGCCCCACTTGAAACGGAAGAAAGTGTATGGGGTGACGATCACTCCCCCGTAGGGGAAGAAATATGGTGACACGTAGAAAAGGATTTTCGCGCGGTGATATCGTATTGTTAACACTCAACCCGACTCGAGGAAAAGAACAGCAAGGTGACAGACGACCAGTATTGGTACTCTCTCCTAAAAACTTCAATGATCTTGGCATGGTTTTGATTGCCCCGATCACACAAGGCGGTGCTTTCTCAAGGTATCAGGGTTTCACGGTAACATTATCAGGGAGTGGCGCGCAAACCCAAGGCGTCGTGTTATTAAATCAAAGCAGAATGGTTGATATCACTGCCCGAGACGGTGAATTCATTGAAAAAGCTGATCACATCGTGATTGAAGAAGCGCTCATTAAACTACACACCCTCATCGAATAAAAAAGTCGGACAGCGACCTTATCTTGATCAACTGCCCTCGAAAATTATTTCGTTATCAATTTATTTCTAAACATCCTCTTATTCTCTCAACACTCGGAGACAGCTTATGGGCTTTGCCTTACCAAATGGTGCCCAGGTTTACCTGGCCTCAGACTACGAAACCGCGCTACCGTTTACGGCTATCACGAATGCTGCCCATGCGGTGCTCACGGTGGTCGGCAACGACAAAATTAAAAAGGATGACCTTGTTCACCTGTCTTCCGGCTGGACGGGGCTCAATGAACGGGTTGCTCGCGTGTCGGCGGCGACGGCAACCAGCCTCACCCTGGAAAATATCGACACCCGCCAGACCACACAATTTGTTGCCGGTGGCGGCGCGGGCAGTCTGCGCAAAATAAAAACCTGGACAGAAATCCCGCAAATCAAAGAGGTTGCCAGTTCTGGCGGCGATCAACAAACGGTCAGCCTGCAATTTTTATCCGATACCGTGCAACGCAATATCAACACCGTGAAAGCCCCGCGCACCCTGACCTATACCTTGGGACATGATCCTGCTTTGGCGATTTATCCGCTATTACGGGAGACCGATCAGCGTCAGGACGTGGTCGCCTTCTCGATGTTCGTGCCGCAGGCCAAAGAAAAGCGCTACTGGTCAGCGACGGTGGCTTTTAACGAGGTGCCTCATACTGAAGTTAACGCCGTGGAAACGGTCTCATTGGTACTGAATATGCAGAGTCCCGCCATGACATTTTACAAAGAACCCGCTTAAGGAGACACCGTATGTCGATCGAATTTACGTTGCAACCTCAGCCCAGATTTAAAGCCGATGTGGCGATTCCACGCGCGGGCCTGGAGGCAGGTATCGTGACCTTTACCTTCAAACATGTGCCACTCAACGAGATGGCGGAGCGGGAAAAACGCAAAAACCAAACGGGATTGGATTTTGTTGAGCACATTACCGCCGCCTGGGCGCTGCCCGATGAGTTAAATCGTGACAATCTGACCAAGCTGGCGAATAACTATCCCCAAGCCATTGAAGCTATCATTCACACCTTTTACCGTGAGCTCTTGGGTCAACGCGAAAAAAACTGAGGGCGGTTGCGACGGCGCTCTACACCCCAGCGCCTTGTGCGGAAGAATTAGCCAGCGCAGGCTTACGCCCTGAGGATTTTAACGCACAGTGCATTGAAGTCTGGCCTGACATCTGGCCGTCTTTCCTCGTCATGCGGGCGATGTCGACCCAATGGCGCACGGGGATGGCGGGTCCGACTGGCCTGGATTATGGCTGCCTACTCCACGTGATGACTCTACTAGGCGTAGAACCCCGCGCAACCGTTTTTGACGATATCCGCACCCTGAAAAGTATCGCCTTGTCCCTTATTCACAAGAGGCATTCAACATGACAGAGATTGCAACGATTTCGCTACGTGTCGACACCTCAAACCTGGAAAAAGGGGACAGGGCACTGGCTCACTTTGGCGACACGGCCGCGCGTACTGCCGCGCAAGCCGAGGATTTCAATTCATCGTTTACACCGGCCACCCGTACGCTCAATGCGTTCGGCCATCAAACACATCAAGCCAATCTTAGCCTGCAACAACAGCGTGATGAGCTGCACCGCTTATTGGGTAAAATTCATCCGGTCACCGCGGCCTTTGGCAAGCTTGATGAGAGGGAAGCGCAGCTCAGGCGGTATAAAAACTTGCCGTTCCTTGACAAGGACACCTTTGACCAAGCCGCCCGGGCAATTCATCAGGCGCGTGATGAACTCGCTCAAGCTGCCCAAGCGAGAACCGCTGAAGGTCGTGCCGCGGCGGCGCAAGCCGCTGCAGACAAAGTCGCCGCTCAGGCAAAAAACGCCTTTATTGCTAAACTGCGTGAACAAAGTGAATGTCAGGGGAAAACCACTGCGGAGATTTTGGCCTACAAAGCCGCACAATTGGGCGTCACCCAACAGGCTGCACCTTTCATTGCCACACTCAGGGAACAAGAAAACAGCTGGAAAAAAGGCACGATATCGGCGGGTCAATACCGGATGGCATTACGTCAATTGCCGATGCAGTTTACCGACATTGCGACCTCGATTGCCGGGGGGATGCCGCTGTACCTGATTGCCATTCAGCAAGGAGGACAAATCCGGGACAGCTTTGGTGGCATCGCCAATGCACTCAAAGCCATGGGACAGTGGCTGACACCGACCAAAATCCTGCTCGGGGGCGCCGCGACCGCGCTGGCAAGCGTCGGACTGGCCTACTACCGGGGTGCACAAGAAAGCAGCACCTTCAATAAGCAGCTGATTTTGACCGGCCAGTATGCGGGCAAAACCGCCACTCAATTACAACAGTTGGCTAAACGACTCTCCGGTGACGGGTTAACCCAATCGGCGTTATCGGCAGCTCTGGCACAGGTGGTGGGCAGCGGCGCGTTTGACAGCACACAAATTGAACAGGTCAGCGTGGCGGCCGCCAAAATGGCCGCGGCAACGGGGCAATCCGTCGATGACACCGTCAAACATTTTACCCGCTTACAGGAGGAACCGCTTACTGCGGTCAAAGCATTAGACAAGCAATTGCATTTTCTGACGGCTTCCGAGTATGAACAGATAGCCGCCCTGGAACGCGCGGGCAATACCTTGGGTGCCGCACGTCTGGCGATGGAGGCCTATGCCAATGCCCTGAAAACCCGGGCGGATGACATCGTCGCTAATCTGGGCACGATGGAAAAAGCCTGGTACAGCCTGAAAAACACGGCCAAGAGCGCCTGGAATGCCATGCTGGATATCGGCAGAGACAAAACGATACAGGATGAACTGGCCCTGGCGGAGGCGCATTTAAATGCGGCGCGCAAAGGGTTTTTTAATCGCACCCGTATCAAAGAGCTGGAAAATAAAAAAACGGCCTTACTGGAAAAGCAATTTCAGGATGAATTAACCGCGGCGCGTAAAAAAGCCCATCACACCACCGAAGCAATCGAAAAAGCGGCGCTGCAACGCCGTGACCACTGGCGTGAACGCTATGCCAACCAAGCCCAGCAGCGCAGCAAAGAGCTGAAAAAATTTAACGAGATTGCTACCCGATTCAGCCCGCAGGAACAAGTGCGTATCCGTGCGGCTATCGAAGCACGATTTCCCGACGAGAAGCGCAAAAAATCACCCAACATCCGCCAGGCAACAGGCCGTCCAGCCGCAGTCTATCGCGATGATGCTGCCACCCGTGCTTTACTGGAAAGCCGTCAGCGGGTCGCGATGTTACGTGAACAGGCAACGCTCACGGCTTCAATGAATGAGCAGGAAAAGCAGCAGGTGAGATTCACACAGCAGATAGCGGATTTAAAAACCAAATCGTTATTGACTGCTGACCAACAATCTCTGTTAGCCCGTGCCAAAGAAATCAATGCCAGCCTGCAACTGGAAGCTCAGTTATCCCGTGAGAACAGCCAGCGCCAAAAAGCGCTCGCCGCACTCAAACAGATGGAAGACACCAGCCAGTCTCTTGCCCGTCGTAACGCTCAGCAGCAGGCTAGATTTGGACTCACCGATAAACAGGCAAAACGCGTTGACCAGACCTTTCAGCTGGATAATACCTATCAGAAACAAAAAGAAGGCATCACCGATGCCGAGCAACTAGAAAAAATCACCGCCGCCTATCTCAGGGCAAAACAAGAATTACATACCGGTTTTCATCAGGAAAAAATGAACGAGGGCAACTGGCTGGCGGGCATGAAACAAGGAATAACCGAATACGGTGAAACCGCCACTCACGTCTTCGCGGCAACACAAAAACTCGCCAATCACACCCTGGGCAACTTGTCCTCGATGATGACCGAATTGACCACCACCGGTCAGGCCAATCTAAAAAGCTTTGCCACGGCATTTTTGACAAATATCGTCGATATCATTAATCGATTACTGATTGCTCAAGCAATACAGGCAGCCATGGGCTGGATAGGGGGGTCGTTTACCACGAACCCTGTAAATGCAACCAGTCACAGCGCCATGGGAACCGGTGTAATGGGCATGAACACCCGCTGGCAAAGCACCGTGCCCAGCCATGCGAGCGGTGGCTACACCGGTGAAGGCGACAAATACCAGCCTGCGGGTATCGTCCACAAAGGCGAATTTGTGATGACTAAAGACGCCACCGAGCGTATTGGCGTCGATAATCTTTATGCCCTTATATCTTGATTATTAACTTTCAAAGGTTGATGATCCCCAACTGATCATTGGGATGTCACCGGAGAGTTTGTTTGCGCCCTTAGGCTTAAAGCTTGTGCAGTCAGATAAAACCCCGGTGACATATTTATCGTCGCCTGTAAGACCGAACGGTATCTTGTGCTAAGAGCACGTATTTATAAGGAAGGTCGGGGCGATCATTTAATTATCTGTTTTTCATGGGAGAATCAGCCATGGACAAGACCGCAGTGGGTATTGATGTTGCCAAATTAAAATTCGATGTTGCAGTGTGGGTAGAGAGAAAAAAGTATAAAACAAAAGCATTCCCGAATACCCCCTCTGGATTTAGCCAACTACTGAAATGGCTTATCCCTTACGGGGATTGTCATATTTGTCTCGAAGCCACAGGGAGTTACAGTGTTCCACTGGCTATGTTCTTAGTTGATAATGGCATTGACGTCAGCCTAGAAAACCCATCACGTATTCATGCCTTTGGTGAGAGTGAACTGAGTCGGAACAAGACGGATCAGGGGGATGCAAAAATGATAGTGCGCTACTGCGCACTGCATACACCTGTCCTCTGGACTCCTCCTCCCTTGAGCGAACGTCAATTAACCGCGCTAGTACGCCATCTAAAGAGTTTAGAGGAAATGAGGCAAATGCAAGAAAATCGGCAATCAGTGGCTGACGATGTCGTTCAATCCTCACTGCTTGAAATCATTTCTGCACTTAAACAACAAATCCAGGCCACCAAAGAAAAAATAAAAAACCATATCGATAACGATCCTGACTTAAAGAAAAATAAAGCGTTGCTGGAGAGTATTCCTGGTATCGGTGAAATACTAAGTGCCAGTTTGCTGGCGTATGTGGGTAATGTGTCAAAATTCACTAACAGTAAGGCAGTGGTGGCCTATGCCGGGCTTAACCCAAAACTTTGTGAATCAGGTTTATTTAAAGGACGGAGCCGCCTATCAAAACGGGGTCATACCGAGCTCAGGAAAGCGTTGTATATGCCCGCTCTGGCTGCCCTTTCTTGTAATCCGATAGTGAAAGCACAGTGGCAACGACTCGTATCATGCCATAAAGGGGGTAAAATGGGCGTCTGTGCAGCAATGCGCAAATTACTCCAACTGGCGTATGGTGTGCTGAAATCAGGCATCCCATTCGATACAAAAATAGCACTTGCATCATGATGGGCAAGACGGTATCTGCAGCAGCAGATCATCTTCCGCCAGTTCGTCTTCAATAACTTCATCTAGGGATGATTTTTCATCAAAAATCTCTATTACCGAATCATCCTCTACCTCTACCGAACTACCCTCATAAAAATCTGCGTCTTCATCTAGCAACTCATCGACTTTCAGCGTGTTTTGGTTCATATGCAGCTCCTACTCCGGTGACACCGAGAACAGAATTTCAACGTATTCCGTCCCACTTATCGCTGCGGAAGGTAACGCAGCGGATTAACGGATTTCCCTTTGTAACGAATTTCAAAATGTAATCTAACTGAATCAGCTCCGGTGCTACCCATAGTCGCTATTTTTTGCCCTGCCTTCACTTCTTCTTGTTCCTGAACCAGTATAGTATCGTTATGAGCATAAGCACTCAGATAGTCATCACTATGTTTAATAATGATAAGCTTGCCGTAACCTCGTAACGCGTTGCCGGAATACACCACTTTACCCTGAGCAGTCGCAAATATTGGTTGCTGACGTTTACCCTCGATTTCAATCCCTTTACTGCCTTCTCGAACAGCTCGGAAATTATCAGCCGGCCATTTCCACTCCTTAACTGGACTGACATTATCAAAAGCGCCACGGGTGCCCCCCTGAGCAGTAGCCGACGCTGTTGTATCAATTTTTGGCAACATTTTACTAACATTTTGTTTACCTGGGTAAGGAGAATACTCGCTCGTTACTTTAAAATCAACCGGCTTGGTTTGCATCGCCTTATCCGATGGTGGTATGGCTATTCTATTGGTCGTTGTGTTACCGGCTGTCAACATACTCTGACCGGATACGTTGTCCAATTGAATAGATTGTCCTACGTTGAGACTATAAGGTTGGGGGATATTATTTTTACTTGCCAACTCGCGGTAATCGTTACCGGTAATCCATGCGATATAGAATAAAGTATCACCCCGCTTAACGGTATAAACGTTGCCATTGTAGCTTCCCTTGGCGATATTATTATAGCTACGGTTATAAATTATAGGAGCAGTGGCGTTTTTCTTATCACCCGATTTTTTTCCGAAAGTTTTGCCTCCTGCGGTGCTGATCGGTGCGGAGGTTGGCGTATCATTGCTACAACCGACCAACCATAGACTAATAACCGTACATACTACAACCCGACGTAAAATAATCATGGGGTTTTCCGTGCTCATATTTTCCCCTAGTGAGACAGGTGCGAATACACTTTACATAACACACTGTGCTTTTGCAGAAAGTTTAGCGCAAAAATTAGTTATTTTTATAAATGTCTTTATATAGACGGCTCTCAAAACGAAGCAACGGTACCCTACGAGTACGTTGCTCCCCGGGAGAGACAGCGTAACCTGACAAAAACTGGACAAACGCCATACGTTGCCCAGTGGTGGTGGTGATAAAACCCGCCAAATTGTAAACACCTTGCAACGCCCCCGTTTTTGCCGATACTTTACCGGTCACTCCTGCTTCATGTAAACTGCTCCGGTAAAGCAAGGTACCATCATGGCCGGATAAAGGTAGCATAGAGATAAAATCAAGTTCTTTATCGTGTTGCGCAATATATTG